>NZ_JBHUMH010000011.1:0-132712 GCF_042684845.1 Paenibacillus yanchengensis | reverse complement strand
AGAGGAGATACATCGATATGGACCTATATTGGACGTGGAAAAAAGAGAAGAAGAAAGCCGAACCCAAGTCATAAGTCCGGCAGATCATATCTAAAGGGAATTTACACATAAAAAAGGACTTGACCTTGTCATCTGCACAATATTACTGCATCAACCGAAAAGATATATGTAACGGATTTTAATGTGTGGAATCTCATCCAACTAGGTCAAAGTTATATTGTGAACTATAAGACGATCAAGCAGAAGAATACATTGGAAAGAATCAACACCCCTTCTAAAAGATAGAAGTGAATAAGTTGTAAAATTTAGGAAGTGACAGGCATCACCGAAAGCAATAGTAGAATTGCTATGTAGATCTGTCTATAGCCGTTTCCTCAACAATGAGAGAAAAAACACCGACCACACTACCTTGGATCATAGTCCATATTTCAGTAGGAAGTCGTCGGTGTTTTTTCATTCAACTTATTGCAACATTGTTCACTTGTTGTGCCACCCAATGTCCTGCTGTTACTTCCACGAAGATCGAGTTGTCTAACTCGTACGGATCATCATTCGTAGGAGCAGCGGGTGGAATGAATTTTTTTTGTGCTTCGATTTTTGGGTCTGGAATTGGAATAGCAGATAATAGCGACTTTGTATAAGGGTGTAGTGGGTTAGCATACAGTTCTTCGCTTTCAGCTAGCTCGACTATTTTTCCTTTGTACATAACCGCTACTCGGTCGCTAATATGTTTGACCATCGATAGATCATGCGCAATAAACAGATACGTTAATCCTAATTTTTGTTGCAGCTCTTGCAGTAGTTTCACGATTTGTGCTTGAATGGAAACATCGAGTGCAGATAAAGGTTCATCACAAACGATAAACTTTGGTTCGACAGCTAATGCTCGGGCGATACCAATTCGTTGACGTTGTCCGCCAGAAAATTCGTGAGGATAACGCAACGCATGTGAGGCGTCTAGTCCTACCATTTCAAGCAATTCGTTCACTCGCTGTTGTCGTTCTTTTTTGCTGGAAACTAATTTATGCACATCGAGTGCTTCGCCAATGATATCCATAATTTTTAATCTTGGATTTAAGGAAGCGTAAGGATCTTGGAAGATCATCCCCATATGGCGACGCATCATTTTCATTTCGGATCGATTAAGTTGTTGAAGTGGAATACCTTGATATAGTACTTCTCCACCAGTAAGTTCATTCAAATTTAAAATAGCTCGTCCAGTCGTTGATTTACCGCTACCAGACTCGCCAACAAATCCTAGCGTTTCCCCTGCTTTAATATCGAAACTAATATCATTAACTGCTTTAATAATCTGCCCTTTTCCTAAGTTGAAATGTTGTTTTAAGGAGCGAACTTGTAATAAAGGAATATCGTCTTGCTCAATATTAATCATCGGTGTTAGTTTTGGTTGTTTCTTTTCGTGTAGTCGTGGCAAAGCATTCAGTAATTTAATGGTATATTCATGTTGCGGATTGGAGAAAATTTCTTCGGTCGTCCCCGTTTCTACAATTTCTCCACTTTTCATGACAACAACACGATCGCACATTCCAGCAACGACACCGAGGTCATGTGTAATTAGAATGATGGAAGTACCAAGCTGCTGTTGCAGGTCTTTCATTTGTTGCAATATTTGTGCTTGAATCGTTACATCAAGAGCGGTAGTAGGTTCATCGGCTATAAGTAAGGAGGGGCGACAAGCAAGTGCAATAGCAATCATCACTCGTTGACGCATTCCTCCAGAAAACTCGTGTGGATATTGCAAATAGCGAGCTTCTGGATTGTTTATACCGACCATTTTTAGCATTTGGATAGCTTCTTTTCGTGCTTCCTGTGAACCTAAATTACGGTGTTTAATTAAACTTTCTTCTATCTGTTTTCCGATACGCATCGTAGGATTAAGTGATGACATCGGATCTTGAAAAATCATCCCGATATCTTTTCCTCGAATGTTTTCCATTTCTTTGTCGGTTTTAAAAGCAAGGTTTTGCCCATTAAAAATGACTTCTCCATTTTTTATCATCGAAGGTGGTGATGGAAGTAACCGCATAATGGTACGAGCTGTAACGCTTTTTCCACTACCGGATTCCCCGACGATGCCGAGTGTTTCACCTTTATGAACTTCAAAACTGACGCCGCGTACCGCTTCTACTTCCTTATCATGAGAAAAAAACGAAACGGATAAATTGTTAACTTGCAGTAGTGTATTCATATCGTCACCCGAGTTAAATTATTTTTTGAAAAGTTACCACTAATATTTATTATTAATCTAATTAATTGTTATAACGAATATATCTATCTGTCTACAGATTCTGTATAATGTATTAACGAGCTTAATCGAGAGTTATTGACAATTTTCGACGGCTTAAATAAGATATACTATATCTATCGGAATTATGCAATTGAAACTTGGCTTGGAAGGAGCGAATTGTGTTGAGTAGACAAACTACTGCCACTGACGAAGGTATTCACAGTCGTTTAACGAATCTGTATGGAAAAATGTTATTACATCCTTCGTACCGGTTCTTTCTACTGCTTGTTGGTGCGCCTGTTACAATCATTATATATTTTATCTACCTCTATCGTAAATCAAAAAGTAGTTACAATGCAATTGCTTCGGAGATGCGGCAAAAATTGCTAAATGAAGGCTATATGGATGTGTTACGTAAAGAAGCTCAAGATCAAATAGAGCGGAAACAGCGGTTTTTTGGACAAAAAGCAAGCAAGGAGCAAACAGAGAAAGAAGCAGAGAAATTAGCAATAGCAAGATTCACTAATTTGCTCGATACTCGTTTGAAGGAAAAAGAGACGGAGCTTGCTGCCACGAAAGTTACATTTGTTGATAGCTATGCTTCGTTTATTGGACATCCGCTTTTGTTTGTTCTTTCTATTATAATAGGATTTCCTATGTACTTATTAATGGCGATTTATTCTAATGCTTATGTAAAATATATATTCGAACGGTTAATGATGACCGTATTTGTTATTTTTGGTGTTGCTATATTAGTATTTACGATATTGTATTTATCTCCTATGAATCCAGCAGCCAATTTGCTTGGGGAGACAGCAACCAATGAGCAAATAGCGAATTTCAATCAAATTTATGGGTTAGATCAACCTTATTTGATGCAGTTGTGGAACAATATAAAAGGTATTTTGACGTTTGATTTAGGTAAATCGTTCGCAGGTAATGAACAAGTGACTACAGCAATCTTGAACAAATTTCCTGTTACGTTTACGTTGACACTTCTTGCGACTATTTTTGCTGTCATTATCGCTTTGCCTATTGGTATTGTGTCAGCAACAAGACCTAATTCCTTTTTTGATTACACGTTTATGTTCATTGCTTTGATTGGTTTATCCATTCCGAATTTCTGGCAAGGATTAATTATGATTTTAGGATTCTCGATTAAACTACCATGGCTGCCAGCGACATATAATCCGAATAATTGGATGTCAGCGATTATGCCAATCTTTGTGCTAGGAACGGCGCTTACAGCTGCTGTATCTCGGATGACTCGTTCTTCGACATTAGAAGTAATTAACGAAGATTATATTATTACGGCAAAAGCAAAAGGGCTGTCACGTAGAACAGTACTTTGGCGGCATACGGTGAGAAACGCACTTATCCCGATTGTAACGATTATTGGTCTTCAGTTTGGTGGGATGCTTGGCGGTGCGGCTGTAACAGAGCAAGTGTTTAATATTAGTGGTATTGGTAACTATATTGTAGAAAAGCAGTTTATTCCCGATATTCCAGCTGTTATGGGCGGGGTAGTCTACACAGCAATTACCATTTCACTTATCAATATGTTTATTGATTTGCTATATGCTTTCTTTGACCCAAGAATACGTTCCAAGTTGAAACAATACTAAGGCGGGTGCTAACAGTGGCTACTCATCCATTTATAAAACAAGAGATCCAGTTTCGGTTGAAATCGAGTCAAGAGTACACGCAAGCAAGTTTTGCGGGTGTAGTTACAGTAGTGTTGGCACTAGTGTTTCTGCTGAACAGTTATTCTTTTCGAAGTGGGACGATTCACGTTCCTACATTGATCGTTAGTAGTTTATATTTTCTATTTGCAGCTTTTCAGTTTGCTGTGTGGGCGCTTATTCGACGCGATTTAAAGCATGGTGAAATAAAATCGTCTACTCGATCGTTAGGTTACCTGTTAATGCTCAGTTTACTGACAGGCAATATATTTATTACAACAGCAGCATTTCAGTTAGTTAAAAAGAAAAAGAATGCTGCATATACCCTTTCCGTATATAGTTTGCTCACAACGATAGCTGTTTTTGCTGTAACGTTGTTGAATTTATTTAAACCGTACGTTACTGATTTATTTATGGTAGGTATGGGATTGTTAATCGTCATTGCATTAATCCAGCTTGTTGCTTTATTATTAATAGCCAAATATGCTGACAATCAAGTATTGCCACGTTGGATGTGGATAGTTGCGATTGTATTGATGGCTACTGCACTATTGGGGAATTTATTTGCACTTATGCTCGGCTTACTACTTATCTCCAAATTAAGAGCTAAAGATTATACAGCTGGTTCGAAAATTAGTGAAGTAGTGGATCAAATATCAAAAAGTTCAACATCGATGATAGGCATTTTTTTCATTATCTTTTTGCTTCATTTGGCGTTGTCGAGCTATTTAACGTTTGATTATGATTTGGCTATTGTAAATAATTATGGTGCTATATTGCAAAAGCCAAGTATGATGTATCCATTTGGTACAGATAATTTTGGGCGAGATTTATTTTCACGTATTATATTCGGAGCCCGTATTTCATTGACGATAGGTATACTTACTACAATAATTCCTTTTATAGTCGGAGGATTATTGGGTGTTGTTTCTGGTTATTATGGCAAACAAACGGACAACGTAATTATGAGATTGTTAGATGTTTTGTATGCTATACCAGGAATTTTACTAGCTATTGCTATAATCGCAGCATTTGGAGCTAATACAACCAATTTAATTATCGCTTTAAGTGTCGGTTCGATTCCAACGTTTGCTAGAACGATGCGAGCGAATGTGTTGTCTGTATCTTCACTTGAGTATGTACAAGCTGCTCGGGTGCTGGGAGTAAGTGATTGGCAAATTATGATGCGGCACGTCGTACCGAATTCGATGGCTCCGATGATTGTCAAATCGAGTATTACGATAGGTACAGCAGTTATAGCTACTAGTAGTTTAAGTTATTTGGGACTTGGCGTAGAGCCGCATATTCCAGAATGGGGTAATATTTTGAAGGTGGGAAGTGCATACTTGGAAACACATGCCTATACCGCTATCTATCCTGGCTTAGCGATTATTGCGCTAGTGCTATCTTTTAACTTTTTAGGTGATGGTTTGCGAGATGCGCTTGATCCTAAACACGAATGACGTGTAATGTAATTAAAAAATGGGGGTATCAAAATGAAGAGACAAAGGAAAATTGCGTTATTGTTGTTTATGAGTTTCGTCCTTATTTTAAGCGGCTGTGCTGTGAAAACAAAAGGTGATGTCAATGAACCTACCAGCAATCCAACAGGCAATAATTCAACTGCTGTAACTGATGGAAGTGCTGTGGAAATTGAGTTATTGGCAATGAGTGCCAACGAAGACGATGCGAACATTGTTCGTGATCAACTTACTAAAAATGGATTTAATGTGAAAGTAAATCTTCAACCAGATTATGGTTCTTTCAAATCGCTAGAAGATGCTGGTAACTATGATATGTCGCTGAATAGCTGGACGACAGTAACAGGTAACCCAGACTATGCCGTTCGTGCGTTGTTCAAAACTGGTGGCGACTATAGTATTCACAAAGATCCAGAAATCGATGAATTGATCGATAAAGCAGCAGCACAAACACCAGAAGAATTTGTGGAAACGTACAAACAGTTTGAAGAAAAATTAGTCTTTGAAAAAGCTTATATTGCTCCATTGTATACTTCTCAAAAAGCACAAGCACTGAATAAACAAAAATTGAATGCTGACTCGGTTCGTATTTCTAAATCTCGTTCTTTACCTTGGGAAGAAGTAGATTTTAACGATACTGCGAAACGCGATAGTGAAGTGTTAGTGTTGCAATCGACAATGCCGGTATTGACTTCTCTAGATCCGATCAAAGGAAATGATGGTTCCATCAACATTATTAATACAAATATGCATGTTCGCATAGTTAACTTAACAGATGATGACCAAGTAACATCTGAAGGTTCGCTATCGTTAAATCATGCGATTGCAGATGGTAATTCTGAGTACTACTTCATACTACGTGATGATATTAACTTTGCTAAAATTGACAACAAAAAAGCTGTTGATTCCGGCGAGCGCGTTGGTGCTGACGATGTTATCTTCTCTTTGAATCGTGCAAAGGATAAAAACTCTGTACCCGATCATCGTACGTATACTTTGCACGAACATATTGCTAATGTTGAACTAGTAACGGATTGGGCAAGTTTAGAAAATGTGAAGATTTCTGGTGGTAATGAAACGGTAAAAGCAGCTTTGGAAAAAGGATTAGACCAAAAAGTGACGGCATTAGTAGCTGATAAAACAGAAGCAAATAATGCTGCTGGAAAATACCAAGTAGTTAAAGTAACGACAACAATTCCGTTTCCACAAGTACTGAACTATTTGGCGCATCAATCGGCTGGTATTGTATCGAAAAAACAAGTAGAGAGCATTAACACGTACGATGTAGCAAAATTTGATGTAAACAAAGATATTCCTTACGGTGATCAAAACACGGTCACAGAAGGTGACAGCTACAATAATACGTTATATACAAGTGGTCCATATATTCTGTCACACAAAAACGACTATGAAGCGATATTTTATAAAAACCCTAACTATATGAAAGAAACGAAGCATGACCCGAAAATTAGTAATATCAAAATTCGTTTCATTAAAGATATGGATAGCGGTTTGTCTGCCCTTCGTAGTGGAGAGATTGACCTATATTACGGATTAACAGAAAACAAATATGATGTTATTAAAGCAGATAGTAAGCTGGAGCTACAAGCTATTCCAAGTAACGCTGTTAGTTACCTTCGCTTTAACACAGCTAATCGTCCAGTTGCGGAAAGTGTAGACTTGAGAAAAGCGGTACTATACTCTATTAATCAAGATGAATTTTTGACGTTCTACGGTGGCAACAAAATTAAAGCAGTTTCTACGCTAAGTCCACTAGTTAATACAGGATTAGATCTGAAAGCTGATGCTGCTAAAGTAAAAGAACATTTGGCTGCATACAAAGCAAGTAAGTAATATAAAAGCAAGTAAGAAATGAGAAAACTGCTCCTTGCCTTGAGGCGAAGAGCAGTTTTCTTCTTGAAAATAATATTTTAATGTAGCCAAAACTCAAATACATTCGAATAATAAAATCAAAGAAGCTAAAGGTGCTGGATTATGATTGATCAGCTACTGCTCCTTTTTGATGATCGACAGATTTATAGGGTGCAATTGTACCGCCTTCAAAACATTCAAAATCTGTAATATATACAGAGATTGGTTCGTTGCTTGTTTTATTGTTAATCTGTTCGATTAATAGACTAACGATTCGTTCCTTTTCCGTATTGGAAACATAGTAGGTAGTGAGTGGTGGTATGCTTAATTTTACTAATTCAGAAAACCCAGAACCGACCAAGCTGATATCAGCGGGAACAGCTATTCCTGTACTTTGCAAATATTGCAATGCGCCAAATTGGATCACTGTATTTGCGCAGAAAGCTGCTGAGTAATGGAGGCGTAGCATCCGAGCACGCTTGCATATCTCAAAGCCATTCTCATCGTTACTGATTTGAATCAGCGATTTATCCACTTCGACTCCCTTATTTTTATGAGCTTCCAAATATCCCTCTAAAGTACGCTGATGAATAAGGTAATCCAAAGATCCCATAAAAAGTGCAATGCGAGTATGTCCCATGTCGAGTAAGTTGCTAACAGCATCATAAGCGAGCTTACGATCATCATTTGCGATATGATTACAATTTTTTTCGATTTCGTATAATGGCTTACCATATAAGATATATGGTACATTGGATTGTTGGAAAATATTCAGCAGTTTGCCATCTACATCTCCGGATATGACAAAGCCATCAATTTCTTGATTTTCTATTATTTTTTGTAGTTTATTTAACGATTCACCATCAGGAGTAATATTCATAAAGATTAAGCCGTAATTATACTGACTTGCAGCTGATTCTATTGTATGCAAATCTGCCATATAACGTGGATCGTTAGCATCTCGATCATAGAGCACATAGCAAAGCTTTGGGGAAAATTCGATATCTCGGTAACCAAGATCCTTTGCTGCTTGCAGTATTTTTTTACTCGTCTCGATGGAGATATTATGTCCAGGTGAATTGTTTAGTACAAGGGAAACGGAAGTGCGTGAAATGCCAAGGTACTCCGCTATCTCTTTTTTTGTAACCATTGCACTGACTCCTTTATAAAACAACTTAGTAACGCTAGTTATATTATAGATTAAAAGTAGCAAATACGTCAAACAATTTAAAGCTTTCGCTAATAAACACTTATAAATAGAGCGATATAAGCGAAAAAGAAACTGTAAATCAGTTAAAAAATAGTGTTGACATCAGTTAGTAACGGCTGTTACTATTGGTTTATGAAAAAGGTTTACCGATTTAGTTGGAGAGTATAGACAAAGAAAGGTGTGATATTTTGCGCCAAATAACAGGAGTGTTAATAGGCGCCGGGGCAAGAGGGAGATTTGTGTATGGAGCTTATGCTAATAAGTATCCTGATAAATTAAAAATTGTCGCGGTTGCTGAACCCGATGAAGAGCGCAGAATGCTTGCAGCTGCCGAACATGGTTTATTGGATAGTGAATTGTTTGAAAGCTGGGAGCAGTTACTGGTTAGACCTAGGATGGCAGATATTGCTATAGTCGCAACGCAAGATAGAATGCACTTTCATCCGACAGTGAGAGCTATGGAACTTGGGTATGATGTATTGCTGGAGAAGCCGATGTCTCCGTCTGAAGATGAAGTTATTGCGATGATTGAAGCGTCGCGTAAATATGGTCGCTTGTTGACGGTGTGCCATGTACTACGATATACACCATTTTGGTCGAGTATAAAGCAGTTAATTGAAAGCGATGCCATTGGTGAAGTTGTTTCTGTGCAATTAAGTGAGAATGTTGGCTACTATCATATTGCCCATAGTTTCGTCAGAGGTAATTGGAGTCGTGCAAAAGAAACAAGCCCGATGATTTTGCAGAAATCCTGTCATGATATGGATATTTTGGCATGGTTAATTGATGAGCCATGTACCAAAGTCAGTTCCTATGGTTCCTTAAAACATTTTCGGATTGAAAAAGCCCCAGAAGGCTCGACGGAAAGATGTTTGGATGGATGTGCGGTAGAACGCGAATGCCCTTACTCTGCCATTAGAATTTATGAAGAGGCAGAAACGACAGATTGGACTAGATTTATAACTCATGATCTTACGCCGCATGGGGTGCGTGAAGCAATCAGGACAGGACCATTTGGCCGATGTGTTTACCGCTGTAATAATGATGTTGTCGATCATCAGATCGTAAATATGGAGTTTGAAAGTGGTACGACAGCTTCTTTTACAATGTCAGGTTTTTCCCATGATATTTCAAGAACAGTACAGATTATGGGTACGCGGGGTGAAATTCGAGGTTGCATGGAAAAGAAAGATATTAAGCTGTACCGTTTTGGGAAAGAGCCGGAAGTGATCTCGATTGCTGATGAAGAAGGCGGGCATGGCGGAGGAGACGAAGGATTAATGCGTTCTTTTTTGAAGCAAGTAAGATCTCATGGCAATGATGCCAGACCAGCACTTACATCAGCAGAAGTTTCTATGCAAAGCCATTTGATGGCTTTTGCGGCGGAAAAATCTAGGCTAGCAGGAGGTAAATCTATTGCATTGACAGCCCAGCTGATAAGCAACCAGCTTTTAAATAGCATCGGCTGAAAAAAACTAGGGGGTAATGGAATTGAAAAAGTTAACTGTCCTTGTATTGTTTGTAGTCATGTGTTTTTCTTTATTAATGGCATGTGGCTCGAGTGGAAGTGAAAAACCGGCAAACTCGCCGACAACAACGACGACAACAACGACGACGGAAACAGCAGCTCCAAATGCTACGGAAGAAGTGATTGAACCGGAAGTCTATGAGAATGGACTATCCAAAGAGGAGAAGGTAATTTTAAAAGTCGGCTTATGGGAAAGTGGTTCAGGCAGGGCTTGGATTGATTTGGCGATGGAACAATTTATAGCGAAGTATCCAAACGTCACCTTTGATTTGACATCGACACCGACACTGGAGACTATACTGGAGCCAAAGATTGCAGCTGGTAATGATGATGATATGTTTGATCTATTTATGCCGAGATTTTCTGCTAACGGAGCTTTGGATCGTTTAGTGGAAGCAGGTAAAATTGAATCGCAAGATGATCTTTGGGAACGTGAATTGCCAGATGGTTCAGGTAAAACACTACGTTCTGTTATATCCGATGATTTCTATAACAATGCAACAAGTGCTGGTATGACCGCTCGTGTACCGGTCGTTGGTTTTAACTCAGGATTATTTTTTGACCAACAATTATTTGATGAGAAGGGATGGAACAAAAATCCAAACACGTGGGACGAGTTTGTTTCCTTGCTTGAACAGATCAAATCAGACGGTATTATTCCAATTACATTCCCAGGAGTTTATGCTGGTTACTTAACAGATTATGTATTTCAAGTACTACAATTCGATTTAGCCAAGGCTAATGGCACTTTTGATACTTATGTAGCTAATTTCCGTAATTATGATGGCCCCCAGATTACAACAGAAGAAAACAAAGAGGCATGGAATCGTATGTACCAATTTGGGAAAAATGGTTATTTTCCAGCAGGTGTAGCTGCTCTTAACCATACGCAGTCGCAAATGCAAGTGATGCAGCATAAAGCGGCGATGGTTGCTACTGGTGATTGGGTAGGTAATGAAATGAAAGAAAGTACACCAGCAGGTTTTACTTGGGGCTTTATGAGTATTCCAGTTACGAATGATTCGAATCAGACGGTGTTTGTAAATGCTGGTACAGGTGATGTGAGTTTTGCCATTTGGAAAAACAAACCTGAACTTACAAAACAATGGGCGAAGGAATTTATTCTGAGTCTCTATAATTTTGAAATTCAGGAGTCATTAGCAGTTGATGCGGGTTCTTATCCAGGAAGATTAGACTATAGTGAGGATCCTGCCCGAGTGGAGAAGTTGCAACCAACTCAAAAAGCAGTAATGGAATATTCAACGAAGCACAATGTAGAATACATTTCTTATCAACGTAATTTTGCTTTGACAAGTCCAGAGGAAGGTCAAGCAGTTAAAATATTAAATGAGTTGATTACTGCAGTTGCAACGGGTAAGAAAGATCCGCTACCGGTATTAGAAGAAGCAGAGAAACTAAGACAAGCAGCTATTGCTAAAGACCGTCCATAAGACGAATGATAGATTTGGGAGAGGGGCTTCCTCTCCCAAATCTGTGAAGAGGGGGGATTTGCATTGGAGGCTGAACTACAACCGCCGCAAATAATGGCAAAGCCAAAACGTAGAATGAATAAAGCTAGCCGTCAGAAAAGAATGTTTTTAGTAATAGCGATCGCTCCATCTTTGCTCGGATATATTTTATTTACCTTGTACCCTAACCTACTGTCCGTCTATTATTCTTTATTGGAATGGGATGGTTTAACAGATTCTAAGTTTGTTGGGTTGGATAACTTTATTTATATGATCCAGGATAAATTCGTTTGGCGTGCATTGTACCATAATGCTATCTACATGGTTATCGTTCCGGTATTTACGTTGTTTATATCATTATTGTTAGCCTATTTGCTTAATATGAAGTCGTATAAGGAAAATGCCTGGTACAAAGTGATATATTTCTTTACTAATGTACTTTCTACGGTAATTGTAGCGATGATCTGGTCATTTATTTATGATGGCAGTTTTGGACTGCTTAATGGAGTTATTGAATTATTCGGTCTCAAGATGAACGACTTTTACTGGTTAGGCAGCACGAAAACAGCTATTTGGGCTCTTGTTCTCCCGATGGTTTGGGGAGGTGTAGGATTATATGTCATTATTTTCATTAATGCTATGAGTGCCATTCCCAGATCACTCTATGAGGCGGCTCAGCTCGAAGGGGCTCGACCGATGGAGTTGCTGTTTAAAATTACAATACCACTTATTCGTAATGTTATCCGGGTCTGCGTTATTTACGTTGTACTTGGATCACTAAAAAGTTTTGAAATAATTATGATTTTGACCAATGGTGGACCAGAAGGTTCAACGGATGTAGCCGGATTATATATGTTTAATCTAGCCTTTGGGAAAGAGTATCATAATTATGGATACGCGTCTGCAATCGGTATGTTGTTGTTCGTTATATTAGTTGGGGCAAAATTTATTATCGACAAGTATTATCCTGAGGAAACAATTGAGTTTTAATGACTCGCGAAGGAGATTGGAAATATGACTCAACGGCGAACATTGATGGATTACGTTTGGAGGCTGGTGCTTTTCTTTTGGGCAGCTACCATTATTTTTCCGATAGTATGGATAGCCTATCAATCACTTAGAACGAATGTGGAATTTTTTCAGGATATTTGGGCGCTGCCTACAAGTTTGAATTGGACTAACTATGAGCAAGCGTGGACGGATTATAATATTGGAAAATCTATGATAAATACAGTCTATTACGTAGGAGTAAGTTTGATTATTGGAACTTTTCTGACGACGCTTAACGCGTATGCTCTAACTAGAATGGAGTTTCGCGGTAGGTCATTTATATGGGGACTCATCATGTTATCACTATTTTTGCCTGGAATTAATGCATTGGTACCACAATATTTATTAATGAAAAGTTTGCATTTAACAAATAGCTTAACCGGACTTGTTATATTGGATAGTTTCGGTGAAAATGTTTTTTTCCTCATGCTACTAGGTGGATTTATGTCTTCCCTTCCTAAGGATTTGGAAGAGAGTGCCTATATTGATGGAGCATCCATTTATCAAACGTTTTGGCGCATTATTATTCCCTTGTCAACTCCTGGTATTGTAACCGTTGCTATATTTAAGTTTCTTGGATTATATAACAATTTTCTTGGTCCGTTCATTTATTTAAGTGATCCAGCTAAGTACACAATAGGGGTTAATATGTACCAAGCAAATATGAAAATGCAATATACCTCAGATTGGGTAACGATGTTTGCAGGAGTTATTATTGTATTAATTCCAACCGTTATATTATATATGTTTTTCCAACGAAGAATAATGGCAGGCGCTACGATGGGAGCGATGAAGGGCTGATTAAATAGGGGCAAGCATGCAGTGCTGCTTCGTCCTTAAATGAATAAAATGTAAGCGTTTTATTTTGAAGATGCTAAAGGAGTGAATGTCGTGTATAAGTGGCGGATGAACAGTAAAAGATGGGCTATTCAAATGGTAGTGCTAAGTCTTATAATATCGTTTTTTTCAGGTATAGGTAACGTACCTGAAGCGGAGGCGGCACCTTCGGGTAATTTGATGAGTAACGCTAGTTTTGATTTAGTATCTGGAGGAAAACCGACGGGTTGGAAATATTCACCTGGTCAACTAGGGACAGATTTTGGCGTCAGTACGGAAGAAAAACATTCTGGTTCGTATAGTGTTTTTATTGACCATTCTACGGGGGAAGAATATCCAAATTGGCAGATGGATAATTTGGTACCAGTAGACGATACGAAGGAATATGAGTTTTCGGTGTGGATAAAAGTAGATGATCCACAAATGAGTGGAAGTCCAAGGCTTGTATTTGATTTTTATGACGATACGGAAGAGTGGCTCGGTGGACCGCATAAGGAACTGGTTGCAGCAGAGAGAACAGGGGATTGGCAGCACTTTACGTACCGAATCACACCACTACCAGGTTCCGTTAAGGCTCGTTTATATTTAATGGTGGCGTTCGGTACTGGCAAAGTTTATTTCGATGACGTTTCATTCGTACAAATGAATGAAGATCCAGACCCGAGCGAAGGAGATTTTAGCATATGGACAGCACCAAGCACGTTAACTTTAAAACGTGATGCTGCTCCGTTAGCTTCAACGGCGATTAATTTAGAGATGGCAAAGCGTGAATATCAGAGCGGACAGGTGCTGCTCACTGCTACAGAAGGAAATGTCAGTATAACAGAAGCGACTATATCGGATTTAACTTCGGGTAGCTCGACTATTTCTGCAAGTGACGTCGAAGTGCTTGTACAGCATTATGTGAAAACAACGGCAAAGTCAAACAGTGCTCATGAGCCTGGTTGGTATCCGGATGCATTAATACCATATTCGCCTTATATGAATTTGCATGGATCGATTCAAGTGCAAAAAGGCAATAATCAAGCAATTTGGTTTACGATAAAAACGGAAGCCAATACGCCATCGGGTGTTTACAATGGTACTATTTCGATAACGGCTAACGGCACTATAGAGCAGGTACCAATTACAGTAAAGGTGAGAGATTTTGCTTTGCCTGCACAAAATCATGCACAAACCGCATTTGCTGTGTGGGGCTGGATGTTGCCATATGGTTATCCGGGGCTTGTAGAGGGATCACCAGAGTATTGGCGTATAATGGAAAATTATTACGAATTTCTATTGAATTATCATGTTACACCAACAGCATTACCTATTCCAACAGATGACTATGAGCAGTATATTCTAGATGCCGAGCAGTATATTAATGACCCGCGCGTATCGGCCTATAATTTACCTTATACGGTAGGTGATTTTGAAAGTGGTAGAGCAAAAAGTCTCGTTGATAGTCTGAAGAATAAAGGGTTGTTGGACAAGGCGTACTATTATTTGGGAGGAGAAATCGATGAGCCTACGGTGGCAATGTTCCCGAAAGTAATCGAGCGCAGCCAGCAAATTGCTGCTATTGATCCAAATTTAAGGCACATTGTGACGACGTCAATTCGTCCAGAACTGATGAATGATGTTAATACATTTTCACCTCTGTTCTCAGAGTTTGGAGGAAAAGATTATTTACAGTTAGCGAATAATTTTAAAGCAAATGGCGGGAATCTATGGTGGTATGGCTGTGTTATTCCGGCTAATCCTTACCCGGCTTATCATTTGGATGACGACTTGATTAGCGCAAGAGTAGTACCGTGGATGCAACATGCTTATGGTATAGAGGGAAATTTATATTGGGCTGTTAATATTTATGCGAAGTATAATGGAACAGCGTATCAAACCCGTGATATTTGGAATGATCCGTTAGCATTTCCAGGAGCGAACGGTGATGGATATATTCTATATCCAGGTGCTAAATATGGGATGAACAGCCCGATCGCTACTTTAAGATTACAGGCGATTCGTGACGGTAATCAGGATTATGAGTACTTGTGGCTTCTGGAAGACCTTGTTAATAAAGCTGCTCAGCAACTGGAAATTGAGGTGTCGACGAAAGAACTAATTCAACCATACTACGATCGTTTGTTTACAAATGTAAAATCGTTCACTAAAAATGTGGAGGAGTTGCAGCGGGTAAGAAGTGAAGTCGCCGATTTTATTGAAGAGTTATCACAAAATCCGCAAGCGTTAGTTCTATTTAATGATCAACCGAATGAATATTCGCAAAAAGAAGTTGTTATATATGCCGAAAAGGGTACAGAGGTTTGGATTAACGATGTAGCGATTAATCCAACAACAATTGTAGGTAATAACGTAAGTGATCGTTACAGCCATGTTATGAATTTTAATTTAGGTATAAATGAAGTAGTTATAAAGCTAAAGAATGGCGCAGTCGAACGGACGGTTACTAAGCGTGTACCCGTTAAGTCTCGTACGTTGGAACCAATATTCCAGAAACAAGTCATTCATAATTTCCCAAATCAGCAGTCGATTAACGGTATAACAGCTGAGCATGGCGCTACGATATTGGGTGTTACTGATGATCATGCTACTGGAGAGGGCAAAGCGCTGAAAGTGAAAATTCCAGTAAGTAATCAGGAAATATATCCTGGTATTCGTATTCCTATAAGTGATGATATGAAAGATTTTACATGGGCAAATACAGTGGAGTTGGATATATTTAATTTGAGTAATGAACCGAGAGAGATTTTCATTAAATTATTTGATACTAATGGTGGTTATACAGACCAGCGGATGGGTACTATTATTGCTGGTAGCAACCATCTATCATTCGATCTTTCTGAGCTGAATAATGACGGAGCGAATATTGCATCCATTTTGTTCTGGACATTGCCAGGTAATCAGGAAGCGGAGCTGTATTTTAGCGACCTGCATTTATTAGGTATCGATACGGAAGCGATGAAACAGTATGAGTTAAATTTTAGTCAAGTAATTCCTGCTATAGATGGGAATTTGAATGAAGCGATGTGGCAGGATCGCTCACCGCTTCCGTATGAAACAGGAACGACGGATAATGAAGCATTAGTTTCCTATCATTACAGTGACGAGTATTTATTTGTAGCAGCAGCAGTGAAAGATCAGCATGTTATTAATTCCGGCGCTGCCGATTCATGGGATGACGATTCCTTGGAAATTTATGTGGATGGAATAGGTAAGCAAGGCACATATGATGATCATACTGTCAGATATGTATTTCGAGCAGCTGATCCGCAAGTGTATATATATCGGGAAACACCAAGAGCGAATGAAAAAATTAACTATAGTTACGCTGCTACTGCGGAAGGCTATCAGATGGAAGTTGCCATTCCTTGGCGGTCGCTAGATATTAATCCAGTGGAAGGCAATCTTATCGGACTTACCGTCCATGTCAATGACAAGGATGTAGATAGCTTGGAGCCAGCGGGTAAGCTAACTATGACGGAAGATATTTCACAAGATGCTGTCAATTCTTCTGCTTGGGCACCGAAAAAATTTATGAAATCGAAACAGATGTATGCACTCAAAGCTGTTAATAGCACTGTCATGAATATTGACGGAGTTATAGAGGAAGCAGCTTGGGACACCATTTGGAATATTGGTCACATCGCCTTTGGTAACTTACTGGATGAGACTAGCGCAGGAAGATTAGCATTATTATGGAGTCCTACGTACTTGTATGCCGCCTTTGATGTGAAGGATGGAAATGTTCACGTTCCAAAAACTCGCCCCGTATGGGAAGAAACAAGTGTAGAGTTGTTTGTAGACGGTAAATTTGTCCAAGGGCTACGAGATGAGCGTACACATCAATATACGATCAGAGTCGATGATCCTGAAATTTATTACAATGGTGCTCTCAATAACATTTTGACCGATGGTATTATGCAACAAAGCACACGAACCGAGGCGGGATATCAAGTTGAGATGGCGATTCCATGGACGACGATTGGGATAACAGCAGAGGAAGGTCGTAAGCTAGCACTTACAGCGCATATAAATTATGTGGAACCGACAAGTGCAGCGGCGTTTAGCTTAACGGAAAATGGTCTTATGGACGGCACATCAACCGTTAACTACGTTGCCTTTGAAATGGTAGCTCTGTCTGTTGATCCGATTGAACCAGTTAATCCGTCACATCCACCTTATAGCGGCGGAAATATTAACCCGAGTTCAAAACCTAGTGAGTATGTTGTAAAGCCGCAGGACATTGCTGAAGATAGACCAGTAATTATGCTACAAGCCGGACAGGAAGTGGCAGTAATTCCACTTACTATTTTGCAACAACTTCATAAGAAGCAGCAGTCGCTCATGATCGAACAAGGTGATGCACAGGTAGTACTTAGTGCTGAGTGGATAGAGGAATGGTTACAATTTAGTGAGCTAGAAGGAGCTGAGACACTTAAGTTGGAGCTGAAAGCATTGGCAGAGGAAGAAAGTAAAAGGCTAGCTGCGCTTGTTGCACAAAAACAATATGCCGATGTTTCATTGCCAAATAAAGTGTGGGAAGTTGTAGTGAAATGGACGAAAGGCGATAAAGAGCAAATGACGAAGCCATTTACAACTCCGCTGATTGTTTCATTGCCAGCAACGAAAGATAAATTGGCAAACTATCATGTATATCGAATTGATACAGATGGTGAGCTTATCTATTTGAAGGAAGAAGTAACCAGCGATCACCTGTCTATTGAGTTGTTCCAAAGCGGACAACTAGCAGAATTAGTTTTTGTTAAAAAATTCGATGATCTATCGAAGGTGCCATGGGCGCTGGACGCAATACGCGAACTTGCCGCCAGACAAATTATTGCCGGAACGTCAACTTCTACGTTTGTACCTAACCGTGAAATTACACGTGCTGAGTTTGCCGCATTGCTGGTAAGGACGATTGGACTTGCTGAGGTAGTCGGCAGTACTTTTGCAGATGTCAATTCTGATGATTGGTATGCGGGAGTGGTTGGGGCTGCTGTGAAGGCTGAACTGATCCATGGGCAAGGAAATAATCGTTTTGCTCCAACAGCTGCAATTACCCGTGAGGAAATGGCGGTTATGTTGCAGAGGACTTTGGAATGGCAAAGCAAGCAAGAGTTGCCGGCTTCTGAGGCGCATAGCTATGCGGATGATGCTCAAATTTCCTCGTGGGCAAAAGAATCAACCAAGACTTTGGCAGAGCATGGCATTATGATTGGACGAAGTAATAACAACTTTGCACCAAAAGATTCTGTCAAGCGTGCAGAAGCTGCACAAGCCATCTATAACTATTTGAATAAGCAATAATTTAAAGCCGTCGTGTCATCAATGAGATGTTTGCACGACGGCTAATCTGTGATCTAGTCTTGGATAATAGTTATGCTAGGCAGATTCTTTTAAGGGTACAGTAAGAGCTCTGAAGATCAAATTAGTGTAATAATATATATTAGAATGGTACAAGTTAGGTGTATAATACAGAAAGATAATAAGACCTAGCTGAACGATGATGGATCGGGAGGTGATGATGGTATCTGAGGAGGTTGTGACATGGGAAAATCAAGCAAGCAGTTAACGAATGAGGAGCGCACATCGTTGTTGGTTACATTAGAAACTCGGTTCAAGAAATTTGTGGACCGTCATCCTACGCTCCAGTGGGAAAATGTGCAACAGAAATTAGAAGCAAATGAAGAGAAAATGTGGTCGTTATATCAAATGGAACAAACGGAAGGCGAGCCGGACGTCATTGCCTATGATGCGACGACAGATGAATATATATTTTGTGATTGTTCCCCTGAAAGTCCAAAAGGTCGGAGAAGTATATGCTATGATCATGTTGCGCTTGAAGCGAGAAAACAAAATAAACCTGCGCATAGTGCACTTGGTATGGCTGAAGAAATGGGAATTGATATATTGACGGAAGAACAGTACCGTACTTTGCAACAAGTAGGAAAGTTCGATACGAAAACATCGAGCTGGCTGGAAACTCCGGGCAGTATCCGTAAATTGGGCGGAGCGATATTCGGAGATTATCGGTATGGACAAATATTTATTTATCACAATGGGGCTGATTCTTACTATGGGGCAAGAGGCTTTAGAGGGGCACTCCGAGTATAGTGATCAAAACCGTAAATTAACTTTCTTTTCGTTAGAAAAAGGAGATTGTTCGCTAGTAGTAAGCTAATGCTGTATGATAGGCTCCCCATATAGTAGACAGGTGAAATAATAACACTTGCTGCTGTAAAGGGGGAGTTTTTCCTGTATAATGCTTTCAGGGCTAAGTGGTGATGAAGCAATTACACTTATTAAGGAGATGATTGACATCTCAATCATTGTTGCTAGATTTTGTAAAAGTGCTGTCAAGCCAGATGACTGGAAAGATGATATTGCACAGGATTATATGAAGCCGGATAAGTAAGTTCAGTATTGTTATTAAAGAATACTTTTTTAAAAAACATACAAAACGAAAAAGTTGAAGGATATAAAAATTTATGATATAATACTAGTAACCGTTGGAAGGCTTGGGTCGTGCCTGTTTCCAAATATTCCATTTGCGGGATTAAGAATGGTATACCATTCTTTTTTTTGTTTTTAGGAGGTTATTATGAACTCTGATCAGCCAATTGATTTGGATAAACAAGCAGAATTAATGAAAAAATATGTAGTTTATACAAGAAAAACTCGTGTCCAAAAATTATTGGTTTACACGGGTTATTTTAGATTAAGTAGATATGGTAAGTATTTATTGTCGCAATCTAATATTATCAAATCAAAACCTAATCAAGAATTATTATTTGAGGCTTATGATTTTGATGTTAAGGTGCGTAAAGTGTTTTTTGATTATGTGAAAAAAGCTGAAATACAGTTTAAGAGTCATTTGGTGAATGCGGTTTCATTAAAGGTAAATGATTCAGCTTTTTACTTAGATCAACAATATTACACCCCATCTAAGGGTGATAATGATAAAATTAAAAAAAAGGCCAATCGCAAGTTTTTCGCTGAAAAGTTTTTTGAAAACCTGAAAAAGCAAGAGGAAGAATTACGGAGAAATGTAACTAAATTTCCGGAGTTAAAAGATTACCGAAATGGTGGAGGTCGATCTAAGCAAAAGATACCTTGTTGGGCAGCATTATCTTATTTTGACTTTGGAACCGTTACTAATATATACGCCTATCTTAGAGGTGATTTGAGAAAAGAGGTTTTAGTATATGGTTATTCCGGAAAAAATTACGGTAAGCAAGTAACAAAGCAGATGGATACCTGGCTAGATGCCACTAGGAATTTGAGGAATGTATGCTCACATCATAATAAGCTTATAGGAAAAACATCATCGATTGTACTACCTGAATCTGGCGAAGATGAAATACTCGTTACTAATACTGATTTGTTCTCAAGGATTTACGCTTTGCGGAAATTACTTAATGAGAAGGATGTAAAGCAATTAAAAGTAGACCTTGATAAAATTATTAGAAAAACTAAGTTTGATTTATATTTATTCGGTATTTTACCATCGGATTGGAAAGAACGATTTGACAGAATAAATAAACTCTAAATGAATATAATAGTAGTACCATTGGAAGGCTTGGGTCATGCCTGTTTCCGAATATTCCAAAATGGGGGGGACAAAACTATAGGTTTTGTCCCTTTATTTAGTCTGGTTGACCTAATTGAATTTATTCACAAGAATATTTTTCATTTAACGTTTAGCATTAATCAAAAAGAAAGAAAAATGTGTCACGGCATCTTCTTCGAAAAAGATCCTCATAAATGGATAACTGTACTCTGTAGCGGTCATATATACATAGCCCATTGCTCTGATGTTTTCTGCTTTGTCAGGTAAATACTTTTGAATTGGAAAGTTTATTTAGTAATATTATAAATGGGGAGCTTCAATTATCTAAATATAAAAGTGGTGGCGGATCAGTAACAATTAAGAAAGGAACAGAGCGATGGAATATGAAATAATTCATTTACCAAAAGAAAAATGGAAGGGAACGGTTATTCCGTTAAAGTATACAACAGATACGTACTATGATGTATGTGTCGATAAAACAGAAAATGGTTATGGTATAGCAATTGAAAAGCAGGCTTTTTTAGAACCAATTACTTATGCATCAGAGGCAGATGATTCTGAAGATAAGTTATATGGAGATCATTGGGAGAATGCTTATGCTTGGGGTGTGCTAGTGAATGGGGAGCTAATTGCTGCAATAGAAACGGATCAAGAGTTGTGGTCCAATCGGCTTAGAATTACGGAACTTTGGGTGGCGGAACCCTATCAAAAGCAAGGTATAGGTCATGCGTTATTGGAAGTGGCAAAGGAACAAGCAAGAAGAGAACGACGAAGAGCAATTATACTAGAAACACAATCGTGTAACGTCAATGCCGTTGATTTTTATGAGCATGAAGGTTTTCGCTTAATAGGGATGGATACGTGCTGTTACAACAATAATGATTTAGAAAGAAAAGAAGTAAGGTTAGAATTTGGATGGTTTTTAGAAGAAAAACAGCAACTAAGCAGAGATTGGATTGATATTCGTAAGGAAACAGAGTCGGATTGGTATAATGTTGAGTTAATAACGCAGCATGCATTTTGGAATAAATATCAACCGGGATGTGTGGAACATTACCTTGTACATCATTTACGTCAACATGAAGATTATTTGCCAGCGTTAAGTAGAGTGGCGGTAAAAGATGGGGAAATCATCGGGTGTGTGATGTATACAAAGTCACAAGTCGTTGATGGGCTAAGTACGCATGAAGTGATAACCTTCGGTCCGCTTTGTGTCGAGCCTAAATGGCAAGGTTGTGGTGTTGGTGAGTTGTTAATAAAAGAAACAATGAAATTAGCTGCAAGTGAGGGATATAAAGGGGTTATCATTTTCGGGGAAGCAGATTATTATCCGAAGTTTGGATTTAAAACATGCGATCACTTTAATATTACTACTGCGGATGGTAAAAACTTTGCTGCATTTATGGGAATGGAGTTAGTGGAAGGTAGTATGCAAGGTATTCAGGGGAAATTTTATGAATCTAACGTTTTTTCCCAGCTTTCAAAGGAAGCGGTGGAAGCATATAATGAGAATTTTCCGCCATTACAAAAATTGCAATTTCCGGGACAATGGAGTTAATTGCTTCTAAAGTACGTGTATACGGTTATGTAAAGGAGACGCTTCGCATACGCAATGTTTATTGCTTATAGCGAAAGTCTCCTTTTCTTTTGATTAGTTAAAGATGAACTACATCTAGGTTAACCTTTGGGCATATCCAATAGCTCAGGAATCGTTACGAATGTCATACCCCGTTCTTTGATTTTAGCGATTATGTCAGATAATGCATCCACTGTTCCTTGTAAATCTTGCCCTACACCACCAGCAGAGTGTTGTAATATAATCGAGCCGGGATGGACTTTTGTCAAAATATTTTTAGATACTTCTGCTGCATTTATTTGCTTCCAGTCTAAGGAATCTACGTTCCAGTTTACTACTCGTTTATGTTGACTTGCTAACCATTTTATTTGTTCCTCTGTAATATTACCGTATGGTGGTCGTAAAAAGCTCGGTTTATATCCAGTAAAGCGTTGAATTACTTTATCTGTTTTTAATATTTCCTTTTGAAACTGTTTGTCTTTTAAAGTGGCATAATTCGGATGGGAATAGGAATGGTTGCCTATAATATGACCATTCTCGATAATGCGTTGTACGACATCAGGATGAGCTTCCATACGATTTCCGACGAGAAAAAAAGTTGCTTTTACTCCTTCTTTTTGCAAAATATCAAGTACTTGCGGTGTGAAATATTCATCGGGACCATCGTCGAACGTTAGGGCAACTTCCGTTTTGGCAGATGGTGCGTTCAATATAAACGTACTTGGATATTTGGCACGTAATTGAGACAGTGTCATCGGATCGCTTTTGCGATGTTCGATTTCGGGACCACCATTTAGTAATGGAGTTGCTTGTTCAGATAACGGCTGTACCGATTGACTTTGCATATTTGGTGTCGATGAAGGGGTTGGTTGCTCCTGCTGACTAGACATGGCACAGCCACTTACAACGATGAGAAGTAGTAACGGTAAAATCCAACGACGTATCATATATACCTCCTACAGATTTTTGTTACTATAGTCTTCGTTATTTGCTGTAAGTTATACGTTTTTACTAATAAATAATTGACGGTAAGCGTCTGGAGTCATTCCTTCTTTTTGCCGAAAGGTGGCTACAAAATGGCTAGTATCACGGAATCCTACCGCTTCACCAATTTGGCGTACGGTCCAATCTGGGTGGGCAGGCAGCCATTCTTTAGCTTTGCGTAGCCGTAATTGTAATAAATAAGCGTAGGCAGTTTGACCAAATAGCTGTCGAAAACGTTCATTTAACTGACGTTGGCTTATATCTAACTGAGTAGCCATTTGTGCCAGCGTAATATCTGGGTTGGAAAATTCTGATTCTAGCCATAGTAACAAATTATGCATCCGTTCTAATCGATTGATCATCGATGGACGGTTGTAAGTATGTGCGTTCGTACGAAGCAACGTTAAAAAACGGTATAATTCAGCAGAATACTGCCATCCGGAAGGATCAGTTCGTGTTTCGGCAAAGGAAAGTAAATCGTATAGTTGTTTTGTAATCGCATCGTTGTTTGCTTCCCAATTAAATCGTTCAGCATTGCTCCAGCCAAGTGTTTGGATCAAACTAACAGCAATATTACCGTGAAACGTCATGTATGCTGTTTTCCAAACAGAGCCTTTCATAAAGTATTGATGGGGGATAGATGGTGCTAGCAGTACTCCTGATTGAGGAGTCATTTTCCATACTTTTCGGTTAATAATTAAGTCGCCTTCTCCTTCTATCGTTTGTAGCCAATGATAATATGGGTAACCATCCGGGCGATTGATGGACTCTTGTTCTGGGTTTATTCCAATTGTTTCAAGTTGTAAAGGAAGTAATTCAGATGGGTGAGCTGGAACTACTCTGCGCATGCATTAAACCTCCATTTTATTATACACAAATGCAAAAATATTATATTGAATAGGATAATTATAAGCCATACTATTAATAATAAGGATAGATTGTTTTAAGAAACAGTGACATTTTATTATACTTGAATAGGATGTGTAATGATGATTAATAGTAAACTTCCAAAAATTTGGTATGGTGGAGATTATAATCCAGATCAATGGGAAAAGCATGTATGGGATGAAGATATTCGAATGTTCAAACTGGCAGGCATTGATTTGGCGACGCTGAATGTATTTGGTTGGTCGAAAAATCAGCCGAATGAAGAAACATATGATTTTGGTTGGCTAGATGAAATGATGGATAAATTGCATGCAGAAGGAATTGGCGTTTGTTTGGGAACAAGTACAGCGGCTCATCCGGCGTGGATGGCTCGCAAATATCCGGACGTACTGCAAGTCGATTTTTACGGGCGACAACGAAAGTTTGGTGGCAGACACAACTCATGCCCTAACAGTCCAACTTATCGCAAGTACGCACCGTTAATGGCTGAAAAGTTAGCTGAGCGTTACAAAGATCACCCAGCGCTACTTATTTGGCACATAAACAATGAGTACGGTGGTGCAGGGAACTGCTATTGTGATCATTGTGAAGCTGCATTTCGAGTATGGTTACAAAAGAGATATGGTACTTTGGCAGAACTGAATAAAGCGTGGAATACAGGTTTTTGGGGACATGTTTTCCACGATTGGGAAGATATTGTGTTGCCAAGTGGAATAAGTGAAGAATGGGAAGGCGAGAACGGTAGAACACGAACGAACTATCAAGGGATTTCGCTCGATTATCTACGTTTTCATTCCGATAGTTTGTTGGAATGTTATCAGTTAGAATACGCTGCTGTAAGAAAGCATACACCAGATATTCCGATTACAACGAATATGATGGGCGCATTCAAAAAGTTAGACTATCACAAGTGGGCAAAACATATTGATGTTATTTCGTGGGATAACTATCCGACCATTGATACGCCTTATAGTTACACGGCGATGATGCACGATTTGATGCGGGGATTGAAAGATGGACAGCCAGTTATGCTGATGGAACAAACGCCTAGCCAACAAAACTGGCAACCATATAATTCACTAAAGCGTCCGGGAGTTATGCGTTTATGGAGTTATCAAGCTGTTGCTCGTGGAGCAGATACAGTCTTGTTTTTCCAACTACGACGTTCCGTCGGTGCTTGCGAAAAATATCATGGTGCAGTTATTGAACATGTCGGTCATGAACATACGAGAGTGTTTGAGGAAAGTGCACAACTTGGTGCCGAACTACAGAAGCTTGGAGATACGTTAATCGATGCGACCGTTCCGGCAAAAGTAGCGATCTTATTTGATTGGGAAAATTGGTGGGCAGTAGAGCTGTCTAGTGGACCTACAATTGCGCTGGAGTATGTGAACGAAGTACACAAATATTACGATGCGCTATATCGACAAGGAATAGCTGTAGATGTTGTCAGTGTGGAAACAGAGCTAAGTAATTATGACCTTGTTATTGCTCCTGTTATGTATATGGTGAAGCCTGGTGTTGCTCAAAAACTGGAACAGTATGTAGCTGCGGGTGGTCATTTTATTACGACATTCTTTAGTGGCATTGTCAATGAAAGTGATATTGTACAGTTAGGTGGCTATCCTGGCGAATTACGAAACTTGCTAGGTATTTGGGCAGAGGAAATCGATGCCTTGTTGCCATCGCAAACGAATCGAATGATTATGACAGAGCGGGATGAAAATTGGAAAGAAGCATATGAGTGTGGACTACTGTGCGATCTTATTCATTCCGAAGGAGCAGAAATTTTAGCTGTATATGGCGATGATTTCTATGAAGGCAGACCTGCACTAACTCGTAACAAGTTTGGTTCTGGTACGGCATGGTATTTGGCTACTAGCCCAGAAGCTGCGTTTCTAGAAGATTGGTTACAACAACTATGTGCTCAGATTGGAATTGAACCATTACTTCCATCGTTACCTACTGGAATTGAAGTAGTTATTCGAGAAAAAGATAGTAATCAATATTTGTTTGTAATGAATCATAATGCAGCAGATGTTACGGTTGATTTGGGTAAACGAAGTGGCGTTGAGCTGATAACGAATCGGTCGTTGAACAAGGAAAATGAAGTGCTGGCTGGACGAGATGTTTGGATTATTAAACAAGCAGTGAAATAAAACAATAAATAAGGTCTAATGAAAATAAAGCTATATTAGAGTGAACGTTGAAGCCTGTTTCCGAAATTAGGAAATGGGCTTTTTAGTTTGCTACGTTGTTTAAAGGATGGTAAAATGATTTAAGTAAAATTATTTTGTTTACTTAATATTTATTGTTTACTATGGTTGTTTTTCGTGATCGTTCAATAAGGTCATTGTAAATAGTTTCATTCTAGGATAAATGGAGGAGTTATAGATGGCTAGTATTCGTGATGTGGCTAAGAAGGCTAATATTTCAATTGGGGCTGTATCGAGGTTTCTTAATAATGATCCAACATTATCGATTTCTGATGAAGCGAAAGAAAGGATCAGAAGAGCGGTTGTAGCGTTGAATTATGAGAAAACCGACAAAACTCGAAAGAAAAGAAGTGTATCATCACTGGCAATAATAACTGCGGTTAGCCCGGAGATGGAAATTGATGATCCTTATTTTCGTAATATTAGAGCGGGAATCGAGGAAGAAGCTAAACGGCATAAAGTTGCTTGTAATCGCAAGTTTAGTTTGTTTGAAGGGATCGATCAAGTAGAACAACTGTCAAGCTTAGGGGCAATTATTATATTAGGTAATGCTTCGAGTGAAGCGATAGAACAAATTAAGCAAGTAAATGAGAACATTGTTTTATTAGACAATTATAACGTGAGCATAGGGCTAGACACGGTTTATGCAGATTTTGAGTTGGCGACGAAAGAGAGTTTGGCATATTTGTATGAGAGAGGTCATCGTAATATTGCATTTATTGGTGGCAATCGTTTTGAGTATGGACTAGATGGAAAACGAGAAGTTAAGCGTGACGATATACGTCATGTTACTTATGTAAACTGGATGAAACAAAAAGGATTAGAACAGTATTGTAGTGCGGAAATAGGAGATTGGACTCCTCAAGAAGGAATGCGACTTGTAGAAGAAATACTGGATGGAAATAACAGACCAACGGCGATACTAGTAGGCAGTGATCCGATGGCGGTTGGTGTTTATCATGGCATTCAGAAACGAGAATTAACAATTGGTAACGATATATCGATTCTTAGTTTTGATGATATAGAAATCGCCAGGTTTTTAACGCCTGAGTTGTCTACTTCGCATATAGATACCCGTGAATTGGGGAGAATAGGGGTAAGATTAGCAGCGGAAAGAATAAGCGATGTGCGGACTATTCCAATTAAAGTTATAATTCCCACAAAATTAATAGAAAGAGAAAGTGTAAAAAGGCTTGACATTACAGATTAGTAAACAGTAAATTGAATTTAAAGTTTACTAATATTGTTTAATTGAAAGTTTACTTTCTCGGCCGAAATGTAAGCGGAATTATGATGAGGTGAAATGATGGTAAAAGAAAAAAGGCAAATAACATTTTTTCATATTATTATGCCTGTTATAGCGCTGGTAGTCATTATTTTGTTTGGATTAGTAGTACAACCGTTATGGTTAACTCCGGGCACATCGATGCCGCTGGAACTGATATTTTTGCTTGCTTCCATTGTCAGTGTTTCGATGTTGTTCTACTTGCGTTATTCTTGGTCTGAAATACAAACTGCAATGGTGGAAAAAATAAAGAGTGGATTACCTTCTATTTTTATTTTATTTAGCATCGGGATATTGATTGGTAGTTGGGTGATATCTGGAACGATACCGATGATGATTTATTACGGTATCTATTTAATTGTTCCAAGTATGATTTATTTAGTAGGTTTTATCGTGCCGGGAATCTTTTCGATTATGACTGGGACATCGTGGGGTTCTGTTGGTACAATCGGCGTTGTATTGTTTGGGATTGGTGAATTAATTGATGCTAATATGCCACTATTGGCAGGTGCTATAGTTGCGGGAGCTTATTTTGGTGATAAGATGTCGCCATTGTCTGATACGACTAACGTAGCATCGATGGCAACTGGGGTAGATATTTATCAGCATATTCGCTCGATGCTCTATACAACAGGACCATCAGCAATTATTGCAGCAATATTGTATTTTGTGATGGGATTTGTATTTCCGCCAGCAATTACTGATATTGGAGTAAATGCTGATATTGAAACGACAATACGTTCATTGAATGAAATATTCCATTTTAATATATTGTTGTTGATTCCTCCTATTATCGTGTTGTATGGTGCTATTCGTAAAAAACCAACTGCACCAGTAATTATATTATCATCTGTTGTTGCTGCTATTTTGGGTGTTACGGTACAGCAGTTTTCACTCGATTCTTTAGTAGCAACCTTAATAAATGGCTTCAATGTGGATATGGTCACATGGGTAAGTGATGTACCGGATAATATTATTCGGTTGCTCACTCGTGGAGGGTTATATCAATTAATTTCAGCAATTACTATTTGTATTATGGCGTTTATATTTATCGGTACATTAGATATTACTAATTCTTTATCGATAGTAGTAAATCGGATTACTCGTTTCTTAAAAACAAGAAGTCAAACCATTATCGCTGCACTATTCTCTACATCTGTAGTTAACGCACTAACATCTAATCAGTTTGCTACTAGTTTTATTATCGCTGGAGCTTATGAAAGTAAGTTTGCAGAAAAGAAAATTCCGAAAAAAGTATTATCTAGAACGATTGAAGATGGCGGAACGATGATTGAAAACGTAATTCCATGGACTACAACTGGGGTGTTTATGTCCACAACGTTAGGTATTTCGGTATTAACGTATGCTCCATGGCAGTTTTTAGTTTGGATTAACTTTATTGTAGCGATTGTACTGGCGATTACAGGTAAAGGTTGCTTCTATCATGAAATAGATGAAACAGACGAAAAAAGTAAGATGGATGTAGTTACTGTGAAGTAATTCATTGTCGGACACGGATATTGAGTTGGATGGCAGAGTAAGGGGATGGAGATAATTGAAAAAAGAAACTACAGAGATAATGCACTATGGAGAGAAACCAGCACAGTACAAAGGAGCAGTAATTCCGCCAATTTTTCAAAATACATTGTTTACCTTTGAAGATTGGGATGCAATTGATCGAGCGTATGATTACCCGGAAGAAAACTATATTTATTCTCGGGGAAATAATCCGACAGCTACAGTTGTAGAGGAAAAACTAGCGCAGCTTGCGCATGGAGAGAAGGCAAAGTTGTTTGCGTCCGGTATGGCTGCTATATCGGCAGCAATGCTTCATTTTTCTAAAGCAAATGGACATATTATTGCAATTAAAAATAGTTATGGACCAGCGAAAAATTTTATTGAACAATTTCTTGTGGCGAAAATGGGCATGACTGTTACGTATGTCTCTGGCAAAGACGTTGCTGAGTTTGCAGATGCGCTACAAGCAGAAACATGTATTATTTATTTGGAAAGTCCATCCAGCGTTATTTTCAGTTTGCAAGATTTAGCGGCTGTTGCTACGTTGGCAAAACAACACCATGTTAAAACAATTATTGATAACACATGGGCAACACCGATATTTCAAAAGCCTTTAACATTAGGAATTGATTTGGAAGTACATTCTTGCACGAAATATATTGGTGGTCACAGTGATGTTGTCGCGGGCGTAATGATTGGAAGTAAAGTTGATTTGGATCAGATTTTTCATCAAGAACATGCTTTACTTGGTGGGAAAATTGCTCCGTTTGAAGCATGGTTATTGTTACGTAGTTTACGAACATTACCTTTACGAATGAATCAATTTCAAAAAAATGGAATGAAAGTTGCGCAGTATTTAGAAGCTCATCCGAAAATAGCAAAAGTGTATTATCCAGGATTAGCTAGTTTTGAACAAGCGGAGTTAGCTAACAAACAAATGAGTGGTTTTTCGAGTCTTATGTCCGTTGAATTGCAGACAGATAGTATTGAGCAAATAAAACGATTTGTCAATAAATTAGAAATATTCCAGATAGGTGTCAGTTGGGGTGGTTTCGAAAGCTTGGTGTACGTTCCCGCGATTAGTTATATGAAAGAAATGTCTGTTGAAGCGATTGCTGACGCTGGCATATCGTTACGAAATATTCGAATAGCAATCGGGCTAGAAGATGCTGATGATTTGATTACAGATTTAGAACAGGCACTAAATGTTGTAGAGTAAATGGAGTAATGCAATAGTATAGATAGTAATGTAAGGAAGCTTCGGAGAAACTATATCTGGAGCTTCTTTTTTGATGAGTTGACATATCATCAGTTTACATGTAAACTGATGATACAAACAGAAACAAACAACAGTAAAAGATAAGGAGGTGAGGCTTGATGAGGAAAAAATCGCTTCGATTAGATTTGCTCATTTGGTATCGATTATCTCGGTTTTATAATCATAGTGTTCGGTTGTCTAACCAACATTTGAAGCAATGGGAGCTTACTGTAGCGCAATTCGACGTACTCGTGCAAGTAGGAACAGAGGATCGAATGACGCAGCAACAATTAGGTGAGAAGTTATTAGTGACCAAAGGTAATATAACGAAGCTACTGCAAAAAATGGAGGAAACAAGTCTCATCCAAAGAGAGCAAGAGTGGAAAACGAAATATATATCGCTTACCGAAAAGGGGAAGCAATTATTCGCAAAAGTAGTGCCAGCACAAGAACAATTTCAAGCTAGTCAATTTGATTCGTTATCGGTGGAAGAGAAGAAGCAACTCGTCAACTTGTTAAAAAAAATATAAAAAAAGAAGATATATAGGGAGGAATTATCATGTACTTTACAGGTATTCACCACGTATCAGCTATTACTGCTCAAGCAACAAACAATTTGGATTTCTATAGAAGAATTCTTGGGTTACGGTTAGTGAAAAAAACAGTTAATCAAGATGAGCCATCGATGTATCATTTGTTTTTTGGAGATGAGCGAGGCAATCCAGGTACAGAACTGACGTTTTTTGAAATTCCACGTGCAGGTCAAACGAGACGAGGTAATGATAGTATTTCTTTGACTTCATTAAGAGTAGCGACCGATGCAGCATTAGACTATTGGCAAGATCGCTTTACACAATTGGAAGTGCCACATGGAACGATTAAGGAACGTGCTGGTCGTCAAACACTTTCTTTTGAAGATTTTGAAGGGCAACGTTTAATGCTCGTATCTGATGAAGCTAATGTTGGCGTAGCAGGCGGTGTCGCATGGGATGGATCGGATGTACCAACGGAGCATGGAATTATCGGGCTTGGTCCAGTAAAATTGACGGTATTCAAAATCGAAAGAACGATACAGTTTATGACACAAGTATTAGGATTTCGCCAAAAAGGAACGTATCTATCGGATGAAGCGGGCCAACCAGATATCATTGTGCTAGAAACTGGAGAAGGTGGATCAGGAGCTGAAATCCATTTGGAGCATCGCACCGATCTGCCACAAGAACGACCAGGACGAGGTAGTGTTCATCATGTGGCGCTACGAGTGAATAATGAAGAAGAGTTGAATAACTGGGTAGACTTTTTGAATGACAAAGGGATTTCTAATTCTGGTTATATTGATCGTTACTACTTCCGTTCTGTTTATTTGAAAGATCCGAATAACATTACAATTGAATTAGCTACGGATGGTCCAGGTTTTGATACAGACGAAGAGTTAGCTCATTTGGGTGAATCACTTGCTTTACCGCCATTTTTGGAGCAACATCGTGCAACAATTGAAGCTAATTTGCAACCACTATAATAGAAGGAGGGAGCCAAGTGTCATGAAACATCTATACGAACAAGCAGATGCGGCACAGGGAACGTTCGTCTTATTGCATGGTACGGGCGGGAATGAAACAAGTTTGTTAGCGATTGCTCGTGATTTAGCACCAGATAGAAATATGTTAGGTATCCGGGGAGAAGTCGAAGAAAACGGAATGCCGAGATATTTTAGACGGTTGAGTGAAGGTGTTTTTGATATGGAAGATTTACGCTTTCGGACGAAACAATTAGCTGACTTTATTCGAGAAGCAGCGGAGAAGTATCAGTTTTCATTAGATACAACTTACTTGGTCGGTTATTCCAATGGTGCTAACATTGCAGCGAATATGATGCTACAGGAATCGAACTTTGTGCAAGGAGCCATACTGTTACATCCGATGGTACCTTCTCGAGAGAAAAATGATCTTTCATTAAAAGGGAAACAAGTATTTATCTCCGCTGGAACGCTTGATCCTCTAGTAGCTAATGAAGAAGTCGAAGAGTTGTATCATATCATGCAACAGAAGCAGGCAACGGTTCATCTACATTGGGAAGAAAATGGTCATGGCGTATCACGCTCAGAAATTGAAGCAGCTAAAAATTGGCTTGTCCATCATATGAATGGCTAAATGCAACGATATGTAATTGTAGAAACCACTTTTAAAAACCCAATTTTGTACGATACTTCGAACAAAGCTTGTGCGCAACGGTCTGTCTATGCCCTTTTACACGAAGAATCGTATAAAGCATTCGTTCCACGAGTCTGCCGACGTCTTTTTATACTAAAAATCGTATAAAGCGGTCATTCCACGCGTTTATCCAAGACCGTTTATACGATTTATCGTACAAACCTTCTCTCGTTGCGTCATGTCATCTGCACATACTCTTGAATGTTATGGTTTTAACCTAAGAGAATGTAAAAGAAGTGAAAAGGGGCGTCCAGAAGTCAGTTTTCTCTGATTTTCTGGACACCCCTCACTTGTTTGTGTCTAACAAACGGTAAATGCAATAATCAAATAGTAACTCACACCGCTAATCTATTGCTCGCTACTTAATTTCGCCCCAAACGTTGGTTGATTGACGATCGTAAACGAACTGAATAGCTGTAGGTTGTTTACCAGTTTCGTCAAACAAAATTAGCTCATTTTCATCACGTAACCAGCTTACCGGTACTTTATAATCTTCTTGTGGTCCTACTTGCCAGTAACGTCCTAAATCAATACCGTTCAGCAATAGTCTTCCTTTGCTCAGTCCGTTCAAACGCAATTTAAAACCAGGCTTACAATTAGCAGCAATCGCAGGTTTAGCGAATGTCGTACGGAACCATGTAGGCGATACGCTGGAAGTATCATTTACTGCTAGTGTATTGTTAATTTGTTGTGGTGTTGCAATTGGTGTCATCGTTACTTCCGTTAGTGCGTGATCTGTATGGTAAAGATGGATATCTAGACGATATAATGGCGTTTTAAAGATGGACATCGTAATCGTGTTTTCGCCATCGACCAAATAATCGGAAATATCTACTACATGATAGTGGAACCATTCTTCATAGCGTGGCATCTCGACAGTTTTGCCATTGATAATTAGCGTACCACCGATTCCACCTACAATTACAGCTTTGTTAAAGGCGCTATCTTTTGTAAATGTACGTGTCAGCAATGTGCTTTCGGCAATATCGACAACTTCGTCTAGTTGAACAGTAGCCGCTCCTAGTTCCGCTGGTAGTTGCCAGTTGCTACGCATATCAATAGTAGCTCCATCGCGATAGATTGCTCCAGACAAACCTTTCACTTCCCCTTGGAATGGAGAGAAGTTCAAACTACCCATATGTTGAATTAAAATTTGAAGTTTGTTATCTCCACTTGCAAGCTGAACGGGTATGCTAGCTGCACCAACTTGTGTAATTAGCAATTGTTCTACACCATTTAGGTATACGCGAGCTGTATCACCAAGTGCTGGTAAAATAATTTCGCTAGCTGCTGCTTGCTCGTTAGGAATGGAATATTCATAGAGCAAGTAACCGAACGGATGTCCACACTTCGAGAAGGTAACAGCTTCTTCTACTTTTGTTTTTTCGATTTGATCAAATGAAAGTGTTTCTGTTGTCCAATTGTTAAACGTTGGATAGTCTAGTGAGAAAGGTTCTGCAACAAAAGCATCTGCCAATAGATCAGCTTTACCAAAGCCAAGTAGCATCGGTTTAATATTAGTTAAAGTACGAACGCCATATAGTGAACCATCTGGTCTTATTTCTACTTCTTCATAACCAATCGCATACTGCCCTTTATCGATACGCCATGTATGTTCGGCAACGTCTGCATTGATAACAACTAAACGTAGTGTTTTCCCGCCAACTGTAATATGAACTACTTGTGGCTGCTCAAAGTGATGGAAATCAAATTGTACCGATCTTCCATCTGCACTTACTTTGTGACGCAACGTTAACTGCTCTTGAATAGTCATTGCTTCATTAGCTTCCAATTGTACGAAGGAACGTTGTCCACGATCGTGAGAAATAATAATCGTATGAACACCATCCATTTCTTCATTACCGCTAATAAACGTGTTCGTGGTAAACTGTAGTCCATCCCAAACGTTAAGTCGATCAACTAAAGGCATAATTTGACCTGGTTTAACTGTAATAGGAATTGTTCTTCCACTACTTAATGTAACGTGGAACGTTTCGCGTTCTTCTTTAAGACTTTCCACGAACCACAATTTTTGCTCGCCATTTTGTCTACCGCGAATCGAACAATTTTTGCTCAATTTGACATCGTGGGTTGTAATAGGATCTGCTTCCAGTAGCATTTTTTGCATTGCCAAAGAGAATAATGAAATAGTTTTTGCCGCAGCATACTTTTCATTGGAACGTCCGTACTCGGAAAGCGTTGCATCATAGTCATAAGAAGTAACCATAAAAATATCACTATTAGCAATCGTTCGTCCACCATAACTACCGAAGTTTGTACCACCATAGAACATATAGTGGCTAATACCGGTAAACCCAGCTTGCAGTGTTTCCATCATTCTACGCTCATACAAGTTGGCAGTTTTGTGCGTAGCTGCAGGTGCGCCCCAATGTTCGAACCAACCTGTCCAAAACTCGGTAACGATTTTCGGATAATTTGGTTGTTTTGTAACAAGCTTTTCGAAATGCTCATCGGCATTAGACCAGAAGTTTGCACCTTCGATTGTACCTTCAACTCCACCAACACATGTAATTAGAGGAACATCAATGCCGCGATTAATCATACCGTCACGCAAGTAAACCATATAATCATGCGCCGTTTCATCGTCGTACAAATAGCCATACTCATTTTCTACTTGTACTAAAATAACGTTGCCGCCTTTAGAAATTTGACGTTCACGAAGAATAGGAATGAGTTTATCGAAATAGCGATCGACATACTTTAAGAAATTTGCGTCTAAGGAACGATAAGTCATTGGCTCACGTTCTTGTAGCCACCATGGGAAACCGCCAAAATCCCACTCGGCACAAATAAATGGTCCTGGTCTTGCCATAACTAACAAGTCAAGCTCCGCACACAGATCAATAAATGCGCCACAATCATTGTCGCCGCTAAAATCCCATTGACCTTCTTCAGGTTCGTGTACGTTCCAAGCGAAGTAAGTATCAATCACGTTCATACCTGCCATTTTTGCTTTCATCAAAACATCGCGCCATTCTTCTTTTGGCATACGGAAGTAATGGATGGAAGCGCTGTTAACAAACATGCGCTCACCGTTAATAACGTAACTATGACGATCATAAGTAACAGGATTTGTTGCCATTAGTTTCAGCTCCTAAAAACAATATTTTATTAGTTCATCATCTGTAATTGCATAAATGTGAAACCTATTTCATGAAACGGGTTTCACATTACGGAATAATGTCTCACTCACATTATAGGTATGGAGTACGATTGGTGTCAACCGCGTTTTTAATAATTCAAAAGATGTCTACATGTTTTCCATATTGTTACCGGATGGATATGACGAACAAGGAAGCCGTTAACTTGATACACTTCCTTGTTTGTAATGTTTTGCTTGTACGGTTGCTGGATGTATACGAATGAGCTGATATAACTGTTGCTGCATATATTCTGGTGTATGTTTAAAGTCATTTTCTATCCAATGAAATAATAGACCTGCCAAAGCGCTTGTTGAATAAATTTGTAGCAGTTTATGATCGAGTTTATGACCGGTATAGACAAGTTCATTGGAAGTTAACTGGAGTAACGTTTGCATCATATTGCTTTTCAATTGTTCTCTATAGTCACTTTGAAATAAAATCCGGTAGGACTCTTTCTGACTATAGAAATGATCGAAAACACTAATCGATTGAATAGGCATTTCTTGAACAGCAAATACGTCAACATCTTTGTAAGGTGCCCGAAAAGCTGTTATAAATCCTTGCATTAGATCAGCTATTAGTTCTTCCATTAACGCTTCTTTATCATAGTAATGAGCATAGAACGTTCCACGGTTATAATTGGCTGTTCGAACGATATCGGTAATGGTAATCGAATCGAACTTTTTAACTTTTAGTAGTGACAAAATGGCATCTTTAAATGCAGATCGGCTTCGTACAATTCGCTTATCTAATGTTGTTGGATTCATGGATAGTGCCTCCTTATTAATTGTGGTGAAGTGACGGAGATCTAAGCAAATGTGCGGTATATTAAGAAAGTGACAGTGAGATATCATACAGTCAAAGAAGATATGTATAATAACGGACGTTTGAAAGAACATTATATATTGTTCAGCTATAGGTAGTTTGTTATATATAGATAATAGTAACATATTTCACAGTCGGGAGGATTTCATTTATGAAATTAGAAAACAAAGTAGCGATTGTAACGGGTGCCGCTTCTGGTATGGGAAAATCGATTGCTAAGTTATATGCAGCTGAAGGCGCGAAAGTAGTCGTTGCTGATTTAGCGATAGAAGCTGCGGAAGTAGTTGTACAAGAGATCGTAGCAGCCGGTGGTGATGCGCTTGCTGTTTCTGCTAATGTGGCGAAAGAAGAAGACGTTAAGCAATTAGTAGATCGTACAGTCGAGCAGTATGGTACATTAGATATTTTGGTCAATAATGCTGGGATTATGGACTCTTTTCTTACAGCTGAGGAAGTTACGGATGAAATGTGGGATAGAGTAATTGCTGTTAATACAACAGGACCAATGAGAACGATTAGAAAAGCATTGCCTATATTCACTGCCAAAAGCAATGGAGTTATCATCAATATCGCTTCGGCTGGAGGCTTGTTTGGTTCCCGTGCAGGAATTGCTTATACGGCATCTAAACACGCGGTTGTTGGCATGACTAAAAATGTTGGTTTTCAATATGCAGGTCAAGGAATTCGTTGTAATGCGATAGCTCCAGGTGGAGTTAAAACTAATATAGGTGCTTCTATGGGCAACGTTAGTCAAGTCGGTATGGGGCATATGCAGAAAGGTGCCGCTCTTATGACGAGTACAGGAGAACCGGAAGATATTGCAGCACTTGCTTTGTTTTTGGCGTCGGATGAAGCCTCCTTCATAAATGGTACGGTAATTACAGCTGATGGTGCTTGGACTGCTTACTAACAATTGATGTCAATTAACTGCAATCGATTAAGGGTGAATTGACAAATAAAGCAGAAGCAACTATCCTATTGATGTAAACTAATTTAAAAATCATTACAATATATCTCTCTTAGCTGCAAGCAGCAGTGTGTGATCGTCTTTTGGACGATTATATATTGCTTAATGCATGTCGCTGAGGGAGATTTTTTTATGCATTTTTAAAGTAACTATGACAATAAAATAGCCATGTGGGGAGCTGTCACTTATGGAATCTACGCCGCAGGAAGATACATTGCATCCACGACACGATACATCTTATCGCTTTTTATTATCGAGCAAAAAACTATTTGTTGAGCTGTTACGATCATTTATTACACGTGGTTGGGTCCAAGATGTGGAGGAGGAACAGGTGGAAGAAATTCCACATACGTTTATATTGCAAGACTTTAAGCGACAAGAAGCAGATCTTGTTTATCGAGTAAAACTTAAAGGTAGGGATGTTATTTTCTATTTATTATTAGAACTTCAATCCAGTGTAGACTACCGTATGCCGTATCGTTTGTTATTATATCAAGTGGAAATTTGGCGATACCTACTACACCATAATGATGAGTTAGCTACTAATCGTAAAACGTTTCAGTTGCCAGCAATCGTACCAATTGTGTTGTATAATGGAAAGAGAAAGTGGCGTGCAAAACGACAATTTCGTGAGCTGTTAGCAGGGGAAGCGCTATTTGATTCGGAATTACTTAACTTTGAATATTTACTAATAGATGTTGTACGATATGGAATTGATGATCCAACCTGAAGGGGAGGAAACGGAAATGCTACGATTTGAAAAAGCGCTCAATAACATTGAGCAACGTGGAATTAAACAAGGTATTCAAGAAGGAAAGTTAGAAGGAATGCAGGAAGGAGAACGAAAAGCGAAAGAAGAAATAGTGAAACGTATGCTTAATTTAGGTGTGGATATAAACATTATTGCAGCCGCCACAGAGTTTTCTATTACTGATATTGAGCAAGTGCAAAAATAAATAGTTTACGTTTTGGTTATGAAAGAAAGAGAACGGAGGAGACGAGACATTGACTAAAGTTATCAAATTGCAAGGTTCCTTTAATTTTCGAGATTTGGGTGGGTATGCAACAAGTGATAGGAAGCAGGTCAAACAGGGATTGTTGTACAGAGCAGATGAATTAGCTGGATTGACGGAAGCAGATAAAAAAATAATCGAAGGGCTAAATATAAAAACGATTGTTGATTTTCGAAGCGACTTTGAAGTGGAAATGAAACCAGATCCGATCATTAATGGCGCACAGTATGTACATATTCCAGCATTACCAGGTATGGGAGTCGAGTCATCGGCAGCACTGTTACCAGCAGAATTGAACAATTTGGTGGAAAATGCGGATCATAGAGCTGGTTCGATGGAGCAATTAATGGGCGGCTTACTGGCTAGTGGTCAGTTTCCTATCGAGCGTGTGCAACAATTTTTTGTTACTACATATGAGCAGCTCCCGTTTCAAAATAAAGCTTACCAGCGAATGTTTCAATTGTTAGCAGATGAAGAGAATTTGGCAATGGTCCAGCATTGTACTGCTGGCAAAGATCGAACAGGAGTTGGCTCAGCACTTATTTTACTATTATTAGGAGTGCCAGAAGAGATTATATTAGCTGATTATATGATAACAAATGATACGCTTCAACCGAAAATAGCACAGCTGAAACAGCAATTAGCACCATTAGTTGGAAATGCGGATTTGTCAGTAGTGGAAGCATTATATGGTGTAGACAAACGATTTTTACAAGCGACTTTTCAGAAAATAAAACAAACATATGGCTCTTATACGCGCTATTTTGAAGTGGAATTTCAGTTAACGGCATCCAAGCAAGCAGCTATTAAAGAAAAGTTACTAGACTAAAACGTAGGGAATTCAGGAGGCGCTTTATGCCGCAGCAAGTATATTTTTTAGATCAATTTCAGCTGCTCGATCATCATGATCCATTGTATATGTTTGCAGTAGATGAATGGTTGGCAGAACAAATAAATGAGTCCGATGCAGCTATTTGTCATATTTGGCGGCATCCACAAGCGTTTATTTTGGGAGCGCAAGACAGCAGATTGCCTAATATTAGGCAAGCAGTACAGTGGCTGCAAGGAGCTGGCTGGCACGTTGCTGTTCGCAACTCGGGTGGGCTGGCTGTTCCGCTCGATAATGGTGTAGTTAATATTTCCTTTATTGTCCCGCACCAGAGTGGGCAACAACCGGATTATTGGTTTGACTTTGAGAAAATGTATCAATGGATAAAAAAAGCATTGCAGCCAACAGGCAAGCAGGTAGAGAGAGGATTAATTCAAGGGGCATACTGTCCCGGTGATTATGATTTAAGTATTGATGGCTGGAAGTTTTGTGGTATAGCGCAGCGACGCAAAAGAAAAGCAACCATTATTCAAGCATTCGTCATTGCGGAAGGTGATGGTGTTGCAAGGGCGGAGTTGGCTCGTAATTTTTACTATATCGCCTCTAATCATTATAAGGAAGGTCAATTTCCAGACGTTACGTTAGAAAGTACAGCTAGTTTGCAGCAACTCACTTCACTTGGGAAGGAAGCTGCATCTTCCTTTGCATTCGCCTTTAAACAAGAAATACTTCGCTATTTCGCTATGAATAGCGATCGTTATATTGATATTAGCCCGCATGTGGATCAAATTAATTTGCTCACTCAAAAACTACACGCTCGTTACACGATGGAAGGAGAAACAAAATAGCAAATAGCATAATAGTTTAAGCTTCTAGCAAGATTGTCGGGAGAACTTTTTGGAAGTTCGTTTTATAATGAACGCAATCAAGTTGCTTAGGGGGATGTAAAATGTTATGGGATGTTGAACCTACCATTGGAGACTCCAATTGGTTTACGCGTGATCGGTTTGGAATGTATATACACTGGGGATTATACTCTTTAGGAGCAAGGCATGAGTGGCTAAAAGGCCGTGAGTTTATGACGAATGAACAATATAATAAATATTTCAAACGCTTTGATCCAGATTTATATGATCCGCAGCTATGGGCACAGCTGGCAAAAGATGCTGGGATGAAGTATATGGTCGTAACGACGAAGCATCATGAAGGGTTTTCGCTATGGGATACGAAACATTCGGATTATAAAGCGACTAATACTCCAGCGGGTCGTGATTTGCTAAGACCTATGTTAGATGCTTTTCGTGAGCAAGATATAAGAACGGGATTGTACTACTCTTTACTAGATTGGTATCACCCGCATTATACCGTTGATGTGAAACATCCACTTCGTTATAATAAAGAATTTTTGGCGCAACAATCCGAAAGAGATTGGCAGAAGTACCTTGATTTTATGTTTGCACAAACGGAAGAGTTGTTAACAGATTATGGAAAGATAGATGTGATGTTCTACGACTTTTCGATACCTTCATTAGAAGGATTTCCGGCGAAAGGAAAAGAAGAGTGGCAAAGTGAGAAGCTAGTGAAAATGATCCGCAAGCTACAGCCACAATTGTTGTTGAATGATCGCTTGCAAGTACCGGCAGACATTACAACTCCTGAACAATATCAGCCACGAGAGTGGATTAAGGTGAACGGCAAACGAGTAGTATGGGAAGCATGCCATACATTCAGTGGTTCTTGGGGTTATTACCGAGATGAAGAGACTTGGAAGAGTGTCGATACGCTCATCAAAATGTTAGTAGATACAGTCGGAAAAGGCGGGAATTTATTATTAAACGTTGGACCGACGGGGCGTGGAGAAATAGATGAACGAGCAGTAGATCGGTTAAAAGGGATGGGAGAATGGATGAGACGACATGATCGTTCTATCTATGGCTGTACAGCTGCGCCAGACTCGCTGCCATGTCCAGAAGACTGTCGTTTTACTTACAATCCAGAAACGAACCGTTTGTATATTCATATATTTAGTTGGCCATTTAAAAACCTACATTTGACTGGTTTTTCTGGAAAAGTAGAGTATGCACAATTGCTGCATGATGCTTCAGAAATTCGGATGACCGAAGGTAAGCGAGAAATGACGATGGAAGCAGGAGCATTCAATGAAGGTAGACCGGAAGATATGTTAACACTCAGTTTACCAGTGAAAAAGCCGAATGTAACAGTTCCAGTTATTGAATTATTTTTAAAAGATGGTGTTTTTTAAATATATGCAACCGGTAGAAGCCTTTTACATCATGGTGATGTATAAGGCTTCTATGCTGTTCATTTATTCATTTCTATAGTGAGATGGAGAACAGTGCTTGTACATTTTAAACAGTTTGCTAAAGTAATTAATACTGTTATAGCCGATAGAGAAAGCAATTTCTGTAATAGGTAGACTAGTTGTTTCTAACATTTGTGCTGCAATGGAAATGCGATGTAGATTAACGTATTCCACAAAAGTTTTTCCAGTTATTTTTTTGAATGAACGGCAAAAGTGGGATTCGCTCATATTAACTAAGGAAGCTGCTGTTTTAATCGTTAGTTTTTCCATGTAGTGCGTTTCAATATATGTAAATAACTGTTTGAATTGTTCATAGCTATCTTCGTCAATCCCCCCAGTCTGTCCTTCCTGTCTATCTTCAATCTGAAATCGTGAAAACTGGACGAGTAGTAAATGAAGTAACGAGCGAATGGCAAGTCTATAACCATGTTGTTTTTGACTATATTCTGTTATTAATTGTTCTAGTAGCGAGATAAGTATCGTATAGTTAGCGGCGTTTTTTGAAATATGAGTTTGTACCAACTGTTGTCCCATCATTAATGGAGAGGTGATTTCGATATGATCATTCTCTTGATAATTGTCGGCAAAGCCATGACTAATGACAGACGAGTGAAATACAAAAGCGAAATACTCAACGGACGTATCGTCTATAGCGAAACCAGTATGCATTAATCCTTTATTAACAAAGAGCAGATCGCCAGGCTCCGGGTAATATGTTTCTGTCCCTATATGAAAAGCGGTATTGCCTTTAATCATATAAATTAACTCCCATTCCTCATGCCAGTGCAAATGCATCACTTCACGAGTAGGTGGAATAATGTGAAATATATTAAACCGAAAATCAGAATTTTTAATTGGGACGGTTTGTTTAAATGGTTTAAGATGCGTGTCGGTCAGCAAAATTTCCCCTCCAGTATTCTATCTGGTATTACTTCTATTATAGTTGCACATACGAAAAAATTCATTATGATAAAGCAAAATAGTGCAACATATAAGCAGTATTACATGGAGACGATGAAGTGTAAGCTGCTTATAATGAGGTATAAATATAATACAGGGAGAGTTTGAGATGGGAAAAAAGTATCGTTTAGGTGTCGTTGGTTTGGGTGAAGGAAGGAGCATTATGTCAGCAGCTTTGCGCAGTGAAAAATGGCAGCTTGTCCAAGTGTGTGATTTGAACGAACAGTTATGCCGAGAGCGCGAAGAAGAATTTTCGTTTGCTCATTGGACTACTAGCTATGAAGCGATGCTAAATAACAAAGAGATTGACGTTATTGCGATCTATACACCGGATCAACTCCATTTTACACATATTAAGCAAGCGCTTGAAGCGGGAAAGCATGTCATTTGTACAAAACCATTATTAGACTCATTACAAGATGGAGCACAATTATTACAATTAGCAAAACAAACCGATCGCCAGCTTTTTGTTGGTCAAAGCTCTCGTTTTTTTGAGCCGATGCTACATCAACGTCGTGATTTTGAACAAGGAAAGCATGGGGAACTATCCGTAGTGGAAGCTCACTATAAAACGGATGGACGTTGGTTTTTGCAAAAAGATTGGAGCAAACAAACCGGTTTTAGTTGGATGCAAAACTTTATGATTCATGCTGTAGATTTGGCAAAATGGTATTTGCCAGACGTTACCGAAGTAACCGGATATGGATTTACAAGTGACAATACGAAGCAGTATGACATTGATGTATGGGATTCGATGCGGTTTCTGATGAGAAATGAACGAGGACAAATGGCGCAGGTTGCTGGAGATTACGCTTTGCCAACATTAGACTTAACCGTAGAGCCTTCTATTGCCTGTTTGCTGAGAGGAACGAAAGGGATTTCGAGAGCGGAATATTCTAACTTAGATTACTATACAAAATTTAGCGGTGAAGGGAAAAAGAGCTACAACTTTGATGAGCGTCGAGATTACTATTTCCGTTTTGAAGGGAATAGCCACCATGCTGGAGAATACCAAAATTATATTGAATACTTTGCAGAGTGCTTGGATAATAATCAAACTGCACTTCCAGATGCAAGGGAAGCTATTCATACTCTAGCTATTATGGAAGCAATGACGATAAGTGCGAAGCATGGCGGGCAGCCTATCAAGATTGCTGATGTGTTGCAACAGTATCATATTGTTTTTGAATAGTACAAATAAAAAATAACAACCACAAGCAAAGGTAACAGTTGGGTCTGTCCCATTTACTAGCTTGTGGTTTTTTGTAGATTAAATATAGTTATTATCTTTCAATATTCATTTACAGTAATTAATGTAAGATGTTATGCTAGACATACAAACAATGTTTATGCTCCAAACAAAGTAATAGCGACGAATAGGCAAAATATTCCTGAAAATTTATTTGATTTAGTATATAGTTAATAAGGGTTTTCTTTTTTCGTACATATATTTGGATAGAAGACGTGGAAGAGTGTAAAGATAGATGAGATTGTATAAAGATGAGGTGCTCTATGAGGAAGAGTTGGTTTGCACGACTACTGGTATCCTATATGCCTGTGTTTATACTGGTAATTACATTTTTGTTTTTTATATTATTTCATATGTTTGGTGAGCAAAGTAAACAAGAAGCTGCACAGTCTAACAAAGTATTATTGCAGCAAGCGATGCAGATGATCGATACATCGTTAAAAGCGATTGATACAACGGTATTACGTGAAATTTCGAAAAGCGAGGAATTACGTAGCTTTTTTACGAATGCAACAAATTTTAGCTCCTATTTGTCTATACGTGCTGTTAATAAAATGAATGAAATGATTAATTATAATTCTTTAATTGATTCTATTTACTTAGTACGATATGAAGATGATTTTGTGTTAAGCAATGGTGTACAAGCTAAAAGTGAACAGTTTGCAGATCATAACTATATTAAACAAATTAAAGAGCAAAACTTAACGAAATGGACCGACCGTCGTTTGTTTCGACATTTTGAACATTTGACCGAGAAGCCTGTTCTTTCCTTAGTTCGGCAAGTACACGATACGAGTGGAGTAACTGGTGTTATTGTAGTTAACGTAGCTACCTCATCGATTTCTCGCATGACAGAGGGACTATTTTCTCCAGACATTAGTTTTTTGCAAGTTAGGGATCGCCAGCAGCAAGTGTTGTTTCATAATAGTAGTGAAGAAATGGAAAACAAAGCAGTACAAGCAACATTAGTATCTCCATACTCCGGTTGGAGCTATGAGAGCGGTTTCGTTAGAGATGATTTATTGCGCCGTATTTCGCTGTTAAATAATATATGGTTTTATGTTGGTGTCATTATGATCGTATTCGGTCTTATTTGGATTATTATAGTAACGAGAAGACATTCTAAACCGATTGAAAAGATTGTTCATCAATTTAGTAGCTATGCACTTCCATCTACTATGAATTTAACGAATGATAAGCAAAAGATGGATGAGTTTTCTTTTATAAGCAAAACGTTAGATGACATTATGAAACAATCGATGCAATATCAAAAGCAATATAAAGAAAGTAAACATTTGCGCATGCAGCACCTGTTCCATCAGCTATTAGAAGGGGAAGCGGTAATCAGCAACGATGAATGGTTAAAAGAAGTAGAGCGAATGCAACTACCGGAGCCGAAGGGCCTTTATTATCGAGTGGCTATTATCGAAGTGGATAAGTATGGAGAGTTTTGTAGCCAGTATACGCGTAATGACCAAAATTTATTGAAATTTGCTGTTCGAACTGTAGCGAATGAATTGTTGCCAACACATCAATTTTCGTTTTGGACAGAATGGATCGCAGCAGCGCAGCTAGCAATTATTACATTTGAAGATGACCAGGAAAAAAGTGAATTAAAGCTGTATGCGGCGGCAGATCAAATGAGATTATGGATTGAACAATATTTGAAAATAACAGTAACAATAGCTGTCGGTGAGCAGGTAAGCAGTAAATACGAAATTAGCCAATCACAGCGTAGTGCAGAAAAAATGTTAAAATATAAGTACGCTCTAGGAGAAAATAGAATTATTGGTAGTGAAGATTTATTATCTGTTGGCCAGGCGGAAGTATTTAGTTTGTTGCATGAAACAAGAGAATTAATTCAGTTGATCCGTAAAGCTGATTCAAGCTGGACGATTAGCTTTGAACATCTATTTAAGAAATTACAAGAAGGTATGATGTCTAATGATGAAATAGCACTCTTACTGGACTATTTGGCGTATCAATTAGATCGAGAATGTTCCTCATTACATCGTGATTTGCTTGAGATTTGGTCTGAGACTACAGAGCCTGCTCTTCATAATTTGCTTGAAAATGACTACACGTTGCAAGATCTGCAAAAAGAAATGTTGTTGTTATTGTATCCTTTTGTAGAACAAATAAAAGAGTTTATGAAATCTGGACAGCATGGAGAGACAATTCGAGAGATGACTGCTTTTATTAAGCGAGAATTTCACAATCCAAATATGTCATTGGAATACTTGAGTGAACAATTTAATATCCAGCCTAAGTATGTAAGTAAACTATATAAGGATACGACTGGGCAAAAGTTTGTAGATTTTTTAATCGAAGTTCGAGTGGCAGAGGCGAAGAAGTTGTTAGAAGAAACTGACTTTGCAATTCAAGACATCGCCGAAAAAGTTGGCTATACAAGCGCAATTTCGTTTGGACGAGTATTTAAACGGGTAGTTGGTACGTCGCCTAGTGAATATCGTGCAAAGATAGAAGAATAACGAAAAATGGAAAATAGTTGGCTTGAGAAAACAGTTGCTACATGCTGAAAACAGCGTTGTAGCAGCTTTTTTTGTGTTTTGGGAAATCTGTTGTGTTCTATATTATTGTTTATTGTCAGAGTTGTTGTATGCGCATACAATTTGAGTTAGGTACCCGAACGTTGCAACACATCATTCACGATCTGAGTTAGCAGTAAAATACTGGGAGAGAGGAGCTGGTACTTTGACTGGTCAAACAGGAACAGCCATTCAAGCGTCACCGCAGATAACGAAGCCAAATAGGAAGTCCATTAGAAAAAAAATCTTGCGGCACTGGCAACTATACTTGGTTATTTCATTACCTTTATTGTACTTATTAATATTCAAGTATGCACCTATGGGTGGAGTGCTTATTGCCTTTAAAGATTTTAACATTATCAAAGGGATTTGGGGAAGTGATTGGGCAGGATTCAAATATTTTGCACAGTTTTTTAATTCCCCAAACTTCTGGCTATACATTAAAAATACACTAGGCATTAGTGTATATGGTTTAATCGTTGGGTTTCCAGCACCAATATTGTTAGCGTTAGCATTGAATGAAATTCGAAATGGTTTCTTTAAAAAGAGTGTACAGATGGTTACGTATGCACCGTACTTTATTTCTACTGTAGTAATGGTGTCGATCATTATCGTTAACCTTACTCCTAATATTGGAATGGTTAGTAAGTTTTTTGAATTTTTTGGAATGGAAAATACTAACTTCTTAGGCAACCCATCACTATTCAAATCTATTTATGTTTTTTCTGATGTGTGGCAAATGACAGGTTACGGTGCGATTATCTATATTGCTGCGCTATCGGGAGTTAATCCGGAATTGTATGAATCCGCCAAAGTGGACGGAGCTTCACGATTACAGAAAATAAAAAATATCGATATTCCAAGTATTATTCCTGTACTAGTAATTATGTTGATTTTGAATTTGGGTAATATTATGGCACTTGGATTCGAAAAAATTTATTTGATGCAAAATCCGTTGAACTTGCAAACATCAGAAGTTATTTCTACTTATGTCTACAAAGTGGGTCTACTAGGTTCCAACTTTAGTTTTTCAACAGCGATTGGACTATTCAACTCTGTTGTTAACTTAATTTTATTAATAGCAGTAAACTACATTGCGAAGCGTTTAACAGAAAATAGTTTGTGGTAGACGAATAAAACATACGAACTAGCGCAACATGATGTTAAATCAGAAAGGAGTAAATTATGGCACGATCAGCATCAATAAAAGAATCTTACGGAGATCGCCTCTTCATGATTGCTGTTTACACTTTTCTAGTTGTAATTTTATTAATTGTACTGATTCCATTAATGTACATTGTTAGTGCATCATTCAGCTCGCCGCAAGCAGTGACAATGGGAAAAGTAACTATTTGGCCGATTGATTTTACACTTGATGGGTATAAAGCTGTCTTTAAAAATCCACAAATCGGAACCGGATTTATGAATTCAATTTTCTATACAATAGCAGGAACGTTGATCAACGTTACATTAACGATTATGATGGCTTATCCATTATCGAGAAAAACGTTCTATGGGCGACAAATATTTATGTTTATTCTCGTTATTACCATGATGTTTAGCGGTGGGTTAATCCCAACTTATTTAGTCGTAAAAGAGCTAGGAATGATCGATAGTCGATTTGCTTTATTGTTACCTGGAGCGATGGCGGTCTTTCAAGTCATTATTGCTCGTACTTTTTTTCAATCAACGATACCAGACGAACTAGCAGAAGCTGCTGAATTAGATGGGGCTACCGATATTAGATTTATATTTAGCGTCGTATTGCCTTTGTCGAAACCGATTATTGCCGTTATGACGTTGATGTATGCAGTTGGTCACTGGAATGCTTTCTTCGATGCGTTAATCTATTTACGATCACCAGACTTATTCCCGTTACAGATCATTTTACGTAATATATTAATTTTGAATTCCGTCGATGCATCGATGATGGCGAATGTTGATCAAGTAATGGTGCAGCAAGGGCTGAAAGAATTGTTGAAATATTCATTAATTGTAGTTTCAAGTGTTCCTGTTTTAATTATATATCCGTTTGTTCAAAAGCATTTCGTAAAGGGGGTTATGATTGGCTCATTAAAAGGTTAAAGATTGGTATAATAATAGAGGTAAAGGGGATGTAATGGATGAAGAAGAAAGTATTTCGTAGTGGGTTAATTAGTTTAATGATGGCCATTATTCTAGTCATTAGTGCTTGTTCTGGTGGCGGAGGTAACAAAGAGCAACAAACGAACAATAACAATAATGGAACTGCTCCAACAGAAACTAATGCTGGAAATGCTAGTAGTGATGACAAATTTAATCCAGTTGGCGAATTTCCCATTGCAAAAGAGCAAATCACATTAAAGATGTTTGCTCCACAATATGCATCCATTGAAAATATGGAAACGAACTTGTTTACAAAATGGGTGGAAGAGAAAACGAATATTAAGTTACAGTGGGATCTTGCTCCAGATAGTGCGCTTAATGATCGCAAAAACTTAATGTTAGCGAGTGGCGATTATCCAGAAGTAATTTGGAATGGTAGTTTAACGAAAGAAGAGCAAATGAAGTATGGTGCGCAAGGTGTGTTTATTCCACTTAACGACTTGATTGATAAGTATGCTCCAAACGTTAAAAAGGCAATGGAAGACATACCTTATTTAAAGGGATCGATTACTGCTCCAGATGGTAATATTTATGCCATTCCGCAAGTGAACGAATGTTACCATTGTGATAATGCGTTGAAATTATGGATTAATAAAGCTTGGTTAGATAAACTAGAAATGGATATTCCAACAACGACAGAAGAATTTTTCGAAGTAATGAAAGCGTTCAAAGAAAAAGATCCGAATGGTAACAACAAGCAGGATGAAATTCCATTGACTGGATCAGATGAGATGTGGGTAGGAAACGTCAGTGCATTTTTAATGAACTCCTTTATATTAGATGACTACACAGAGAAAAATAAAGGAACGTTTTTACGTGTCATCGATGAAAAAGTTGATTTTGTAGCAGATAAAGATGAGTGGCGCCAAGGATTGGAGTATTTAAATAAATTATATGCCGAAGGCTTGATTGACCCAGCAGCATTCACACAAAATGCAGATGCTATCCAACAACTAGCTAATCGTGAAGGCGAAAACATCATGGGAGGACTAACGACAGCGTTACTTAGCTATGCGTATCCAATGAATGACTCCACACCACGTCATAAAGACTATGTAGTTGTTCCACCGCTAAAAGGACCGAATGGTGTGCAGCAAACGTTATTTTTCGGAGGTATTACGAACTCGCAGTTTGCTATTACAAACAAAGCTACACCAGAGCAACAAATTGCTGCCATTCGTTTAGTAGACTTAATGTTTACAGAAGAAGCAATCACATTACAAGAGCATGGTCCAGAAGGTACAGGATGGAGAAAGGCAGAGGAAGGGGAATTGAACATTAATGGTGAACAAGCGAAATATGCATTAATTGTCGATCCTAACCCTCCGCCAACGCACAATAATGGCTGGGAACAAATAGGACCTTCTCTTCGAACGTATGAGTACAGAAACTCATTTGCTGAATTAGAGCAAGATCCATTAGCGCCAGGTGGATATGGTATGCGACTACATGAAGCATCGAAGCTTTATGAACCATTCCATTCTGACAATCAATATCCGAATGGTGTGTTTATTGCACTAGAAGATGCAGAGATGGCTGCACAAATTCAAATCACATTAGTAGACTATGTAAAATCCAATATGGCTCAATTCATTACGGGCTCGAAAAATATTGAAAAAGATTGGGATGGCTATGTGAAAGGTTTTGAAGGTATGCAATTGTCACAATATTTGGATATTTATCAACGAGCATATGATAATGCGAAGCAATAATCGTTGAGAGTTACGATGATATTTGATTAGCAACTAAAAGAAAAGTTGTCCGGAAAACTAACCATTTTCTAGACAACTTTTTTTGTCCGACTTAATTCCCCCTTTCGGCGACTAAATTCTTCTGTTTACTCACCTAAAGTTATAGTAAAGTGAAATATAGTAAATCATATAGCAGATACATCATGTATGGTTAAGCTCAAGGAGGAGTCAGCATGATTCAAGCATTAATTGTTGATGATGAGAAGCTGGTTAGAAAAGGTTTAATAGCTATGATGCCATGGGAGCAATACGATATAGAGATTATTGGAGAGGCAAATAACGGGAAAACGGCGCTAGAATTTTTACAGCACGAATCCGTGGATTTGCTGTTTTCTGACTTGTCGATGCCAGTAATGGATGGATTTGATTTAATGAAGGAAGTACGACAGAGTTATCCAGATATCCAAATTGTTGTACTTACCTGCCATCAGGATTTTGAATTTATTCAAGAAACATTGCGCCTAGGAGCAATTGATTATATTGTCAAAACACAGATCGAACAAGATAGTATGGAAGAAGTTTTAGCGAGAATAGCTAGAAGGGTACAGTTTGAAAAAGGAAGAACGCAGCAGTTGCTGCCAGCGCATTCACTGGATCTAACATCTGATGTATTAGCGACAAATGACGAGAGTAACAATCGAGAAATGTTTGCTTATTTGATCGCTGAACGACAAGCTTTACTCCCTAACGGTCCAATATTTTCTGGGAAATTGGAATACGAGGATCATTGGCGCAGCATACCTACCGAACAAGTACAATCCATATTGCAGCAATACGATATTCATTCTTTACTACGGATTGGACAGCATGGAGCTATCTTGCCTTTATTCGAGCAGGATAGTGTGCTTGAAAACCAATTGATGCAAGTGCCAGGTTTATTATTGCTACAAATTCCTAATATAAAAGAGTCCGAAGTGAAACAGCTAACGCAAATGTTGCAACGAATTGGTATGGAATCGTTTTTTTATTACCAACGTGAGATATGGCAAGGGAGTGATCGGTTAAAAATAGCGGATGTGGAGCGACAGCAGCAATCTGTTCAAAAAAGCAGTAATGAGCCGGAATCATGGGCAAAGCTAGAGCAAGAATGGTTATCTTTTCAATGGTTGACCGATGTTTCATTGTTTACTGAATTACTTCTTATGACCCGCAACAATTATCCTGCCCCCAGCCTCACGTTAGATTGGTTGAAAAAATTTCATTTTCATTGGAAGCCATTTATGACAGAGCAGCAAGTGACAGAATGGCAAACGTCGATAGATAGCATTTGCTTTTGGGAAGATACTGTGCACAGTTTGCAATCTATGCGTCAATCTATTTTACAAATGATGCAGCAATATCCGTACTACAAAAATATTATTGTCGTCATCGCCAAAGCGCTTTATAACGTTCGTTCGACAGGAAATTATAGGATGAGTCGTGATGAACTAGCTGATAAATTTAATATTAGTCGTAGTTATTTTAGTCAATGCTTCAAAGACATTGTTGGGACAACATATGGTAATTATATAAAAGTGCTTCAAATCGAAAGAGCAAAAGAATTATTGCAAGCAGGAGATGAACCGATTTATTGGATTGCCGAACATTGTGGCTATAAGGATGAAAAATATTTCAGTAAACTATTTAAAGAAGAGACGGGCTTGTCTCCATCTACGTATCGAAAAGAGATAAAAGAACGGAGAATGCACGATGAAATTTTGGGCTAATCCATTTCGCTCTTTAAAAGGTAGATTGATTGTTTACTTGCTTGTATATGCTTTAATACCTTTGCTGTTGCTTGGAGCTGTTACACTTACTTCGATGCAAAATATTGTAGATAATCATGTGGAAAGTGGCGTTCGCAACAACTTGGAACGGACAAAAATTAGTTTGGAAAATATGCTCAGTAATATGGATTATGTTTCGTATCAGCTATATATCGATGGGCATGTAGGTCAAAAACTAATTCCGTTTCTCGCGGAACAGAAAAAATATGAACAGATGGAAATGGCAAACAGTATACGCCAAGATATTAACTTTTTGAATTTTACTAATCCCAATTTAGGGCTGATGCTATATTATTTTGCAGATCAAGATGAGATCATGTTTCAAAATTTGGAGGTAAAGCCGGAATTTTCGCCTTTGGAGCAGCCACTGCTCACGGAAATGAAAGGGGAAACGATCTATGGTCCGCATGAAACAGCGTATCGTTATAGTGAAAATACTGTATTTTCTTTGATCCGTCCAATGAAGATACCAGGTAACGTAGAGCACAACGCTTATATATATATGGAAACGAATTTTAAGTTGTTTGAAGAAGTGTTACAGCAATCCGAAAATGGGATGAACTTAAGTTATATGGTGTTTAATAATAAGCAACAAATGATTTATAAAAGTAACAATTCAGACTTAGGTCAAGTGGCAGTGGAAAAGTTGTTTGATGAGGATAATAAGCATAATAAAATGGCAGTAGCCGGTCATTACACGTTTGCAGATACAAGTGACCAAGGGTGGTCGATTGCTGTATTTATTCCAAAGCGTGATTTTGACGATGAATTTCGTAAATGGTTATGGCAGTATGGTTTGATTGCTCTCCTCTGGGTTTTACTTGCTATTATACTCGCTTTATTCGTATGGCGAAGTGTATATGGACCACTGAAGATGATCAATCAAGAAATTCGTTTGATGGCTCGTTCCAGATATGATTCACCAGTGAAAGAGATGAAAATTAGTGAGTTTGATCAGGTGTTGCAAGAGTTCCAGCAAATGAGAGATAAAGTGGTGGAATTATTTGCAGAAATAGAAGTGAAAGAGCGAGTAAAGGCGCAGTTAGAAGTGGAAAAACTGTTATATCAAATTAACCCGCATTTTATTCATAATACACTGAATACGATTCAATGGATAGCTCGCATGAATGGACAAGCAGAAATAGACAGGCTCGTTTCGATATTTACGAGAGTACTGCATTACAATCTTGGGAAAGAAGGCGGCTTAGTAAAAATCAGTCAAGAAGTCGAAGCTGTTAGAGACTATATTTCTCTGCAAGAAATCCGTTATGACCATTCCTTCCAAATTCACTATGATCTGGACGAAAGTTTGCTAGACTATGTGATTCCTCGATTTATTTTGCAGCCTGTAGTGGAAAATGCCCTCTACCATGGTTTAGATGAAGATGACGGCTTAATAACCGTTCGAATGAAACGGTCAGTAGATAAGCCGGTCATTGTTATGGAAGTCATCGATAATGGAATTGGCATGTCTGCGGAAGAAATTGCTAAAGCTACGAACGATGTTCAAGTAGATGAACGACGCAAAATTGGGTTAGGTATTGGGCTTAGTTATGTAAGGCGCATTGTTATATCGCACTATGGCGACAAAGGTAAGTTCGAAATTATTAGTGAACCGAATAAAGGGACTACGATTCGTTTTCATATCCCATTGTCATTGGAAATAGGTAATGAGGGGGAATTTGGTCGGCGGCGATTAGAATAAGGTGTAAAAAAAATTATTTTTATAAGTAGAGGTAGACAAAGCGATATTGCAGCGATTAATTCGGATGTAATTCCTACAAGGTGGCATCCGTTTTCTCTGCCTGTCTTTTGTTAAGTTGCGTTAAGATAAAGCTATCAAGCTACAACATTCAATAAAGGTGGGGAAGAGATGAAAAAGAAATGGTTAGTAATGGTTCCCGTACTTGCTCTTCTAATGACAACATTAGCGGCGTGCGGTTCTGGCGATAAAGCTGGAAGCAATGGAACCGGTGCAAATGGCGAAGGTGGTCAAACGTCAGAAGTAAATCAGCTAGTAAAAGATCCTTTTGGCAAATATGAAGAACCAGTTACAGTAAATATCGGTAAATTGATTAACACACAAGGCATCAACTTGCCGGATGGTGACACGGTAGAAGATAATCAGTTCACTCGCTATGTAGAATCACGTGTTAATGTAAAAATTAAGCACGAATGGCAAGTAGAACGACCAGACTCTTATCAACAAAAACTTGGTGTAATTATGGCAGGACGAGATTTGCCAGATGCCTTTATCGTAAATGAACAGCAATTAAAACAATTGGTAGAAGCAGATTTGATTGAAGATTTAACTTCTATCTATGAAACAACAATTAGTGATACGATTAAAAAGTTTTATGATTCTTATGATGGACGTGTCCTTTCGAGAGCGACATTTGATGGTAAATTGATGGCTTTCCCAAGTACTAACATCGGTGGAGAGCACAGTATTACATGGCTACGTAAAGATTGGCTAGATAATCTTAACTTGGAAGTACCACAAACATTGGACGAGTTATTGAATGTAGCTCGCGCATTTATTGAGCAAGATCCAGACAAAAATGGTCAAAAAGATACGTATGGCTTCTCAGGTGTTCCTGAAATTGCTAAGTACAACATGATTCATGGCTTTGACCCGATTCTAGGTGTATTTGGTGCTTACAAAGGACAGTGGGTTGCTGGTGAAGATGGTAGTGCTGTATACAGCTCGGTACAACCACAAATGAAAGAAGCTTTGGCGAAATTACAAGAAATGTACAAAGACGGTTTGATTGATAAGGAATTCGCAGTTCGTAAAGATCCGAATGAATTAGTAGCAAGTGGTAGAGCGGGTATCGTATTTGGACCATGGTGGACATCGTATTCCCCAATGTTCCCAGACTCTTTTGCTAGTGATTCCAAAGTAGAATGGTTACCAGTTACTGCACCACTTGATGAAAATGGTAAATTAAAAGTGCATCGACAAGATCCAACGGGTGATTTCTTAGTTATCCGCAAAGGATTCGAGCATCCAGAAGCAATTGCTAAAGCGTTAAATGTACAAACAGAAGGACTAAGAATGCTTGATCCAGAAGCAACGAAATTGTATGACGGCAAAAAAATGCCTTGGCATCTATGGCCATTTACGTTGCAACTAAATGATGAGGACAACATTTATCAAATCAATCAGCAGCTTGTAGAAGCTTGGGATAAGAAAGATCCTTCTATTCTGAATGATGAGTATAAATTGATGTACGACAAAGTAAAACGTAATATGGAAAATCCAAAAAAAGATATGAACGATTGGGTAGAAACGTTAGCTAGATTCGTTGCTTCTAAAGAAGCGGGTTCTGAGAACTTGCATAAAGAAGACGTAGTATTTTTCGGACAAACAGATGCTATGGAATTGAAATGGGCTGTTCTGAAAAAGATGGAAGACGAAGCTTTCTTGAAAATTATTATGGGCGAAGAGCCAATCGAGAGATTTGATTCCTTTGTAACAGAATGGAACAAAGCTGGTGGAGAACAAATTACGAAAGAAGTAAACGAAGAACTAGCAAGCAAGTAATCATTCATTATAAGCAGCAAAGTAAGCAATGATTGATCGGTAAAAGGTGTATGTAATTAGATTACTACACCTTTTACATTAAAACAGAGATCGACGGTGATGAGATGAGAAATAAGTTATTTACACGCAACTATCATGCCATGCTCTTACCTGGATCGATTTTACTATTCATATTTACAATAATCCCACTATTCGGAGTGGTAATCGCATTTCAAAAATATGTACCAGGAAAATTGATTTGGGATCAACGTTGGGTAGGGTTTGATAATTTTGCTTTTATGTTTCAGTTACCCGATAGTAAGCAAGTATTTATCAATACACTTGTTATTGCCATCGTAAAAATTGTGTTAGGTGTTATTGTTCCTGTTATATTCGCATTATTGTTACACGAAATTCAAGGCAGAATTTTTAAAAAATGGGTACAAACGATTGTTTATTTGCCTCACTTTCTATCATGGGTTATTCTTGCAGGAATTTTAATTAATATCTTTTCTTTAGACGGTATTGTCAACCAAATTGCAGGCTGGTTTGGTATAGAACCAACGATGTTTATGACGAGCAACTCATGGTTTAGACCGATAGTTATCGGTAGTGACATTTGGAAAGAATTCGGCTTTAAAGCGATTGTTTATTTGGCAGCATTGACTGGAATTAATCCGTCACTGTATGAAGCTGCTGCTATTGATGGCGCTGGTCGTTTCCATAAATTGCGCTATGTAACGTTACCTGCTATTATGCCGACTGTCATTTTGTTAACGACATTAAGTCTAGGTAACGTACTGAATGCAGGTTTTGATCAAATTTTCAATATGTATAATCCGCTTGTTTATGCTACAGGAGATATTATTGACACTTATGTTTATCGGATTGGTTTAGTAGAAATGCAATATGGTTTGGCTACTGCAGTCGGTTTGTTGAAATCGGTCGTAGCAATTATATTGATTGCTATTTCTTATCGATTGGCTTATAAATACGCGAACTATCGAATTTTCTAAGTAAAGAAGGGATAATTGCTATGGTTAGATCCCACAGTATTTCGGATAAAGTAATTGACATTGTGATTTATGCCGTACTGGCTCTGTTAGCTTTACTCTGTTTGTATCCTATCTGGTATACACTCGTACTATCTTTTAGTGATAAAACAGCAGCTAATGCTGGCTTAGTAACGTTATGGCCGAGAGGCTTCAACTTAACATCGTATCAAGTTATTTTGGAAGATAAAAAGTTTTTTACATCATTTTGGATTTCGATTGAGCGAGTCGTTATTGGTGGTTTAGTTAACTTTGTATTAACGGTTATGATGGCTTACCCATTATCTAAAGAGACAAGTGCTTTCCGGACACGTAATTTGTACATGTGGTATTTAGTATTTTGTATGCTATTTACTGCTGGATTAATTCCGTTATATATGACTGTTACTTCATTAAATTTAGATAACACGATTTGGTCGTTAATATTACCAACAGCAGTTCCGGTATTTAACGTTATTCTAATTATGAACTTTTTCCGTAGTTTGCCGAAAGAATTGGAAGAAGCAGCAGTTATCGATGGGGCTGGTCCATGGAAGACACTTATTCGAGTGTTCATTCCACTAGCGACTCCAGCATTAGCAACAGTAACACTGTTTAGTATCGTGACGCATTGGAACTCATTTTTTGATGGTCTTATCTTTATGAGTAAACCGGAAAATTATCCGCTGCAAACGTATATTCAACAATTAGTTGTGCGAATTGATCCAGATATGATGAACGGGATGACGGCAGAAGATATGATTCGAATGATGCAAACGTCAGATAAAACATTAAATGCAGCAAAACTTATTATTGCGATGATGCCTATATTGTTACTATATCCATTTTTACAAAAATATTTTGTACATGGTATCGTTATGGGTTCAGTTAAAGGATAAGTAAAGACAGAAATTTAAAAATACAAAAAGTATGATCAGACAATAAAGGAGCCTGTGTTACACGATGAGTAAACTAACTTTGGATGATTTGCGCAGACTGAAAAAAATACCGAAAAGAACAGATATGCCAACGATAGAAGTACCTTCGTTTCCACTACCTGCTGCTGTTACAGACGTAATTGCGGAAGCAAAGGAGAAGCTAGCTCATCGCCCGAAGCTACTACAGATGTTCGAAAATTGTTTTCCCAATACGTTGCAGACAGCGACGAAGCGAATGGATGATGGCACTACCTTTGTATTAACAGGTGATATTCCAGCGATGTGGTTGAGAGATGCGGTAGAGCAAGTTGCTCACTATGTACCAATTGCAAAAGGTGACAAGGAACTAGAAGAAATTATTAGTGGGTTAATTAAACGAATGGCATTTTATATTAATTTGGACCCATATGCTAACGCCTTTAATGAATCGGCGAACGATTGGCACTGGCGAGCTGATGACCAAACGGATATGTCCCCTTGGGTGTGGGAGAGAAAGTATGAAGTAGACTCCCTTTGCTTTCCGATGAAATTAGCTTATGAATATTGGAAAGAAACAGGCGTTACAGACTTTTTCGATGATCAATTTTTAACGGCGATGGCACGAATTGTAGATGTATGGAAAACAGAGCAGCGTCATATGGAGAAGTCACCATATCGCTTTACTCGGACAGAATGCCGCTATATCGATACACTTCACAATGAAGGAATGGGTATGCCGGTTAATTATACAGGGATGACATGGGGTGGATTTAATCCAAGTGATGATGTATGCAAGTTTCACTACCATGTTCCCTCAAATATGTTCGCTGTAGTTGTGTTAGGTTACATTGCAGAGATGGCACTAGAAATTTACGATAATGTCGATCTTGCCCGTCGTGCTTTGCGATTGGAAGAAGAAATTGATCAAGGGATAAAAACGTACGGAACAGTGATACATCCTGAATTTGGACAAATTTATGCGTTCGAAGTAGATGGTTTCGGTAATTATAATTTAATGGATGATACTGGTGCACCATCATTGATGTCTATACCTTATATTGGATATGCCAAAAATGATGATCCGATCTATCAAAATACAAGACGTTTTATTTTGAGCAAGCACAATCCATATTATTTTGAAGGAACGTTTGCCAAAGGGATTGGTAGCTCTCATACTCCTTACGGATATGTATGGCATTTGTCGTTGTCGATGCAAGGTTTGACTTCTAGTGACCCACAAGAAATACGAGAAATTATTGATATGATTGAAGCGACAGATGCAGATACAGGTTTTGCTCATGAAGGTTTCGATCCGAATAATCCACATATCTATACACGTGAATGGTTTGCTTGGTCGAATAGCTGGTTTGCAGCATTAATCTATAAAGCGATGCAACATAACATCGCCCTATAAAATATCATTTGTATCGAGGAGTAGAATAATAATGACATTGAATATTACGAGACACCCTGCTAATCCAATTGTTGTACCGGGTAAGTATGATTGGAGAAAAGTAACGGTTTTTAATCCGGCAGTTATTATTGAAAATGATAAATTTTATATGATTGAACGTACAGCGGAATCGCTTATTCCATGTAAAAACTTTTTAGGATTGCTGGAAAGTGAAGATGGCGTTAATTTTACTCACGTTGTAGATGAGCCGATTTTGACACCGGATATGCTTGGCTTCCCGTATGGAAGTGTGCAAGATCCACGTGTTGTTAAGATTGATGATACTTTCTATATGAATTATGCACTTCGTCCATGTGCGATGAGCTATTATCCGACGGGAGCAGGTGTGCCGTTGCGCGAAATACCGAAATATCCAGATGGCTGGGGCGAAGATCCAGGACATTGGTTGACGAGATCAAGTATTGTAACTTCAAAGGATTTAATCAACTGGGAGTTTCTGACGGATACAACACCACTAGATATTAACGACCGTGATAATATTTTGTTCCCAGAAAAAATCAACGGAAAATATGCATTGCTACGTCGTCCAGAAGAATATGTCGGTCCGGAATACGGTACAGATAATGCAGCGATGTGGATTACCTATTCAGATAATCTAATCGATTGGGAAGAACCAAAGTTGCTCGCAAAAGCAGAGTACGATTGGGAATGTCGCAAAATTGGTGGAGCTACACCGCCAATTAAAACAGAGCACGGCTGGTTGACACTGTATCATGGAGTAGACGATGATATCGTATACCGTGTAGGTGCGCTTATGCTAGATCTGGAAAATCCAGAAAAAGTAATTGCAAGAACACGTGATTTCATTATGGAGCCAGTGGAGTATTACGAAAAATTTGGTTTCCAAATCCCTAACGTAATCTTTCCAACAGGCAACGTGGTGAAGGATGGATTACTCTACATCTATTACGGTGTTACGGATACAGCAATTGCACTAGCCACAGTTCCACTTGATGAAATTGTTGCTCATGTTATGAAGGATGCCTTGTAAAATATAATAGGACAGAGAGGGTTCCGGAAAATCAGTGAAAACTGATTACTGGATACCCTCTTTTTTTATACAAAAAATCGGATAAAAGACATATAGCTGGTTGTAGAGGAGTTTGTGCGAAAAATAGTATAAAAGGTCATGTATAGCGGGCTGTGAAGAAAGGTTTATACGAAAAAACGTATAAAAGGCCAGATGCAGATGGGCTTATGATTTAGAATTTTTTTCTAAAAAATGGACATACTACTGTCAATATAGAGAACAATATAGAGAACAGGATAAAAAGTAATATGGCGTTGAAGAAAATGGAGAGGGGGAGAATAGTTGCAACAACAAGGGGGATTAAAGCTAATTAATTTGGCTATTATTTTCGTCATATCGATTAGTATAAGTAACTATACCGTACTGTTGACTGCAACTATCGAAGTAGGTCAGCGGGATGCTTGGATCAGTGGTCTTGTAGGGTTTTTGGTTGCTATTTTTTTTATCTGGCCCATTTCATATATTATGAAAAAAACAGCAGGGATGAGTTTATATGCTTGGCTTACGAAAAACTATAATAAAGCAATAGCTATCATGTGTGTTAGTTTAGTTGCTATTTTTTTAGCTATCCAATTTATGATAACGATGCGTGAAGCATTGGAATGGGCGGAGGCATCATTTTTACCAGCAACTCCAACAATTGTTATAGGTCTTATATTTGTTGTTTTAGCTCTTGCAGCAGCTCGCTCTGGACTACAAACAATTGCCCTGTGCGCTGGTATCATTGTTCCTTTTTTTATAGGGTTAAGTCTATTGCTTGCCGTAGAGAATTTCACTAATACGGATTACTACTATTTGTTACCGATAATGGAAAACGGGGCAGTGCCGATTTTAAAAGGAGCAGCCTATAGTGTTGCTGGGTTATCAGAAATTACATTGTTATTGTTAGTACAGCAACGAATGAATCGACCAGCTAAAGCAGCGAGTCTGTTTTGGGTACTGCTAATAATTGCAATGCTATTTTTTATTGTCGTTATTCAAGCAGTAGCTTCTTTTGGTCCAATCGAAGCAGCTAAGCAAAGATATACCTACTTTGAACTGTGGCGACTCACTCGTTTTAATAAGTACATAGAGCATGTGGACTTTCTTTCTGTTTTACAAAGTATAGCAGCATCATTTGTAAGACTATCATTTTTACTATATCTGTTTGGTCTATTCACGACAGGTTTTCGATCCCATACAAGTAACAAAAAAGGTGGGGCGACATTACAAACGGTACGTTTAGTGACGATGGTGAGTTTGTGTGCGGTTGTATTGATATTATTGTCAATCTCTTCTATAGGAAACCAAATTTATCATATCACACAATATTTAACGATACTATCCCCGCTGTTACTTGTTATCTTTTTAATGATTACTTTGTTGCTAGTTTTATTCCGATCAAATTCGCCATAAAAAATATAATCAGATGAGAATGGGGTGTAGTAATGACAAAGGGTGAACAATTGCAACAGTGGTTTGTTAATTGTCAAGATGTTTCGTTTGTTCATTTGACAGAGGGGCGAATGAATGAAAACGATGATGATATTATTTGTATATACTGTAATGGGATGATAGACGAACAGTTGTTACGAATAAAAATGCCTGCTATCTCAGAAGGACCTGAACGGATAGCCAAACCACTTCATAATATAGATGAAGCATTAGCTACTGAACTGGTGTTTACGGGGCAACTATTGATATATGTTGTCACAACTGAAATGTTCTATGTGATGTCGATTGCGAAACCGCCAGTTCGCACACCAGAAGAAAGTAATACAGAAGCGTCCATATTAGGACCGAAAGATGGTTTCGTAGAAGATATTATTGTCAACACAGCACTTATTCGTAAACGAATGTTGAGCAATACGCTTTGCTATGAACAATATGAGATTGGAACGCGAAGTCGGACTAAAATAGGATTGTTATTTATTAAAGATATTGCTCGTGAAGAAATTATATCACTTGCTCGTGATCGACTAAAAAGTATTCAGATTGATTCTTTAGTTTCTAGTACGCAATTAGAAGCGTTTATATCAGATCGTCCTAGCTCTTTATTTCCTCTGCTTGATCTAACTGGTCGACCGGATTTTGTAGTAGATAGTTTGTTGAGAGGGCGTTTTGCAGTAATTGTAGATGGATCTCCAAGTGTCATTATTGCTCCAGCCAATTTTGCAGTATTACTAAAATCAGCAGAAGATGCTCATGCACCGAGTGGTTATGTGACTGCTGAGCGAATTATAAGATTAACTGCCTTTTTAACAAGCATATTTTTAATTGGTTTTTGGGTAGCTTTGTTAAACTTTCATCCAACACAATTGCCGTTTAGTTTATTGGCAACGATTGTCGTATCTAGGCATGGTATACCACTTACTATTCCATTCGAAGCGTTTTTTATTACATTGCTGTTTGAAGTGTTACGAGAAGCAGGAGCTAGGTTGCCCAAAGCTGTAGGGCAAACGTTAGCGGTAGTCGGAGGACTTATTATAGGAGATTCAGCGATTAAAGCTGGATTAAGTTCACCATCGTTAATTGTCGTTGCTGCAATATCTACGATCTCTACTTTTGTTTTAGTCAATCAAACATTAAGCAGCAATATAACGATCCTTCGATTATTTGTACTGTTTTTCTCTTCTTTCTTAGGACTATATGGGTTTATGTTTGCTACTTTATTATTGTTAATCTACGTAGCTGGATTACGTTCGTTTGGTATACCATACTTATCGCCACTTGCGCCTGTCGGATCGGTAAGTTATCGAGAAACTTTGCGAGCATTAATTAAAGTTCCTTGGCGACAACAGTATTCCGACAAGCAATCGATGTATGCTAATAGCAACACGACGCAAAAAGGAGAGGAGGAGGGATGAGAAGGTTTGCGATACATGGTATCGTGTTGTTGTTACTTACTACAGTAGTTACTGGTTGCTGGGATATGCGCAATGTGAGAGACATGTACTATTTATCCGCCATAGGTATAGATTGGAAAGATGACAAGTATTACTTGTATGTACAGCTGCTTGACTTTACATCTATCTCCAAAAATGATGGTGGGTTGCCAGCGGAACCAGCTCAAACGTGGGTGGGAGTTGGTTCTGGCATTACATTAGATCAAGCCGTGGAGGATTTATATCGAGCAACTGAAAAACGTATTTTCTGGGGACAAGTATCAACGATTATATATAGTCAAAGTATGATAGACAAAGGAGTCGAAAAATCATTCGATTTACTAAATCGTTATCAAGAAACGAGATATTATATTTGGGTATATGGCACAAAAGAGCCGATTGAAGATATTTTTCATGTAACACCGTTGTTTCACACGTCTCCTTTGGATACAGCAATGTATGATCCGCTTACCGTCTTTCAACAAGCATCCTTAGTAAGACCGATCGTACTACAGAGCTTGCTTCGACATTACTACGATGCTGGCAGTAGTGTTGTTATTCCTAAGCTAGTAATAAAAACTGGCAACTGGCGTTCCATTAAAGAGTTAAAACCGGTAATTACAATGGACGGTGCCTATATTATTAATCAAGCCGGTATAAGAAAGCAAATGAGTTATGAAGAATTACTAGGTATACGCTGGGTAGAAGAAAACTATGATCGCTCGAATATTTTAGTGAAAGACAATAATAAACCGGTTGCTCATTTCAATTTGTATAACTCATCAGTCAAAATAATACCGAATGACCAACTGACTGCGTTAAGCGTTACAATATCGTTGAAAGGGGTACTCGCTGAAGTCATCGAAGAAATGACAATTCCAGAGCTAGAAAAATTAGCTGAGCAACAAATTGCAGAACAAGTAAAAATGACATATGAAATAGCTCGGAAACGAGGTATTGATATATATAACTTGAATCACCTTTTTTATCGCAAATACAATAAGCAGTGGAAAGCGCAGCAAGAAGCAGGGAGTATTGAACTGACCAAGCAATTACTAGATCAAGTGAAGGTTAACGTCCATATTGAAAATATGGGCAAATACCGAGTGAATAAATAGCTAACTGTTGTCTATTAACTACCTAATAAACCGGTAGGGTGTTACGTTTATAAAAAAGTGTTGCTAAACAAGATTTATCCCTCTTATAGCAACACTTTTTTTGTTCGTCAATTGTGGTCATTACACAGCTTCATCTCCTACAATTCGGAAATCAATATTGGTCGGTGGTGGAAACTGCTGCTGTGCTAAATTTAGGTGGTCGTCATGTAGCAATTCCCCTCGCTCTGTCGCTATTTTCTGAGCATGGTACTCATACCACAGATCGGTTATTAATGTTTCTCCTTCACGGATAACAGCGAAATCTCGCTGGAACAAATCGGTCAAAAATTCATGCTTATGAAGCGCTAGTGCTGCCGCACCAACAATGATTTGTATGCGATCATGTTCGGCATATTCATCTGGTAAAGTAGTGAACAGTTGCCACGCTTGTTCATAACGTTTACTCTCCATTAGAATATTCAAGTATTCTTCTGCCAGAGCACGATCTGGAAACGATTGCTCCAGTTGAAATGCTTGGTCCATATAGCTGATCGCTGATTCAAAATCTCCCTTTTGTTTACTGGCGATGGCTAAGTTTCGATAGACCCAAACGGATGGGGTAATGGCAATAGATGTCTGCCATGCCTCTATAGCTTCGTCTATTTGACTATCCTCGTAGAGCATCACACCGTAGTGCATAAGCGCATTCCAGTTTTGTTGCTGCGTTTGTAAGCTTGTTGCGAGTAGTTCCTTCCATTCCTGCTGTACCATCCAAGCAGGAGGGACCTCATGAACGGGACGATCAGGAAATGTTCCCGTCATTAATAGTTGTTGCCAATCTTTGGTTTCTTCCCCGGCTTGTTCATTTAATAAATTGAAGTCGAACCCAGCAGGTATTGTTCTTGTTGGCTCCTGAGCGGCTCGTCTTCTCTGCTCTAATAATCCCCAGCCTGAGCCATCGTATAACTTTTCCACAGGTAATTGATCGGCATAGCGCTGTGCCATACCATGTAATTCGTAGATTTGTTGCTCGGTTATTAATTCATTTATTTGTTCATATACGTAGCGATTGGCTGTTGCCCAATCCGTCTGATGAGCTTGTTCTGGAGAAACATTGGATAAACCAATCACTTGGGTGAAATCCCATGTCGTATGGGCGGGCATATCCAAACCATGTAACTGAGTGGGGGCAAAGCCCGCTTGAATTTCTATATAGTTTCCTTCACCAGGATTAGATAAAAAGTCACACCATCGTCTACCGCCTGGATGATGTCCCCAGCAGAACATTTTGCGATATCGAAGCAGGGCAGTAGATCGTTCATAAAACAATTTGCCATCTTCATAACAAACGGCTTCCCATGGTGCTTGATCGGATGCTGGTGTTTGGAAAAAATACTCATTCGAAAATGGGAAATTGATCGGATAAGAGACATCTTCTCCTGGTACAGAAGCAAGCTCAGGCATGTGCCCGTGTCCAAATCCTTTAATCGTTTGATCATAGTAGATAACTTCATCCGTTGTGGAGAAGACACGACTTTGCTTCGTTTCTGGTACAGCGGTGTTAGTCCACCAGTACATCGGTACACTATGATCATTATCGTTAATCATTCGTACATATACAATCAGTTTATCTGATCCTTGCGGCAAGTGAAAATCAATGTGCCAAAATACATTTTTACATCGTTCGTATTCATACAGACGGAGAAAGGGTTGACCGGAATCATCGACTAGTTTGGCAGCATGAAGAGGGCTTGAAGTAGTAAAGGTATGCCCAATTTGTCCAATGTTCCATTCAATCCCACCAGAAAACCAAGCATTAAGTATAGCTAGATTACCAGTTTGAAACACAGGGTTAGTATACAAAATGTCGCGCTTCGTTCGCTTGTCCCATAAGGAGTATAGTCTTCCACCATATTGCGGCATAAAAACTGCTTTCAAATGTTCGTTTTCCAGCTCAATCGTATCGATCTGCATATCGCTGCGCTGACGACTATAGCGATCTTGCATGCGATATGGCAAATAACGCGCACCTGCTTCATAGCCAAGTTTCTCTTTCAAATGGTCAGGATAGCTAGAGTTAAGCGATACAGAACGATGATGGGTATGATCACGAAACATTGGTAGTGGATTATGACCACCTAACGGTGCACCAGGAATAGTAATGCTAGATAACGTTACTGACATAGAGATAAGCTCCTTTGCATCATAATAAATTGCTTACATGTACTACGTACGAAACAACTGCTTGCAAATGACTAAGCGTTATGTTTTTTGCGATACTCTGATGGACTAACACCGGTCATCTTTTTGAATATCCGATTGAAGTAAAACGGATCGTCGATCCCTACGAGTGCAGCGACCTCCTTTACCCGAATATCTTTCTGTTGTAGTAATTGGACTGCTTCATTGACTTTTAATTCATTCATATATTGAAAAATACTTTTGCCGGTATCTTGTTTAAAAATCCGACATAGATAACTAGTATTCAAATTAACTGTGCTGGCCAAATGTTCTAGTGTAAGTCGTTCATGAAATTTTTCATGCAATATAGACATAATTTGTATGACTTCTTTTCGGTATACTTGTTGTTTTAATAATGCGAACTGTTCCGTGATCATCTCTAAAATTAAAATTAAGTAGTTAGAAAAATGTTGAATAGACGTCGTGTCTATTAATTGTTTCTTATACTGACAATAAGCTTCGCTTCTCATGAAGGAGAGGTTCGTTAGATCGTACACTTCTTCTTGCTTTACTAAATGATTAATATGACTTTCTAACTCTGTGACAAGTATATGGGCATATTCTTTTAGTTGTTCTGGTAAACAAAAATGCGTTGTTGCTTCTCCTATAATCGTTTGTACATCGGTTGCTATCGTGTTACTGTTACTTTCAACCGCTTGTTTGATCGTCGTCATCCAGCGAGTGTAGGCTATTTTACAATACTCATTGTTAAAAGCAACTTCATGAGCGGCAATAATTAGTGGTGTACCTTTGTAAAAGGTTGCTTGTGAAGCTCGTTTGCAGTCGTCAAATTGGAGACGTAACTGTTGCAAATTATTAAAATTATCACCAATAATTACGCTTACAGATAAATTTAAATAAGTAGAAACTAATGTAACAAGTCGGATGGCTAGTTGCTTATTATCAATATTATTGTTGTTTAATAATATGACGGCATATTGACCCCCGGTTAATTCAATAAGGTGAATAGCGCTATGATTAGATATAATTTCTTTCACGATATTGGCTACAGAAAATTGGAGCAGTTTTTTATTTTTTAACTTGCCTGTGGCAAGTGCTTCCTGATAGTTGTCAATCTTAATGTAAAATAGTGTACCTGTAATTGTTGTAGGATGAATATTCATATCTAACTGGATCGCTTCTCGTATAATACTTGGTAGTTGTTGTTCATCTTCGTACAATAGCTCTTGCCATATACGATTATATTGTGCTTGTCGTTGTTCTGATAATTGGTGCTGTACAGATAGATGTTGCTCCCACTCTTCACGTTCTTCATAGATAAGATCACGAGTTTTTGCTAAGACAGTCAGTAGCTCATCCGGAATTAATGTAACTTTCAGTAAATAATCAACAGCGCCGCCTTTCATCGCTTCTCGTACTAATTCATAGTCGCCATAATTACTTAATACAATAATTTTTCCTTTATAAGCTTGATCAGCCAAATGATGAATTAGCTCTAAACCACTCATATTGGGCATTTTTAAATCAGTAATAATAATGTCAGGCTGCTGCTGTTCTATTAATTGTAATGCTTGCAAGCCGTCTGCCGCTGTGCCAATAAGCTGATAGCCATGTACTTCCCAATCAATGATTGTACTTAATGCAACTCGAACTATTGTTTCGTCATCGATACATAATATTCGAAGCATTGTTTAGCCCCCTCATACAGCGTAGCGCTTCCATCATGTACATTGGAATGGTAATAGTCGTTCTTTCTCTATATATTCGAGATTCTGAAAGTTATCCCTTTATTGCTCCAACCGTTATCCCAGCTGTAATTTTATTAGAAATAAACAAGTATAAAATAAACGTTGGCAAAAATACTGTCATCGAGGCAGCGAAAATACCAGCATAATTTCCGGCATTAGTAAATCCTTGAATAATGGATTGGAGTGCTAAAGCAATCGTATGTGTTTTCGGGTTATTTGCAAAAATAAGAGCGTAAAGGTAATCGTTCCAAATCGCCATAAAATTAAAAATAGTGACGGTGATTAGACCAGGCTGTGCCATAGGCATTACAATTTTAATAAATGTTTTGATCGGTCCACATCCATCGATGGCAGCGGATTCTTCTAACGCTTGTGGAATAGAGGCAAAAAACCCAGATAATAAAAATACCGTATAAGGAATGTTCGTAAAAATATAGACAAGTATTAGCGTTAATATAGAACCGGTTAGTTTAAGTTGGATAAACATTGTGAATAGCGGAATGGTAATTAATAATGCTGGTATGGACATCGCAGATATAAACATCGTTTCTACTAAACGTTTGCCGAAAAATCGAACTCTTCCCATAATATAAGCAGCAGGAGCAGCGACGAAAATAATGCCAACACAAGCCGATACAGTATAAACAATACTGTTGCCAAAGTAGCGCATCATGTTCATATCGGTAAACAGTTTCGTATAATTGGAAAAATTAAGTCCATTGGCAAATAAAGTGTTGGAGAAAATTCCTTTGGTTGTACTTAAAGAAGCCAATATGGCGTAGCCGAACAAAACAATGGTAAACAAAAGCCATAAGTATAACGGAATATAACGTAATTTTTTAGCCATGCTATTGACCTCCTTAATATTCTAAACGTTCTTTGCGGAAAAATAAATTGATAAGCATGGATATAATGACTATCGATATCGTAATCATCACACCAACAGCAGTACCTGCACCGACGTTAAAAGCTTCTTGGGAAAATACCGTTCCTTTGGAGCCAAACACTTTTAAGTACATATAGTAACCCGGTGTCATCGTTTCTGGACTTTCTAATCCGAAAGTAGCTGACCAAACGAAGAAATTAATGGCGGTGACGGTCCATAGTATTAATGTCATACGGAAAACATCCTGTAGTAAAGGTAGCGTTATTTTGAAAAACTTTTGTATCGCATTAGCTCCTTCGATGACTGACGCTTCGTAATAATCTTCTGGAATTCGCTCCATCCCAGCATTTAGCAACAACATGAAATACCCGATCGAACCGAAGCAGTAGGCAATTAACATCGAAGTAAATAAATGCTGGTCACTCGTCCACTGAATATCGGCTAATGAATGTAACCCAAGAAATTGAAAAGCTTTTGTAAGAAAACCATAGCTAGAATTAAAAATATAGTGGAGCCATACTGCTGATAATACGACTGCCGAAACCGTGTTGGGCAAATAAAGAAGGGAACGCCAAAACGATTTTCCACGTACGCCCGATGCGAGAATAGCGGCAAATAAAAAAGCGCAAAACATGACGATAATACCACCGTACAACCATATTTTAATGACATTCCAAATAGAACCAATAAAATATGAATTGTGGTATAGATCCGTATAGTTTTTTAGCCCAACAAAAGACCAGTCGGACATTCGACTAGATAAAGCTGGTATTTCAAAAAAACTCATAAGTAGTGAGCGACCAGTAGGATAAAGAAATATAGCTAAATAAACAATGACTGCTGGCAATAAAAAAAGTGTAATTGTAGATTTGGATAACCGCATAGTCGTATCCCCCAAACGAAATAAATTCCTATTGCTTCATAGGCTAGAGTGAGCTTTCATAACAATGTGCAGCTTCTTCTGACGAGGAGAAGCTGCACATCGATTGCCCCTATAAGTTAGGCATTAATTACCGGCACTGTAAAACTTTTTAGCTTGACCGCTCATTTTTTCTACGTACTGTTCAGGTGTTAATTTGCCTTCTACTAGCTCCATGAATATTGGTATAATAGTTCCCTTAGAGAAATCTTCATTATTGTTAATGCCATATCCCCAAGGTGCATTTATTTTTGCTCGTTCAATCGCTACTTGCGCTTCTGCCAACGTTGCAGGCCACGCAGTATCGATCGTTGCTGGAATCGCTTGCGCCTCCGCTACCATTTGTTCTTGCACCGACTTACTAATTAAATATTTGACTAGTTCGAATGCAGCCTCTTGATTATCACTTTTTGCATTTAACATAACTGACTGTGCTCCAAAATTCAGTTCATCGTGTCCACCTTTGCCATTGCCATTACTAACAAGTGGGAACTGGTAGGAACCCCATTCAAAATCAGGACCAGCTGTTTCCGATACTTCGTTTGGCAACCAGCTTCCGTTTAAATATGCTGCAGACTGTCCCAATACCAAATCTTGTTGTGCTGCTGGATATTTGCTACCTGCAATCTTTTTGGAGAAATGTCCTTTTTGCTGCATCGTAGCAATATCGTTAGCAAACTGCTGTACAATCGGTTCTTTCCACATCTCTCCTGTTTTGTCGTTAACTAACTGATCTACCCATTCATTACCCATCGCACTACTCAAGTAAGCACCGATAAATAAATCACGGTAAGCATCATCGAATGTGACAGGATCAACACCACTTGCTTTTATTTTATCGTTAATGTCCATAAATTCTTCCCAAGTGGTTGGTGGTGCTGTAATTCCTGCTTTGTCATATACTTCTTTGTTATAGAACATAAGAACGGCGAACGGTTGCTGCGGTATAGCATAAGCGCCAGCTTCCAATCCGGCAGGAGCAGACAATGATGTCGTCCAGTTCATCAAACTTGGTAAGATGGATTCACCAACTGTTTTCCCATCCATCTCTAAGGCAGGCTGCTCTAGGAAAGAGTCTAATTTTAGAACATGATCTTTTAAAATTCCGATGGAAACTTGCGGGTCTCCTTCAAAAATATCGACTTTTTCTCCGCCATCTAGCGCTGGTTTAATCAGCTTTGACAAATCTCTTCCTGTAAACTTGAGATCTACTGTCACATTGGTGTTTGCCGCTTTGAATGCTTCGACAGCTGACTGAATAACTTTTGCTTGAGGCTCTGATTCACTCCACATCGACCAAAAAACGACGTTACCTGATAAACCCGATGAAGCGCCATCACCATCACCATCACCATTATTAGTACTATTTTCTGTAGCTACTGGTGAATTTTCTGGCTTCGGAGAAGCATTATTTGTAGTATTGCCACCACTATTGGAAGAACAACCTGCAATAATAAGCACCATAATAAGTAAAAGACTTGCCCATTTCGTGTGACGAACTAGTTTCATTTTCATAAGTAAAGACCTCCTTTTGCACCTTAGTATAGCGGTTTCAAAGGAGGTCCGTACATGAACGAAATTGAACATCACATGGACAATATTGACTTTTTTACGTGATGAAGCACAAGAAAGGTTAATTAAGCTTGGACTTTGCTTCTCGAATATTAGTAAAGGTTTTTTCTACTCGATCCATCGCTTGTTCTGCAGATAAACCACGATGTAACATATCACTTATCGGATTGAATATTTCATCAATTATTTTTATTTCTGTATTAGGAAACACGCTCCACCTGACAATAACAGGTGTAACTCCACGATTAAAAATAGTAGCAGAATCATAAACCGATGCTGGAATAAAAGGTTTGGCTAGCTCGGCTCCATTTTTTAAAGCGATAATCCCGGTCGATTCTTGAGCATTTAGTTTCACAATTTCATCCACATATTGATACTTCAAAAATAGTTTTGCCAACTCTTTATTTTTTGCTTTTGCTGGAATGAACATTGCTTCAAAGGATAGTTGGGTATATTGCTGATCGTTTTTAGTAAAGGTCGGCGGGGGTAAATAACCAAAATCAAACCCTTCTTCTCGAGCAATATCTTTCATCTCACCTTCAAACCAATTACCATTAGGAATAAACAAAGCTTTGCCTTTCAAAAATTCCGTCTGTGCCTGTGTATGATTTAAGATTGCTGTATCCGGCATTAAATATTGCTGATCGACAATTGTTTCAAATAATGATAATGTTTTACGAACAGCCGCTGTTTGAAAGGAGCCTTTTTCATAATGTGTTATATTATGTACTTCGTTACCTGTCATATTAGCGGCAATAGAAGACCACAATACGGAGGTTAAATAACCAGGATAAATGCCTTGATAGGTGAGTAGATGACGTCCATCCGCTTTGGCCAGCTCGCCTAATTGCCAAAACTCGTCCCACGTACGAGGAGGCTGCCAACCTTTCTGTTTAAACAAATTTTTGTTGTACCATAGCCCTTCCGTAGTAATATAAAGGGGAGCTATATATATATTGTTAGTGTCATACGGTTTGGTAAACTCCATAATGTCATCCATCATCAAATCTCGAAGAGGTACTGGTTGATCGAGCGCATGACTAGCGAACAGATCGGATAAGTCCAGCAACGCTTCTTCATAGATCATTTTGTTCACCGTATGTGACTCATCAGATAAAGGAGCGTAAATAAAATCTGGCGGATTTCCCGATACATTCATTGGTTTAATAATTTCCATTATTTTTGGATTAGCCATCATCGTAACTTGCACCCCTGGAAAATCTGCTTCAAAACGTTGAATAACTTCTTCCCAATAGGTAATACCGTAAGCGCCTTCAAAAACAGCAATCGTAAGTTGTTTATTAGAAAATTGTAAGTCTTCTTTATCTAGTTGTAAGTGATGTGGGTTAGTTGGTGAAGTGGTAGTTGGAGATAGCGTACAGCTTGTTAAAACAAAGATAACTACTAACAATGGACCGATAGAACGATATAGGATTTTTGGTAATAACTGCATAACTTTAGACCTCCTGTTAATACTTTATCATTTTATAGTAATAAGATATTAATTGCTTCGAAAGGAGAGAGAGTATGCTTTTATGGAATAAACTACATACATTGCTACGGCAAACTAACATTAAATCACGTTTAATAATAGCGCTATTACTAATAACCATCGTTCCTATCGTTCTGTCTGGGCTGTATTCTTACAAAGGAGCAAGTGATGCAATTCGATCGAAAATAAGTACCTATTCAGCAGAAATAATGAAACAAATTAGGAAAAATGTGCAGCTAGAAAATAAAAAATACATCGGTTTAAGCGACTCAATTATGCTCAATAGCAGTGTACAGCAATATATGCAACAATACAATCAGTTAGATGAAGTGAGTAAAAAAGAAATGAGCGTCTATATTAATCGATTGTTAACGGAAAAACTTGATCTGTTGCAAAAAATTAAAAGTGTCAAAATTATCGATACGACAGGGCAAGTTATTTATGATATGGGATACAACTCTATTCACGATAGAGATATTGCAAGAGTGATACAATCGATGCAGCGAGGGGATGGGAGCGATCAATGGTCGTATTTGACGACTGAGCAAGGAGAAGCATGTATTGTTTTAACTAGACCGATTAGCTCCTTGCAGCATTGGGACACCGATTTAGGCTACATTATGATCAGTATAAGTGAACCGCTGTACTCTAGTGAACTCTATGCAGATGTCGATATGGGGACCGGTGCGGATATTTTTATTGCCGATCAGCAGGGAGTCGTTATATCTAGCCGGTACCAAGCGAATATTGTACAACAACCATTTTATGATCAAAAATTAATGCCAGCAGTAATTGCACATGAAGCGAATAATGAGCCTTCTTTTTTGACGCATTTGGCAGGTGCGCAGCATTTGATAGCGTACAGTTATGATATGTTTTCTAGCTGGTACTTAGTAAGTACAATACCGGATAGCTACTTAAACAATGAAACAAAATCTATTCAATATACTATTTTTCTACTTAGTCTTTTATTAATAGTCATCTCGGTATTTTTGGCTTTACTTATTTCAAAAACGATTTATAAACCTATTATTAAATTAGTAGAACAAGCTGGTCGTATTACGCGTGGTAACTTGCAAGTGCCAATTGTAGATGAAGGGAAAGATGAAATTAGCTATTTGACGGATCGATTCAATAATATGGTCGTACGAATTCAGCAATTGTTAGAAGAAACAGAGCGGGAACAACAACAAAAACGTGAAATTGAAATTCAAATGCTACAAGCACAAATTAATCCACACTTTTTATTCAATGCTCTTAATTCGTTAAAGTGGACGGCTCAGCTTAGTCAAGCGGATAGTGTTAGTACGGGCTTAGGGGCATTGGCTGCTTTATTACGCAATACGATAGTTGATAAGCAAGAACATGTATCACTAACCGAAGAAATTCGGAATATTGATCATTATGTTATAATTCAAAAAATGCGCTATGGGGCTACGTTTGACGTTAATGTGGAGTTAGACCCGCAAGTGGAGCAATGTCTTGTTCCCAAATTTATATTACAGCCTTTAGTAGAAAACGCCATTATACATGGGCAAGAAGGTATTCAGCATCATTTGATCATTACCATCACCTGCTCGCTACAACACAATATGCTACAAATAACAATAAGCGATAACGGTGCAGGTATTCCTGAGCAGAGATTGGAACAATTATTGCAAGGCGAACGATCAGAAAAAAGCAGTGGAAGATTAGCGAATATTGGTTTGATGAACGTGCAGGATCGCATCGTATTATCTTTTGGAAAGCAATATGGATTACGTATAGTAAGTAAAGTAAATGAAGGAACGATAGTCTATGTTGCTTTACCTTTAGTTGAATCGGAAAAAGTGAATTGAGTAGTGTTTTTTTATAATGTGCAAACGAGGGTGGAATTCAATATTTAAATTATGATTTACCGACAAAAGATGATAGTATTTAACATATAAGAACAAATATAGATTATCGTTGACGATAAATATTGAAATAGTTATTCCAATGAAGGAGGAGTACGTATTGAAAGAGGTGACGATTTATGATGTCGCGCACGAAGCGGGTGTCTCTGTAGCAACCGTCTCACGTGTGTTGAATAATACTGCACCAGTTAGCCCGAAGACGAAACAAAAAATAATGACAGTTATTGAAAAGTATCAGTTTCAACGAAACGCGCTAGCTAGAAGTTTAAAGAAAAAAGAAACAAGAACGCTAGGCATTATCTTACCGGATATTACGAATCCGTTCTTTCCGGAAGTGTTTAGTGGGATAGAATTAGAGGCAAGAGAAAATGATTACACCTTGTTTTTGTGTGATACGATGGGCGAATATGAACGGGAAACACAATATTTGTATATGTTGCGAGAGCGACAAGTTGATGGAATAGTTTTTTTGGGTGGGCGGATTAATTTAAGTAAAGTGGAACAAAACTTAGCGGAAGAATTACAAACGTTTGCTCAGCGCGTGCCAACTGTACTCGTTAACGGTAGTATTCCAGGTAACCCAATCCACCGTGTTTGTGTTGATGAAGGAGCTGGTACAGAACAAGCAGTACGGCATTTACTTGCATTAGGGCATACAGATATTGCGTTCATCGGTGGCTTAGAATATATGACTACTACGATGCAAAAGATTAGAGCGTTTAAAAAGGTGTTTCGTGAACATGGGCTTACGGTTCGTAAAGAATGGATTTTGTACGATGATTTTTCTTTAAACGCTGGCAAGCGACAAATGAAAAAATTATTGCATATGTCACATAAACCAACAGCCGTTCTATGTGTGAACGATTATACTGCTGTAGGTGCGATTCAAGAAGCGGGACGGAGAGGTTATTCTATTCCGAACGATATATCGATTATAGGATTCGATGATGTACCATTGGCGACTGCTATATTGCCAGAAGTAACGACAGTATCACAAAAAACAGAGCTATTGGGCAGAACTGCTATTTCTATTTTACACAAACTGATTCAAAAAGAAAAAGTGAAAAAATTAACGGTAATAGAACCCGAGCTAATTATTCGGGAAAGTACTGCACAATTATAGAGTAATGTCGTTTTATTGTACATTGATTATTCAAGATAAGGAGGAAGTGGAGTGCGCACCATTGCAATTATTGGCGGTGGAATTACCGGAATTTCTACAGCCTATTATTTGGAGAAACAGCTTGCGGAAACAGGACAGCAAGTCAAGATTGTATTGATAGAACGTGAGGAAAAACTAGGCGGTAAAATTAATACACAACAGGAAGCAAGCTTTTTAATGGAAGTAGGAGCCGATTCAATCGTAGCACGAAAACAAAACGTTGCTCCATTACTCGAAGAATTAAACTTGGCGGATGAAGTTGTCTATAACACAGTAGGAGTTTCGTATTTATACAATGCAGATGGATTAAAGCGAATTCCACCAGATACTATTTTTGGCATTCCGATGACAGTACAATCGTTAGCAGAATCAGAGTTAATTTCTGATCAAGGTAAAGTAGCTGCACTAAAAGATATATACACACCAAACGAAAAATTCACAGCACAAGATTCCATTGGTCATTTTTTAAAACATTTCTTCGGGGAAGAGTTAGTTGACAAACAAATTGCCCCCGTACTTTCTGGTGTTTACTCAGGCAACATCTATGAATTGACATTAGCCAACACACTACCTTATTTACTCGAATATAAAAATACTTATGGCAGTATTATTAAAGGGCTAGAGCAGCATAAAGCACAATTTCAACAGGCAAACAATAAAAAGTTTATTTCATTTGCTAATGGATTAGATCGATTGCCCAATAAAATGGCACAACAGCTAAAGCAAACGGAAATATTACAAGGAATTGCAGCAGAGCACATAACGAAGCAGCATAGTTTACACGATTCCTATGTCATTACACTGTCTAATGGAGAAACGATTAACGCAGATTATGTCATCCTTAGTACACTGCACACCGTAGCGCAACAATTGTTACAGGACGAGCAACTAGATACTTTATTTTCACAATTGAAAACAAGTTCATTAATCAGTATGTATCTTGGTTATGCTCTGCCAGATGCTACATTACCAGCAGATGGAACAGGCTTTATTGTAGCCGGTAATAGTGCGTTAACATGCAATGCTTGTACATGGACAAGCCGCAAATGGGAACATACATCAGCTGAGCAACGATTGTTACTTCGTTTATTTTACAAGAGCAACAGCACTGCGTTTGAGAAATTATGTCAGATGGATGAACAGGCACAATTGCAATTTGCAAAACAGGAAATTAAAGCTAGTTTGAAAATTATAGCCGATCCTGTCGAATTTGTTGTTACAAAATGGACAGATACGATGCCTAACTATCATTTGCAGCATCCTCAAATCGTAAAGCAGTTGGAACAATCACTACAGGAAAACTATCCAGGAATGCTATTAGCAGGTTGTTCGTATTACGGAGTAGGTATACCGGATTGCATCCAAAACGGCGAACAAACAGCAAAGAAAATAATAGAATTACTACGCTAGACTAGAACAAATTAATACGAGGATAATATTAAATATGGATAAATTCACCACGAAGGTGTGCAATTTTTTATAAAGTACACAAAAAGTAAAGTGTCGTTTTATTGAACTTTATAAGTTAATTGTGAAGGTTTTCAAAGTGTTTTTAATAGAAATTTTCGACAAATTTAGAAAAAAAGGTGGACAAAATTCGAAAAATGTCTTATAAATAGTAATAATGTTAAAAAAAAATGACAAAGTATGTTGAGTAAACGCTTCCGTTGTCGTATATTGATGATAAGAAATCGTATCTATACTGGAGCGTGTTCAACTTGAGAGAATTTCTTATGTTTATGTTGTTTTCGATATTGGAATGTTATGCGATGTACTACCTGATGTTTAGAATGTTTAAGATTGATATGTTTCACAAGGAAATATTATTTGCTAGTACATTGATGTCGGTAATTTCGTATTCTCTTAGATTTAGTTATGGATTAGACTACCTGGACGTTTTCATACAGATGATATTGATGATCTTGTTTGTATGGATGTTATTTCGAATACATATTTTCTACGCTATATTGATGAGCGTGATGGTTTACCAAGCCTATATATTAATACAATCTCTTTTATATTACGTTATATCACAAATCGACCCACTGATGGGATTAATTAATGTTTTACAAGCAGTGACTGCTATTATTGTATTTTTAATTGGCTGGTTCTTAAATAAAAAAAGAAAAGGTTTTGATTTTGTACCTGATTCATTAAATTATCGTATAAAATTAAAACAACATGAAAAGATTATACTAACGCTTATGATTCCCACAGTTGCACTATTGATGTTAACCTTGCATGCAATGCAAAACTCCCCTGATTGGTATATATTAATTCCTATAATATACGCTTTAGTATTTTTTCTGTATATTCATTATAGTTATAGGAAGGACAGAACAGAATGACTAGCATGGCACGAAACCTTGCGTTGATTATTAAAAAGGCTAATCCAGATGAAACTGTGTCTGTTGCTGTTATGGAATATGCATTGGCAATTATATTTAATTACTTATTTATTTTTTTTACTTCTCTTATAATAGGGTATTTTACTGATTCATTAGGATTAACAATATTAGCACTTTTCGTATTTACTATAATTCGAATGCTATCAGGAGGAGTGCACATCAAATCGATTTGGGGATGCATCATAGTTTCTGTACTATTATGTGTTTTGATACCTCAAATTTCTTACGTCACATCAAATAATTTTACACTTTTATTTAATATTATTAGTTTACTATGTATGTTCTTTTTTGCACCTTCACCTGATAAAAACTCTAGAATTGATTCCAAATACTTCAAGCATTTAAAACTAGCGTCAATTATTATGATAGGATCTAATTTTTTTATTAATAGTGCAGTAATTGCATTATGTTTTCTAGCTCAATCTATAACTATTTTACCATTCAGAAGGGAGGGGAAATAATGGTTAAGTCATCTGCTCGTTTGATTTCTGCTGGTTTAGCGGCATGTGCATCACTTTTTGTAGCTATATTTAAACCAATGATATTTAGTCCAGAAATTCCAGAAGAATTGAAGTAAGTGAATGGGGGATGGAATAATGCTCGTTCTGACACTGGATGGCACCCCCTGTGAAATCAACGAAAGGGAAATATTGTATTTTTCCAGTTATCGAAATACAATACATGTCCATACGGAAAAAGGCGAATATATCTATCCCACTTCATTATCAGAACTTCATGATGCTTATAGCACGATAGGTTTTGAAAAATTGGATCGTTCGAATGTTGTTAATGTTAACAATATAAGCGAATATGATGCAATTAGAAAAGTCGTGAAGTTCGGCGCTAGTGATAAATATACGGTGGTGTCTGAACCAAACGAAAAAAAAGTGAAAAAGTTGCTAGAAGATAGAGAAAAGCAGTGAAATTGATAGATATTTGCTTTATAGCGAAGACGTGTTATTGACTTGAAATGTTCATTTGTAATCAAATGCAGATAAATGCTGTGTTTGGTTTTTCTTTTTGGAAAAAGAGATTAGTGGGTTAGCTATATTAGAACGTGTCTGAAAACTAAATAATTTCGCCTTCTCACTATATTATTAATGGTTATTGCATGTCATAACTATGTCATATTCAAGATTAATGAATGGAACGGTAAGCTTGTACGTTTTTTCGTATAAAGTTACATTCCGATCATCGCAATTGCAGTTGATTGTACGTTTTATCGTATAAAATCCTTATGCTTATCCTGTTATCGGGGTCGCTTTATATGATTTTTCGTATAAACGTGATCTCCTTGGGTACTTATTTGAATTTTTGTACGTTTTATCGTATAAACTCCTACTACATTCCCCTATTACAAATTTCACAGTAGTTGTTAAGACCTCATGCGATACAAGCCACGTCTGAACGACCAGTTTTAATTGTTACAACACTTGGAAATAAAAGAAACGATCTTTAAGATCAATTTTTCGCATTTGTATACATATATCCCATTTTCAATCTGACTACATGGTAAGTTTTCAGAACGTACTAGATTAATATGTATAATAATAACAACTTTATATTCCCTTAGAGGTCTGTGGCGCTTTTTGCTAGAGGCTTATTTTTTGTGCCTTCATAACCAATTATAAATTAAAAATTACATATTATATCATTAAATATAGAATATATCAATAGTTGTTTACATTGCGAATCACTAACGACTAGGCTGATTTTCAGTGCTATTATCATGTTAGTAGCTACTTGTTAATTATTACATGTTGGCTATGTCATCCTACGTAAGTTTATATGTTCTCTATTAGTTATATATTGTCGGTTAATCATTAGTATAGCTAGGATAGTTGATATTATAACTTACTGAAAAACAACTGAAAGGGTGATTGCAAATGGTAGTAGAAAAACAGAAATCAGCATTAGATTCTTTATCCGATGAAGAATTAGCAGAATTGTATCAATTTGCTATAAGTAATCAAGTGTCCGGCGAATTTGTAATCATTATAAAAAATACTTTACTCAAGAGAGAAGCGCAGTTAGTTGGTGCGTTTTCATAACATTTAATTATAAAAAGCTGGACTACCTGTTCCGTAAATTGTATCCTACGTGATGAGTTATTTTTTAAGTAACTATCTTTCGTGGTACAATTCAATGATGGAACGGGTTTTTTGTTTTTAAAAAATTGTATTACTATACAATATAACGATAGGACATATAGAATGTGGCGGTGAATATAGTGCAAATTTTTACCAGAAAAGTTATCTGTATTATCCAACATATACCGGCAGGTAGTGTTATGAGTTACGGACAAGTAGCTGCTATAGCAGGTAGCCCAAGGGCAGCTAGACAGGTAGTGAGAATTCTTCATACGATGAGTGAACGATATCGATTGCCTTGGCATCGTGTCGTCAATCGTGAAGGTAAGGTTATGTTGTCGGATATGTTAAGCAGACAATTGCAAATCACTGCATTGCGAGAAGAGGGTGTTGCTGTTGATGAGGAAGGAACACTAGAATTGCAACGCTATATGTATCAATTGGACTCCTTAAAATGGTGCGAAATATTGTCTGAATTATGTGGTGAGGAGATATAAATTTACAATAATGAGAAGATGCGAATGTCTTTATTTATTCACTAAATATTTCGAGCATTAACTCATTGACATTTAGTCATAAATTAGGAATAATTAAAAAAGAGAGTATTCATTTCGGTAAAAAGTAGTAGAAAGGGAAGGTTTCATTTGTGGGTACTCTAGTTTGAAAGCGATTACTGGAAAGTGCAATTGTATGAAGTATTTAACTTGAAGGTCCATACTTTTAGTGGTGATTACTGGATTTATCGCATTTCAATTATGTTAGTGGAGTGAAACGAATGGAAAAAATGAAGTTTGCTATTATTGGCTGTGAACATGCGCATATTACTATTTTTATCGAAGAAATGTTACAACTAGGTCATATTGGCATTGGAATAGTAGAAAAGCGAAATATGGAACTAGCTTCTAGCTTATCAGAAAAGTATGAAATACCTTTAGTTGATGATGAAGAAACGCTAATGGCAGAAGCTGATTTTATTGGTTGTGCAGCGATTAATAATGAGAAAATAGCTATTATCGAGCGATGTGAGCAATTTGGCAAATCTGTCATGATTGACAAACCAGCGGTTACTAACCGGCAAGATGCTAAACGATTGGAAGAGGTTATAGCAAGGAAAAAAATCGAAGTAGGCATGCTGCTTACCGAACGTTTTAATCCAGTAATATTTACGTTACAACAACAGATTGTTTCCGGTTCATTAGGTGAAATTGTATCGATTCAAATGCGCAAACCGCATCAACTAAATGCAGCAAAGCGTCCACCATGGTTTTTTTCAAAAGAACAGTGTGGCGGAATCATTATTGATTTATTTATCCATGATTATGATTTGTTACGGTGGTTCACTTCTTCGGAGGTAGCAAGTTCGGATGGTCAAATGACTAAGCGGAATTTTCCACAATATGCTGGCTTTTATGATACTGCTAGTATGCAAGTGATGATGGACAATGGCGTGATCGCACAACTATATGCGGATTGGTATACACCAGATAAGAGCTGGACATGGGGCGATGGACGAATATTTGTTGTTGGCACAGAAGGGGTAGCGGAACTTCGACTAGCGGGAGACCCTTTTGTCAGTAAAGATGCGTTGTTGTTGCAAACGACTAATGTACAGCAAGCAGTCCAAGTGCCATTAATTATGCCGGAACATAATATTACGGAAGACTTTTTGTTGCGATTAAACGGTAAAACTTCCTTTATTCAAGCGCAAGATGTTATGCAAGCAACGTGGGCAACGATTGAAGCGGATGAACGAGTGCAAATAATGCAAATTCCAGTAGTGGAAGGGGAAAAAGTGTGATGAGCGAACAGCTGTTAAAAATCGGAATGATAGGGTTGGACACTTCGCATGTTGTCGCATTTACAGAACTACTTAATAGTGCAGACCATGAGCATCATGTATCTGGAGGAAAAGTTATCGTTGCATATCCGGGTGGTTCTGCCGATTTCGAGCTAAGTTATGGGCGAGTGGAGCAATTTACTACGGCATTAAAAGAAAAGCATAACATTACGATAGTAGATACGATAGAAGAAGTGGCTACCATGTCTGACGCATTACTGCTTGAATCTGTAGATGGACGAGTTCATTTGGAACAGTTTCAACAAATTGCCTCCTATGGAAAGCCGGTCTTTATAGATAAACCACTGACGACGAGCTATGCAGATGCCGAAGCGATCTATCAATTGGCAAAGCAACATAACGCACCAGTGATGAGCTGTTCTTCGCTCAGATACGCCGGAACGTTTCAAGAAGCATTAGCTGATGAACAGAAAGGCGCTATTTACGGTGCAGATTGTTATGGACCATTGGCGCTGCAACCTACACAACCCGGTCTGTTTTGGTATGGTGTCCACACGGCTGAAATGCTATTTGCGGCTCTAGGTGCTGGCTGTGAAGAAGTCCGTGCGGTTGTGGAAGAGGATCATGAGGTTTATGTTGGCAAATGGTCTGGTGGACGACTAGGCACGTTGCGAGGAAATCGTTCTGGTAATGGTCAGTTTGGTGCTGTAGTACACCGCCAAGCTGGCAGTCAGCTAATTGATGTGCAAGCTTCAAAAATACCGTTTTATGCGTTGATGCTACAACAAATTATTTCTTTTTTCAAAAGTGGTCAATCCGCTATTCCCGCAGAAGAAACGTTAGCCATTATTCGATTTATTGAAGCAGCCAATAAAAGTAGACAAACGGGACTATCTGTTAAACTATAATTGTCTGTAATTTGTAACGCCAAAGAACGAGGTAAACGGCAGTAATACCTGCCTACCTCGTTCTTTTCTTTTTTTAGATTAGCAAGTTTTACAAAGCTAGTAAGGTGGTCGGTTTTGTTCTGTGGAATTTAGGAAAATAGCAAAAAGAAGGAGCATCAGCTCTCGTTTCTAATAAAAATGGTGCAGGTTATTTATTATCATCATCTTTTTATAAGTGAAGTTAAAAACGATTGGAGTGAATGAACGATTAAAGTAAGGCACGAAGTAGGTAAATGAAGTGATGGGAACGACGAGTTTAATTAATGGCTGTGAGAAATAATTTTAATAGCGCATAAGCATCTTTGCGTTGCTGATCGTTACATTGTTGTAAAGCGGATGTGATCATATCTATTTCTGTATTGTTTTCTGTTGTAAATATAGTTGAATCGGGTAATAGTAGTTCATTTGGCGTTAACTTTAATAACGAACAAATGCTTAGTAACGTTTCAATAGACATTCCTACCTGCCCGCGTTCAATATCTGCACAAAATTTAGGAACACGTCCAATTCGTTCTGCGAAGTCCTCTTGTGTCAGGTTGAAAGATTTGCGACGTTCCCGAATACGTTCTCCTACTTGTTTTTTATTATATTCGTTCATTTTATATTCCTCTCTAATTCCATGAGTTATAAACTACTATTATGAATGAGTTTTAAGTTGACTTGAATGAGTTAGTAAAGTAGTATTTATAATAGTTTAAAAGGTAACTAAAAAGATAGTTTTAAAGGTATTTTAAAAAAAGTTGCTACATTCAATTATGTACAAAATATATGAATTTAAACCAGTAATTATTTGAACGACAGGCATAAGGAAGTTGATGAATATGATTCTCCAAGTAGGTTGGCCAACAAAATTTCCAAACAAAGATGAACTAGAAAAAACAATTCGTGTACTAGAACGTAAGCTGGGTATACCCGTAGATTCTATGAAGCATTATGAGCGGTTGATTGATATACTATCTACTATACTGTTTCCAGAAAAAAAAGAGCCGTGGTATTTTTTTGTTCCAGCTCTTGCCCGTTATTCGGACTGGTTATATGTTCATTGTATTCATGTTGCGTTATTATCATTAATAATTGGTAATAAGTTTGGTTATACAAAGCAAATGTTATTCGAACTAGCGCTAGGTGCCTTCTTCCATGATATAGGTAAAATATATATTCCAATGACGATATTAGATAAACCCGATAAATTAACTGCTGTAGAAACAGATATTATGCGTGAGCATGCTAGGTTAGGTGTAGCAGCTTTGTCTCGGTATAAACTTCCGGCAACGTGTTTGGAGATCATTGGGAATCATCATGAAAGATTGGATGGAAGCGGATACCCGCAAGGCTTAACAGCCGATAAAATTTCAGAACAAACTCAAATTGTAATGGTCATGGATGCATTAGACGCCATATCGGCTAATCGTCCTTATCAAGTACCACGTAGCTTCTCACAAGCGCTTACTATTATTGCTAAAGAGAAGGATAAATATGCACAACATATTGTTGCGGCTGTGGCTGAGTTGTAGGTTGCGAAAGTCAATAGGGATACTGGTGAAATTACTTTTTTCGTGGAAAAAGTTGATTGTGAGCATTTGTAGCGCTGTTAATTCAGCAGTACTATTAGAACTGTGTACAAACGATGAAGTAACATGTAAAGCCGCTAGACAGTTAATGTCTAACGGCTGTTTTCGCAAAATATAGAAAATGTACTATAAGTAATCCAGACTATTAAAAATTAGTACTAAACCTACAATACATAAAATCCAAGAAACTGCTGAACCCGTATGCTTTGCGAGTGTCATTTGCAGTTTTTCTAATGATCGTTGCATTGTGCGACCTAATAATAAGTGCAGTATAAACAAAATTAGTGGTGGAAGTACCATGATCAAGTTATAACCTGCTAACATCGGCAGCCACTGGAAGGCGGCAAGTTCAGAGGTGGATAATAGTCCAATAGCTGCAAAATAAGGAACGGCTGTGCCCACTTCGATAGCATAGGTAGTTACACCAAGTGCTACCATCGCTATTTTTTGTTTGGACTTTGGTTGAGGTAACTGTTTTTGCTTCTTTTCGGGGTAATAAAAACTCATAATAAATAAAATCATTCCAATTATAAAAGTAGACCAGCTAATGATACGATTTTGTAATATAGTGGCTGCTGCTGTAAATAGCATATCCATTCCTAGCATCAAGGCGATGCCAGTCAAAAAATAAAGAAGCGCTACTGTTATTAAATAAATAGATAAACGTGATAGCAGCTGTTTTTTTTCGGTTAACAGTAAATATATCGTAACACCTATAGTCGCAGGACTTAACGTATCTAACAAAGCTAGTCCTGCAACCGAAATAACAAGTTGTAAGTCCATGAAGCTCCTCCTAATTAAAGGGTGTGATTGTTCAAATGGTTAAGGTAGATTTCATATGCTTTTTCTAGATAAACAATAATGTCATCGTCTAGAGGATAAAATCGGTATTGTTCCGATTGTTCTGGAGATTTTCTTATCTCCCATAGTTTGTTGAGAAAATCATCTTTATTATGAAATTGTTCTGCTTGTTTTTCCAACATCCGCCTTATAATATGTTGTACATTTGGTGAGGCAGGATCACTAGTTAATGCTCGTTTTATTTGACCTAATAAGCCAATCCATTCCAAGGAATCGGGGTCTTCTCCACGCATTTTCGGTAATTTACTCCAAAGCTTCACATCTTCTTCTTGAAAAGGATGTTCTGATAATTGCAATGTGCTTCTATTTTGTTGGTTGGATAGCTGAATTAATTTTTGAATAGCTAGCCAATTATCCCCATTTTCAACTGCTATTCCATTGATTAATTCTTTTATAGCGGTTTCCATATTTCGCAACTGTTGTTGTTCTTCCGCAATAAAAGCTAATTGACTTTTTACTTTGCATCCAATCCCAATGACTATTAGAAAGTATCAGTTTAATATCTTGCAGCTTATATCCCATTCGTTTGAAAAATTGTATAAACTGTAACTTCTCTATTTCATCTTTGGAGTATAATCGATGTCCACCTTCTGTTTTGGCGGAAGCAGTTAAAAGCCCGATTTGGTCGTAGTAACGCAGAGTTCTAACGGTAATATTCGTTTGTTTTGCAACGTCTTTAATATGAATCAAGCTGTTCCCTCCCGAATTCCAATGATTACTCTGTTTTATCTTTATATAGAGCGAATTTGATCAGATAGCCAATGCCGAGTCCAATTAATACGCTTGGAAAAGTAAAGTCCAATATAAGTCCGACTCCAGCGCCAATAATGACACAAGCATAAATAATCATATCTCCTTGCTTCATGTCTGTCACATCCTATTATCAAAATTATTCCCCACATAACTTGTAAACGATACAAAATATTGTTGCTTACTGGGTACGTATTTGATTATAGAAGATGACGTAACGTCACTTTCAAGTTCTTTTTTTAAAAAAAGAGTTTTATTAATTTCCTTGATGCTGACGTAACGTCATCTTATATGATGGTAGTTATACGATACGATGAAAAGGTGATGTTATGAAAAAAAGTATGTTTTATGTTTGTTTCCTAACTATTTTATTACTTGGTGGTTGTACTTGGGATAATAATAATGAAGAGTGGAGAACGGTATCGCTTAAGGCAGTTCAATCAATAGAAGTTGATCAGGCGAGTACAACGGTAGAAGTAGAAACGGCCAATATAGACCAGCTGGAAGTTGCTATGTTTAATGGGGCAGGAATTGTTATGGAAGAAGAACGTGGTCGAGTTCGCATTCGAACGAAAAGTAACATCGTAAATCTATTTCGCATGAAAAGCAAACCTAAATTACTTATCCGTATTCCAACGTCCTACAAAGAGCAATTGGTGATAAAAGGATCTTCTGGACATACTAAAGTGAACAATGTGCAATTACAACAGTTGGAAGTGCTAACGAGAAGTGGTCATGTTTCTTTGGAATATGATAATATAGACAGTAATATATTGGTTATTGCTAGAAGTGGCAACATTCGGTTGTTTCTCAAAGAAAAAGAACCGAATGTTCAATGGCTGCTCGAATCTAATAGTGGTAAACGCTCCATACAAATACCTTTAGAAAATCCAAATCAGACCAATAAAAAAACAGAAGGACAAACAGGCAACGGCGCATTTCGTGTACACTTCCAAACAACGTCTGGCAATATAAATGTAAATTAAAAGGGCTTAATGGTTGAGCAAAGCTAGGAAGGTTATATTAGTTGACTTCTAGTTTGAGTGAATGCTATTCTGACAATAGATAAAACATAAAATAAGGTATGCATCGTTTTACAAGTGAAGCGTTAAGATTATTTGCTTATTATATTAAATATAGGTAAGTAGGTAGATTATGAGTATAAATGATAATATACTAATTAAAATTCGAGAGATGAGAGATAGTTTTACGCCAGTCGAACGGATGGTAGGGGACTATATATTAGAAAACACAGAAGAAATTCCTCATCTATCGATCAAAGAGTTAGCGCAAGGAAGTAAGACGAGTGATGCATCTGTATTGCGATTTTGCAAAACAATGGGCTATAGCGGATATCGCCAATTTATTGTTAGCATATCGGCTTCACTTGGCTCGCGTGACGAAGATATTAAAGCACAGTATACCGATATAAGACCAGGCGATGAGTTATCTACGATAATATCTAATATTTCATTGAACAATATGAAGTCGATTGAAGATACACTTAGTGTCATTGATCGTGTGGAGATTGCACGGGCAGTAGATTTACTATGTAGTAGTAAGCGAATTGCTTTTTTCGGAGTAGGTGCATCAGGTTTAATAGCTATGGACGGACAGCAGAAATTTTCCCGCATTAATAAAATTTGTCATGCTTATACAGATGCACACAGTCAATTGACCGCAGCGACATTACTAACGGAAGAAGATACTGCTATCTTTATTTCTAATTCAGGTATAACGATTGACATATTGGACGCGCTCGAAACTGCTCAAAAAAACAAAGCTACTTGTATCGCTATTACGAAGTATAATCGCAGTGCACTGGCTGAGCGTGCAGATATTGTGCTGAGCATTTCAACACCAGAGATTACGATGCGCAGTGGCGCTATGGGTTCACGGATTGCGATGTTAACGGTTATCGATATATTGTTTGCTGGTGTTGCAAGTGTCGATTATGAAAATATTAAAAAATATTTGACTCAAACGCATAATATTGTAACTCGGAAATTAAAATTATAGTGGTTGAATGAATGTTCACTTTTATAAAGCTATAGCGCAAGGTAACTAACCTAGCTATGGCTTTTTTTCTGTGTGGTCATTCAAAACGGATTCTTTTTCTGAAAATAATAATATAAATGCAACCAATGCTGCAAATTTTCTACTCTATAAGTAGAGCAGTTAATACACAGTTATATAGCAAAGGAGTAAACAGTGAAAAGGGAGATATCAGATGGAGGATCAAGAAATAGTTCACCTATACTTGCAGCGTTCGCAGCAAGCCATTCTAGAAACTAAACGTAAATATGGGGCTTACTGTAGAACAATTGCAAGAAACATACTTTCTAGTGCTCGGGATATGGAAGAATGTGAGAATGATACTTATTTAGCAGTATGGAATGCAATACCGCCTACTAAACCTAGAAAGTTATCTGTATTTTTAGGTAGAATCATCCGTAATATAGCGCTAGATAAACATAGTTATAATACAGCTAAAAAGCGTTATCGTGAGTTTGAAGTTATTTTATCAGAGTTGGAGTCGTGTTTGGCTTCTACTGATACTGTAGAAACAGCATTTGAAGCAGGAGAGTTAGCCAACGAAATCAATCATTTTTTATACGGAATAGAGGAGCAAGCAAGAAATTTATTTATTAGAAGGTACTGGTATTCAGATTCCATAGCGAATCTTTCTATTAGATTTAATATGAGTAATAGTAAAGTCAAATCGATATTGTTTCGAACGAGGAATAAGCTGAGAGCTTATTTGGTGAAAGAGGGGGTTAACCTGTGAAAAGAGAAGAAATATATAAGGAGATTGGATTAATTGATGATACACTGATTGAAGCAGCCGAGCATAGCGGCAGTGGCATAGAGGTTAGAAAAAAAAGAGTTTCTAAAAAGTGGGTTGCCTTAGTTGCGTGCCTTGTTCTTTATAGTACAACCTCAACTGCTTTATTAGCAACAGAATATTATAAAAACCAACAAACAGAGCCCTATATCCGTTATTTAACTGCTGAAAGTATGGAGCTACAGCCCGTTACTCACTTTGATGTCGATAAATTTTTAAAAGCTTTAAATACTAATAATAATGAGTATATCTATATTGCTATTAATAGGCTTATAGAAACCTTTAATGACCAAAAGTTGAGAGAAAAAGCGTTACATGAGCTTCAGCCATTTCTAGAACATGAAAATCAAAAAATCACCGATGCGGCTGCATTTGCTATAGATATTTTGTCAAAAAGTTTTGAGAGTCCTTATATTGTCCATTTGGAAGATGGAAGCAAGATGTTTACGTTGTTTAACAATTATTCGGATTATGGCAGTCAAAATGTCCTTTGGCGAATCAAAGACAATGTGCTTGAAGAGTATTTTCATTTTTCCGCTACTGCCATGTATATAAGAGAAATCATTCCTTCACCAGATAGGAGAAGTATTGCGGTAGTGATGAACTCTAATAAAAGTGACTTTATTTCTATCATTAATGTTGAAAAAGGAATGCACAGTCCAGAGCTAGTAGAATCAGCAAGGGTTAAATATGGTGCACAAAAACAATTAGATACATGGATTCGCACAGATCACGAGAATTATAGCGGTTTGATGAATATCGCGTGGGAGGATAATGATACTCTACAATTTGAAGCTGCTCTTGCATATGGAGGTACGGAAATTGTAGAAACTGTTACTGTAACGTATCAAATTAGTAAAAAGGTAATGGGAGTAACAGAACTTATCGAGTCTGAATAAGCTTCATAAAAACAAACGTGTGATTTGCAAAAAAAGATATACCTGTGTAGATGAACTATTTATACTTATACCACCTACAGCAAAAGATAAAGTAGGAGCTAAGGGATTTACTACAAGTGAAAAAAGGGGATCATCACCATCACTCATGGCTTAAAATAATATAAGTTTACTACTGTCCGAGTACAGATCGCAATCCTCTAAGGTGCACTCCCCACACTTGATACAGACCAGAACGGACCAACTTTTTTAATATAGAACGTACCGATTTCTTCTCCAGTAGACCAATCTTTATAACCTTTTACATCATAAAGATATCCATAATTTTTATCATACTGATTCATGTTACTGATGCTTAATGTAAATGCACTTACCATGTGTAATCTTACCACCATATATCTACGGATGGTTAGCTGAGGGTTAAAAAAACTAAAAACCCACATTATAATTATTATTGCTATTAATGTTATTACTATTTTTCTTCTATTAATAAAATTCACAACATCACCTTCTAGCAAGAGTATCAAAATAATAATGTTTCATAGTATATATTTAAAATTTTAAACATAAATGGTATTATAATCAACTTATAAATTGGAAAAACAGTCAACAGAGAATAATTTTAAAAATGTCCAATTAGAGGGTGGGATTAGGAATAGTACATAGCTAGAAGGTGAAAGTTCGTTTACAAAACAAGTTAAGATTCGATATGAAATTGACAACATAGTTTAATTGCATTAAACAATCACAATAAAATTTCATTATAAAATTTTATTTCAAAATGTATTGACGTAATGTAAGCGCTATATTATGATGGGTTTAGAAATAGAGCAATAAGGATTGTACTAGAGTATGCGGCAATTATTCAACATGAGGAGGATGGCTATGAATGATTACCTTGCGGGATTGACCACGGAGGCGATTAATCCAGCGTCATTCATGATCGATGAGTGTACGACAGAAGAGATGGTTGCACTCATCAATGAACAAGATGCACTAGTGCCTGCAGCAGTAGCTAAAGAGATTCCGCAAATAGCTCAGGCAATCGATATGCTGCATCAACGTATGTCGAGCGGTGGCAGAATGTTCTATATTGGAGCGGGTACGTCGGGCAGACTTGGTGTATTGGATGCATCGGAGTGTCCACCGACCTTTGGAACAGATCCTACATTGGTCCAAGGCTTTATAGCAGGTGGAGATATTGCACTTCGTGAAGCGGTAGAAGGATGTGAAGATGATGCGGATGCAGGAAGTGACTTAATAGTAAGGATAGGTGTGACGAGCAGGGATGTGGTTGTTGGCATATCGGCTAGTGGGAGTGCATCGTTTGTTACGGCAGCAATGATGAAGGCAAGGGAAGTAGGCGCAGCGACGATTGGCGTCTGTAATAACAAAGGTTCTAAGTTGGAGCTAGTTGTTGATGTTTGTATTGCACCTGTTGTTGGACCAGAAGTGATCAGTGGATCGACAAGGTTAAAAGCAGGAACTGCTCAGAAGATGGTGCTTAATATGCTTACTACTTCTGTCATGGTCAAATTAGGGAAGACATACAATAATTTGATGGTCGATTTGAAAGCTAGCAATATTAAGTTAATTGAACGTTCTGTTCGCATTATTATGGAAACGACAGGGGTAGATTCCTTCACGGCTAGAGACATGTTGGAGCAAGCATCGATGAACTGTAAGTTGGCAATTATGATGATTAAAACGGGGTTAAATGCTAAGCAGGCTACAGCAGTGCTACAAGATCATGAAGGAAATTTAAAGAGGGCAATTCGGTCTACCGTATAATTTGAAATGAAAATTGAGGGGGCAATTTTTTATGAAAAAGATTCGTGTGTATGTTTTGTTATTAACAATTACTATGCTTGTTTCTTTATTGGCTGCTTGTGGTGGCAAATCTACTAACACACCTGCACCGTCGAATGCAACACAACAACCATCCGAAACAAATTCGAATAAGGACAAAGAAAAAGAGAAGGATGCTGAACCGACTAAAGATACAATAACGGCACTATTGCCGCCAGTATCAGCTAATTACCAAGCAAGATTTGCAGATATGGAGAAGGAGTTTAATGAGTTATATCCACACCTTACATTGAAAATCGAACCAGCTAGTTGGGAAGATATGACGCAAAAATTAGATACACAAGTGAATGCAGGTTCACCACCAGATATTGCTTGGATTGGTGCAGCTTCCGTCTCTAAGTATGCTAATTTAGATGTACTTATCGATATTAATCCAGCACTTACTAGTGAAATGAAAGCAGATTTTGATGAAGTGCCGTTGCAATATTTTCAGTTAGGAGACGCACAGTATGGCTTCCCTGCCTATATGGCGGTTCATTCTATCGGTGGTAATAAGGCATTTATGGAGGAAGCAGGGATTGACTGGAAAGCTGTACAACAAAATGGTTGGACATTTGATGAATATCGTGAAGCAATTAAAAAAGGTATAGTGAAGAACGATAAAGGCGAGACGACACGCTATGGTTTCGTATTTGCTACATCTGGCGTTACGTCAAAAGATTATTTGAGCATTATGGCGAAGTCAGCAGGTATTCCCGAATATTTTGATAATGATTTGAAGTTCACCTATACAAGCAAAAACTTTTTGGGATTATTAGAAGCACTTCGTACAATGATTGATGATGGATCAATGCCAAAAGAGTTAAGTTCGATTGACGCCGGTAAGCGCTGGAATATGTTTTTGACAGGACAGACGATGATTACTGGAAAAGGTTTGGCGAGTTTTGAAAACTCGGCTCGTTTGAATAATGAGAAGATTAAAGCGAATGATGGTTCGGCGGTAGCAGATTCTATTGAAGCGGAATATATTCCACTACCTGTACCAACGTTCAATGGGGCGGAATATATTCCAACTACCGTTGTAGACGGTTACATTGCACTTAGAGGTAAAAAAGAACCGACGGGAGAGCATGTGAACAATATTGCACTTGCGATGTATTATCTATCTTCGGGAGCAGTAGCAGCAAACTATAGTAATGAATTATTTTTGGCACCAGTAACGGAAACGGCTAGAAATGCAGCGGTAATTGAAGAATATCCACGCAATGAAGATAATGTTAAAGCAGATGAAATTATGATGTCCAAAGCGGTAGCAGCACGTACGGATATCCCAACGGACAAAGCTGCCGAAGCGATTAAAATTGAAACAGAAGTTATTATACCAAAACTACAAGCTTTGTTAGCGAATGAAATTACACCACAGCAAATGTATGATGCTGTCAAAACAGCAGCGATTAAATCATTCGGTGAAGCTGGAATTGTTGTAGATTAATAGGAAAATAAGTTGGGCTGGTTAATTGAAAGCTGTACGTTTTAATTACGTACAGCTTTCATTTTGAGCACGATTAGCTTATATATGTTTGCGAAAGGAAGGTGTGACACGATGAGTCAAACAACAATGACAAGGCGAAAGAGAATGAAATTAGAAAGTGATATGGGATGGGGCTATGCATTTATTGCCGTTGCTCTTATCGCTTTTTGTTTATTTACTGCATATCCCGTTATAAACGCTTTTATTATCAGTTTGCAAGAATATAGACCACTTGGCTCTACGTACGTCGGTTTTGAAAATTTTGTAACTACATTTTCGGATGGTTTATTTTGGAAAGCAGTTAGAAACACCGTAGTCTATACACTGTTAACCGTACCGTTTAATATCTTTTTATCTTTTTTAGTAGCGATTCTGATTATTCCTTTTCAAAAAAGGACACAAACGGTATTTAAAGCAATTTATTATTTGCCAGCGGTAGCATCAGGAGTGGCGATGGCTGTCGTGTGGTTATGGATTTTTGATCCACTGAAATCAGGAATTGCTAACCAAGTGATTAGTTTCTTTGGCATTAGCAATCAAAACTGGTTAGGATCGAGTGCCACTGCGATGTTCTCGCTCGTTTTAATGTCGTGGCTATCCAGTCATGGGACAGCGATTATTATTTATTTGGCAGCACTACTTGGTATTGATAATAGTTACTATGAGGCGGCTGCTATTGACGGCGCTTCCTTTTTGCAAAAGCTACGATATATTGTTATTCCGTTTTTGAAACCGACCACTTTGTTTTTGCTCGTCACAGGTGTAATTGGTTCCTTTCAAGTATTTCAAAATGCGTTTCTCATGACCGGCGGTGGACCAGATCATGCGACAACGATGATGGGGTTATTAATATTTAATAATGCATTTACTTATTTTGAATTTGGCAAGGCAGCTGCGCAATCGTTAATACTCGCTCTTATTATCGCTATTATTTCGTTTATCCAGTTTAGACTTTTAGGAAAAGACATTGAATACTAGGGAAAGGGGGAGAGCTAATGGGTTTGTACAACAATAATCTAAGAAACAAATGGATATTAACGCTTCGCAACGGTTTGATCATCACTTTTCTTGTACTATTCGCAATGGCGACCATTTTCCCTATTTACTTTATGATCATCTCCTCGTTTGGAGATCCGGTGGAAGCGGGAGCGATGAGTTATTCGATTGTGCCTAGCAAAATATCGTTCGCTTCTTACAAGTTTTTCTTTGATTTCAATAGTAATTCTTATAAGTGGCTCATGAACTCCATCATAGTAGCGGGGTCGGTGACGATTACGAACGTTATCTTCGCTACACTTGCTGGTTATGCTTTCGCAAAAATGAAATTCAAAGGGCGCAATATATTGTTTGCTGTTTTGTTAGGTTCAATGATGATACCAGGTCAAGTGACGCAAGTTCCACTGTATATTTTGATCGTCAATATTTTTGAATTGCAAAATACGTATGAAGCACTCATTATGCCGAGTATTGTTACGGTATATAATATCTTCTTGGTAAAACAGTTTATGTCATCTATTCCGAAAGAAATATTGGAGGCAGCCAAAATCGAAGGATGTTCACAGCCGAAAATATTTATTCATATTATTGCTCCTCTGTCGAAAACAGTGATGGCTGTTTTAGCAATATTAACGTTTATGGCAAGTTGGAATGATTTCTTCTGGCCGTTTTTGGTGACGAACACGATGGAAATGCAGACCATTCAAGTTGGGTTAAAAAATTTTCGTTTTGCCAACACCACTTATTTTGCACCGATGATGGCTGGAGCGACGATTTCGGCTGTACCGATGTTTATATTATTCTTTAGTTTGCAGCGTTATTTCTTAGAAGGGGTAACGGTGGGAGCGGTGAAAGGCTGATGGTGGATGATGAATAATGCGAAAACGATAATAAAGACGGAAAATCCAGCAACATCACCTACGACAGTAACGCCAGAAATTTGTTATGCCGTTGGTTTAATGTCCGGTACTTCGGTAGATGGGATTGACGCGGCAGTCATTGAAATTAGACCAATAGCAACAGCAGACCACGTATTAGATGTGAGATTACTTGCCTTTGAAAATAAACCATTTGTACCAGCAGTGCGAGAGCAAATTTTTCGATTGTTTGATCCAGCTAAAGCGACGATTGATAAAGTAGGTGCGATGCACACGTGGCTTGGTGAACTGTATGCAGAAGCGGCGCAATCTGTGTTAGCACTAAGTGGGCTGCAAGCAGAGCAAGTGATGGTAATAGGTTCACACGGACAAACGATTTACCATGCCCCAGAAGATAATTTCGTGGCTAGTTATAACTTACGTTGTTCTGTCCAAATTGGAGACGGTGCAATCATAGCTAATCGTACAGGAATTGCCTGTGTGTCGGACTTTCGAGTAGCAGATATGGCGTTGGGCGGACAAGGTGCTCCGCTTGTTCCTTTTACAGAATACGTATTGTTTCGAGAGGAAACAACGTGTTTATTGTTGCAAAACATTGGCGGCATCGGCAATATGACCGTTTTACCTGCTGGTACGTCGTTAGAAGAAGTGTTTGCCTTTGATACGGGTCCAGGCAATATGATTATCGATGGCTTAGTAGCGTTATTATATCCACCGTTGATGATGGATGTGGGTGGAAAAATTGCTGCTCAAGGTACGATAGTTGCTGAACTGCTGGAATGGCTGCAAGCTGACGACTATTACACGATGGCTTTGCCGAAATCAACGGGAAGAGAACGGTTCGGTGAGCAGTATGTAGCGGCTATCGTGCAAAAAATGAATGAGCAAGGGTGGCAAAAGGAAGATGTCATTACGACAGTTACTTATTTTACCGCTTGGACTATCGTTCATAGTTATCACTATTATGTAGCGGCTGAACAAACACTTGCACGGCTTATTGTTAGCGGTGGTGGTAGTTACAATTCGACATTAATGGGTTTCTTGCAAAAATTGTTTGTTCCACTTGGAATTGATGTTTGTACGCAAGAAGAGATAGGTGGTAACAGTGATGCGAAGGAAGCTGTTGCGTTTGCTCTGTTAGCTTTTTATACGATGGAGCGTCTACCTAATACGATTTCTAGAGTGACGGGAGCTACTGCGCCAGCTATTATGGGCAAAATAAGTTACCCGACTGGACGAACAAAGCCTAGCTGATAGCGATTATAGTTGCCGAGCCAGACAAGGGAGGTACAGTTAATGGTGGAGTTAATGCAGATGCAAATTAGACTAATGGAGCGGAGTGACGTGCCGCAAGTGGTGGTGCTATGGAATGAGGAAGCAATGGAGTATCACTATCAACCTTTCTCAGTAGAATCGTTTATAGCAAAGTTTTTCGAACACGATTATTATATTGCAGAATTACTGCTTGTTGGCGTAATTGACAGTGAAATAGTTGCTTTTGCAGCAGGCTGCATTGGCGAAGATTTGCCATTAGGTAATGTAGCTGGATATATTACAACGGTTATTGGTAGAAGAGATAGAATGCAACTCCATCATTATGATGCGCTCGTCCAGCAGTTGGAACAATGTTTTCGAGAGCGGGGTAAAAAACAAGCAGATATTTTATTTTTTAATCCAATGAAATTAGCGTGGAATATGCCGACTGTTCCAAGTCATGAACATAACAACGCTCCTGGTATAGATCGGGCGATGCCGTTTTATTCTACATTGAAAAAACGTCATTATGTTGAGCGGGCGATGCAATGTGGCATGTACTTGGCATTAGGTAATTTTGTTATTCCAGAAGATATATTGCAAAAAGAGCAGCAAGCATACGCAAAGGGATATGCTATAACGATGTATAAGCAAGCGCAACATACAGGGTTAGAAGCAATGTTACAAGCGCTTAACAATGAGCAGTGGCTAAACGATGTTACTAGACATGCTAGAGAAGCAGTGCCTTTGGTCGTTGCAATACAAAATGATAGATGTGTAGGGTTCGCAGGTCCCATTGTTCGAGAGTCAAACGGAAGGGCTTTTTTCAGTGGCATCGGTGTTCATCCTGATCATGAAGGTCATGGGTTAGGAAGTATTTTATTTTTCAAAATGATCGAAGCGTTCCAGCAGGCGAGTTGTCAGTATGTCACTTTATTTACAGGCAGTAATAATCCAGCCATTCGAATTTATACCAAGGCTGGATTTCGAGTAGAAAAACAGTTTGCAATATTGCGAAAGGAGTTAAGTTAAATGTCGGAAAAACAAACGATTTTAGCAATTGGCGCTCACATTGGCGATGTGGAATTGGCTTCAGGAGGTGTGTTAGCTAGTCATAGTTTACAAGGTGACCATGTGGTGACACTTGCGTTAACCGCTGGAGAACGTGGTGTGCCAGCAGGAAAAAATATGGATGAATATAGACAGCAAAAAAGACGAGAAGCAGAAGCTTTTGCTCACAAATTAGGTGGCGAAGCGATCATATTTGATTATAATGATGGTCAATTGCCAGACACAGATGATGTTAGGATGGAAGTTTGTGATGTCATTAGACGAGTTAAACCGGACATACTTATTACGCACTGGAAAAACAGTATGCATAAAGATCATACGCTTACACATCACATTGTAAATGACGCTCGTTTTTTTGCTAGCTTGCCAACATTTGAACGACAACTACCTGCTCATTTTGCAGCACGATTATATTATTCGGAAAATTGGGAAGATGCGGTTGATTATGTGCCCTACTTATACGTCGGTTTTGATCAAGCTGCATATGATTTATGGATTAGCGGATTAAGTGAGCACTGGTTTGTTACGAATAGTACATCATTCAACTATATGGAATATTACAAGGCACTTGCTGTTGTTCGGGGCTGTGAAGCAAGAAAAACATATGCGGAAGCATTTATGGTACCGGCAGAAGCGATGAAAATAAGACAATCGGGGCTAATATAAGTGAGGTGATAATCGATGGTTTTGAATGGCGTAGATTCATTTTCAAAATTCCGTCATTTGTTTGCCGGTAAACGGGTAGGGCTAATTACAGCACCAACCGGGCTGACGAAACAACTGCGTTCCACTATTGATGTGGTGCAGGAGCATTGCCAATTGGTTGCAATGTTTTCACCAGAACATGGCGTAAGAGGAGATCTTGATGCTGGTGATTTGGTCGATACTTATATAGATCCATATACGAATGTCCCGGTGTATAGTTTGTACCGCAAAGATTCGAAACGATTAACAGAAGAGATGTTACGTAAGGTGGATATCGTTATCTATGATATTCAAGATGTGGGGGTTAGATATTACACGTTTATCTATACGATGCTGTATGCGCTGGAAGATTGTGCGAAAGCTGGTGTGGAATTTGTTGTTTTAGATCGGGTCAATCCGCTCGATGGGATTACGGTACAGGGGAACATTTTACAAGCGAGTTATCGCTCTTTTGTTGGTAATTATGAGCTAGCCGTTCGCTATGGTTTAACTGCTGGAGAAGTAGCGATGATGGCGAATGATCAAATGAACTGGCAAGCGAAATTGCATATTGTACCAATAACCGGCTGGCAACGTGCGATGGCTTTTCCAGAAACGGGTTTAACATGGGTCCATCCTTCGCTAGGCATTCCTCGCTATGAAACAGCACTACTCTATGTAGGGACTTGTTTATTCGAGGGAACGAATTGTTCGGAAGGTAGAGGGACAACGTTTCCTTTTGAACTGATTGGTGCACCTTATATTCAAGCAGAGCAGCTAGCGCAGCAGATGAACGACAAAGGGCTAGAAGGTATTTTCTTTCGCCCTGTTTATTTTAAACCGAATATGTCGAAGCATGCGGGAGAGTTATGTGGCGGTGTCCAATTGTATATAACGAATCATGCCACGATTCGCCCATTGGATGTAGCGGTTACATTATTATTTATGATTCGAGATTTGTACGAGCAGTTTTCCTTTTTGCCACCTATCAAAGCAGGGTCTAGACCGTTTATCGACTTATTAGGAGGCAGTGATGTTTATCGACAGCCGCATCAGACGGCGACTACTTTATTGGAACAATTCGCTGAGGATAGTAAGCAGTTTGCTGTTATGAAAAAAGCGTATCATTTATATCGATGAGAGGGAGTGTTAAGTGATGGCATATATCGTAGGAATAGATGGTGGCGGTACGAAGACAGCGGTCACCGTTGCTCGTCATAACAAGCAAATAGTCGCTACTTTTGTAAGCGATCCAATCAATTACAACGGTGGAGACCGAGATACGATAACAGGCTCTTTTGCTACGATATTCCATCATATTGTTGATATCTGCGGCTCGTTAGATGCTGTAGATTATATTTGTATTGGCGCAGCAGGATTGAGTAATCCGGAGGTGAAAGGGTGGCTGCAACAGCATGTCATCGATAATAATTATACTGGTCCACTAACGATTATTGGCGATCAAGAAGTAGCTTTATATGGTGCGCATAATAACACGCAAGGCATCATATTGATTGCTGGCACTGGTTCGATTTGTTTTGGTGTGAATGAAAATGGCGAGCAGCATCGGTCGGGAGGATTCGGGCATCTCATCGATGACGAAGGAAGCGGGTACAGTATTGGTCGAAGTTTATTATCCATTGTTGTTCAAGTAGCAGATAGCAGACTCACCGATACAATTATTCCCGAGATGGTATATGAGCAATTAGGTGTACGCACTGTGCAAGATATAATTGGTTTTGTCTATCACCCGAATACGACGAAAAAAGATATTGCTAAACTAGCTCCGATTATGACGAAAGCATGTGAGGCGGGTGATAAACAAGCATTGGTGCTTGCCGACTACAGTGCTCAGCAGTTGTACAAATTAGTTGTACCAGTGATAGAACGGTTAAATATGGCTGATCATCCGATTGCTATTGCGGGTAGTGTATTATTACAGTCCCAATTTGTACGGCAAGCTTTGGAACAGCAATTATTAAAAACGTATCCAAACGTGAAATTAATAGAGCCGATCAAAGATGCAGCTTATGGTGCGGTATTGATGGGTGTGCGCGCATTAAGAAAACAGCAAGTATAGTTGGCATTTGGTATAGTGCAAAAAAGTTTGTTAAGTCATCTTTCTAAATAATTTCCATTTTCTCCACAAGTATAGAATCACTGCTAAAACGATTACAACAATACCAATTTGAATCCAAGTTAAATAGAAAAATCCATTCGTATGATGGTTATATTCCAACTTATATTCAGGGAACGAACTAGCTGAAGCTTGTTCATTTGGCAAAGATGAAAAATGGAGAATAACACGAGTGTAGTCGTCCAGCGTCGTCAGTTGCTCGCCTTCAACTGTAAAACTTTGCAAAGAAGTCATAATAGGCACTAACTCTTTAAAAAATTGCCAACTGTCATTTGCAGTTGGCTTTGTGTACATTGCTCCGTTTAGTGGATCAATTGGGTTTAAAAAATCACCAACTGTCGTTATAAATGCGTCCTGATTGCCTACTTTCATCGGAGTTATAAAAGAATAATCGATAATGGTATCGTATATTGCTTCGGTTCCATCAGTAACATCTGCTTTTTTGAAAGTATACACCGTAATATTTATCTTATCATTTATGTTCTCATGCACACTTTTTTTTGTGTTTTTAACTGTAACGAAATTTGCATGAAATTCAGAGTGGACAAATACGCTATTACTAATATTAGTACGTATATATTCCGATAGAATGGGATCTAAATTGTCCATTTCAGCAGTGGAATCATTCGACTTTAAATTGTTTTCGATGGAAGAGGCGTAAGTCAAACTGGTCGTTAGATTTGTGAGTAGAAATAAGAAACATAGGAAGAAGCGCATTTTGATTTTACTGTTTAATAATAAACATTTATCATATCTGTTCATAATTAACAGTCCTTTCAAAGTATTTTTGATGGGGAAACCTATCGACTATTCATTTACATTTTAGCATAAAAATAAGTATTTATATGCAACACATAGACGATTTAACCGGCAATTTCTGTATTCATAATATAATCCGATTCGTTTAGAACCAATTATTTAGGTTGGTGATGATTTTAATGGAGCACGTACCGCAATAGTTGACAAATGTTTTGTTTCCCGATACTATGAATAAGTCATTACTTGATACGTCAATGATTGATATATCAATTAGTAGTGAATCAACATAAGGAGACTAAAAATGAACAGTTCCGAAGAGAGCACTATTATCGATCGACTTCAATCGCTTTATATCCAGTTAAATGCTAAATTTGGAAGTTGTACTGGTATTAGTCCGTCTAGATTTAGGTTGTTACAGACATTACATGATGTGGATGAAATCAATCAAACCAGTTTACAAAAAGAATTAAAGATAGATGGGGCAGCCATTACACGACACTTGAAACAAATGGAAGCAGATCGTATTATAGTGCGTCGAAAATGTCCGAAAGACAATCGGGTTACATTAGTAAAGCTTACAGATGATGGGAGACAAAAAATCATCACTTATCGTGAAGAAAAAATTCGTTTCCTTACCCAAATGCTCGATGGTTTTAGTCCGGAAGAACAAACCTTGCTTTCAAGTATGATTGAAAGAATGCAAGGAAATATAAAAAATATTATAGGAGAGATGGAAGATGCAACAAACAACAATTCAAAACAATTTTAATGAAATTATAACAGGAAGACGTTCTATACGGAATTACGACCCGACTGTAAAAATTAGTAAAGAAGAAATGACACAAATATTACAAGAGGCAACGTTAGCTCCTTCATCTGTAAATTTACAACCGTGGCGTTTTCTCGTAATTGAAAGTGCAGAAGGAAAAGCTAAACTTGCGCCGCTAGCTAAATTTAACCAAGTGCAGGTAGAAACTTCTGCTGCCGTAATTGCTATTCTCGGAGATTTGCAAAGTGTCGACAATGCTGAAGAAATCTATGGCAAAGCAGTGGAGCTAGGGTATATGAGCGATGAGATTAGAGAGAGACAACTAACAGCCATTACGAATTATTATGCTCACATCTCGCCTGAGCTGAACAAAGACACCGTACTTATCGATGGCGGTCTAGTTGCGATGCAACTAATGTTAGTCGCTCGCGCCCATGGTTATGACACTAACCCTATCGGCGGATTTGAAAAGGACCAGATCGTTGCAGCTTTCGGCTTAGACGCTACTCGGTATGTGCCTGTCATGCTTGTTTCTATAGGAAAAGCAGTAGAAGCAGGTTACACATCCGTTCGTTTGCCTGTTGATAAAGTAGCGTTTTGGAAGTAACATCATATAACTTTTTGAAATTTCATTCTATCAAACAGATAACTGGAGTAATTCATGTTTTCTAATATGCTATGATTTGGCTGGTTTGAGTTCGATACTTTATTGAACTTACACCAGCTAATTTTTGCTTTTAAACGAATAAAAGTAGCACATCCTATCAGAAATAGTTTGTGCTACTACAAGTATGTGACTGGTATGTTTTATTCGTGTGGGAATAAAGGCAGAGCCCCTAGGAAGATGATGTCGTCACGCTGTGCAGCATCACCTTCTGCGAGAATGGCTGCTCGTGCAACTACTTCACCGCCAGCTTTTGCTACAAGTTGTTCCAATGCAAGCAAGGATTCTCCTGTACTGATGACATCATCGACGACAGCAACCCGTTTGCCGCGAAGAAGCTCTGCATCGGACTTTTCTAGGATGAGTTCTTGTTCTTTTTGTGTCGTAATGGAGTTGACCTTGTAGGAGATTGTTTCTCCCATATAGGCTTTGACACTTTTTCTAGCTACGACGTAACGTTGCATTCCAAGCTGCTTGGACAATTCGTATACGAAAGGAATACCTTTTGCCTCTGCTGTTACTAGCATATCGATAGGAGGCAGTTTTTCTACCATATCTTTTGCTGTCTGGATAACCAGTTCTGTATCGCCAAGAATGACGAAGCTCGCAATACTCAAAGAATCTGATATCGGAATAATGGGAAGTTCTCTGGTAAGATTTCCGATTTGTAATGTGTATGTTTTCATGAATACTCTCCTTCTCTACATGCCAATCCAATTCATCAATGTTTCTACAATAACACCTGCTAGCATACCGAAGAATGGATCAGTAAGAGCAGTTACAACCATCGTTACGGCACCAACAACGCCCGATCCGGCACCTTCACCTGTTAGTGCAGCAGCAGCGTTCCCAGGCAATGTAACCATTACGCCCAAAATCATAAGAAAACCAGCGATGGATGAGCTTGGAACGAATTTGCCGATTTTCGGCAATGTTTTCGTAATCAAGATGATCGCCATAATAACCATCATAAGTACCCCAGACCATACGGCATGCGGAGCACTCGCTGTTGCCGAAATAACAACCTCTACAGGCGCGCCACCGAACAATACGGAAGCAATGTCAGCTAAGCTACTAATAATGGACAGTGTGTCCACATTGACGGGTTGACCAGCAATACCTTCGTTAATCCGACCGAATGCGATGTTAGCACCAATATTCAAGCATGTGATGGCAAGTGCGCCACGCAGTACAGCCATATTGAAGGTTGGTTTGAGGAAATTTAGTTTTTCTTCAGGATATTTGTTAGTACTTTTTGTATCACCAGATCGTTTTTTCATAATATTGTAAACAATACTAGAAAGAATTACCGAGATAGTAATCGTATAAACGAGATCTTTGGTGAACAGATACGTAAGTAAAGCACTACCAATGGAGGTGGCGCCGATAATGCGATCTTCCTTTGCCATATCAAAAGCAACTTTGGCAAGCATAATACCTACCCCAGCCATCATACCACTTGTAATCGCAGGTCCAATCCAATCAATAATGAGTTCGAGCATGCCAAATAAACCGATGACGGTGAGGATGATGGCTCCGAAGAAAATCGCCGATAGACGTTCGCGCATCGTTTTTGCCATCGTACCTGCTAGTGTAATTGTTTCTGCTTGATACGAAACGACTGCAACGTTGTTAGTCGCTGCGTTTCCAATTGCTCCGACGATAAAGGCAAAAGCTGTAGGCACAGAAGCGAAACCAAATGCAAGCGCCAAAAGACCTTGCGGCAATCCGTTAAGTACTACACCGAGAGCAGCAAGAATGTCTTGAATAATATCCATTGTAGTTTATTTCCTTTCCCCGACTAGTCATAATTTTTTCTCAACTATAAGAAAGTATCATAATAACAAGGAATATTCAATAACAATTCTTTTTCCATATCTGTAGCGTAGGCGAATTAGCTATCGGTAGGCTTGGAAATATATACGGATCTTTTATTGATTCGTTCTAGTTTGTGCATTTTATCCAGTAAAGTGAGGAAACGCATGGTGTAGAAATAAGCTTGAAATATAATAAAAGTAATAGCGTCGTCTCTTGCAATGAAGAAGCAGGACTTGACAAAATAAAAGTAGAGGTGAAGTTTTATGGCAAATCGATTTGTTTTAAATGAAACTTCTTATCATGGTTCAGGTGCAATTTCGCATATTGTTCCAGAAATAATAGGCAGAGGCTTTCAAAAAGTGTTTGTGTGTGCTGACGCAGAATTAATTGCATTAGGTATTGTGGCTAAAGTAACCGATTTACTGGATGCTGAAGAAGTACCTTATACAGTATTTTCTGATATTAAAGCAAACCCGACTATTCAAAATGTGCAGGCAGGAGTTGCCGCTTTCAAAGAAAGCGATGCGGATGTAATTGTTGCCATTGGCGGTGGCTCTGTTATTGATGCAGCAAAGGCAATTGGCATTATTATTACAAACCCAGCGTTTGCTGATGTACGTTCTTTGGAGGGGGTTGCCTCTACAAAGAACAAATGTGTACCGATTATTGCTGTTGCTACAACAGCGGGTACGGCGGCAGAAGTGACGATTAATTATGTTATTACAGATGTGGAAAAAAACAGAAAAATGGTGTGTGTAGATGTACATGACATTCCTGTTGTTGCTATTGTTGACCCTGATATGATGGCAAGTATGCCCAAAGGTTTGACCGCCGCAACGGGGATGGATGCCTTGACCCATGCCATTGAAGGCTACATTACACGCGGTGCTTGGAAAATGAGTGATATGCTCCATCTGGAAGCTATTGCTCTAATTGCAACACATTTGCGTGGTGCGGTTGCAAACACTGCCGAAGGGCGTGAAGGTATGGCGCTTGGGCAGTATATTGCCGGCATGGGATTTTCCAATGTGGGGCTTGGCATTGTGCATTCCATGGCGCACCCTTTGGGTGCACTATATGACACACCTCACGGTGTGGCGAATGCTATTCTGCTGCCAACCGTTATGGAATATAATGCTCCTGCTACAGGCGAGAAATATCGTGACATTGCCAAGGCAATGGGCGTGATCAATACCGAAGCAATGACAATTGAAGATGCCCGAAACGCTGCCATTTCTGCTGTAAAACAGCTAAGTGGAGATGTAGGCATTCCTACAGACCTGAAAGATATTGTGAAAAAAGAAGATGTAGATTTCCTGGCGCAGTCTGCTTATGATGATGCTTGCCGCCCTGGTAACCCGAAAGATACAAGCGTAGACGATATTCGAGAACTATATATTTCATTACTGTAAAATCGAGGTCACTTAAAAAGTCCATAACCTATAAACAGGATAACTGTCCTCATTTTTTCGAGGAAAGGTATCCTGTTTTCCAGTTTGAGGGGTAGATGAATATTGTATGTAATGCTTATGGAGTGCATTAAATGTTTCGTTTTTGGTTGCCACTGGTATGACGGCACGGAATAACACTGCTCGTAGGCGTGACCGCCCTCGTTTGCTAATCCCAGTCATGCCTTTACGCTTCCGGAGCTGTTTTCTTTTAAGTTCAGACCGGCTAGTCGAATGTTTTGTTGTCTGTGGTCATAATGTTCAGATCGCCAACCTCGGATAGAAAGCCTACTACAGTGATGGCTTCAACCCTTGGTATCTTAGCATCTGTTTTGTTCCTGGGATGTCGCTGAGTATATGCATGACCTGATTCATCATCTCTTCGAGTTGTTTACAGAGTAGATCATACTGATCTAACAGCATATTTAGTTCCATTCGAGTAGCCCTTGCACTCTCTGTTTATCCGATTGAATCTACAGCGGCCTTACATTAAGCTTTTGTTCGTTTGTTCCCTACTCCACGTTTGACCTCCGTCTTTCAGTGCTTTATTTCACCGTTTCTGTCTTATTAGCCAGTCTTTGTTTTGATAACAAATTGAGGAATTGATAGGGCGAATTCAATTACTAGCGAGATTATTTACAAATAATATTATTAATCGACAAAATATTTCAATATTCGCTATATACAACCTATATTTTACACTATATAGTCGTAGGTATAAACAATGGAAATACATAGTGGGATTTTTTTGGGAAATTATGGTCTCGAAATATCGCAGGCAACCTCTAAAGTGGGTGATAAGTTGAAGTTATCGACTAATAAAAATGTGATTACAATGTATGAGGAAAACTTCCATTATTATCTCTCATCGTTTAGGAATAACCAGATATGCAGATAAAATTTTGGTATTGAAAGATGGAAACTTGGTAGAGGCGGGATCACACGATGAATTGATCTCTATCAACGGTGAATACAAAAAGATGTACCATGCTCAGGCACAATGGTATCAGAATGACACAGTTCAGATGTAATAAATAAGATAGGGAATGATTCTATGCGAATAACAGTTCAATCATTGTCAAAAAGATATCATTCAGGTGTTAAGGCGCTTAATGATATTGATCTGGAAATTTCGAAGGGTATGTTCGGGTTGTTGGGCCCTAATGGGGCAGGAAAAACGACGTTTATGCAAATCATAACCACGATTCTTCCGGCGTCTTCCGGCATTGTATTATATGATCAACTTCAATTGGGCAAGGATGATCATGAAATTCGAAGAAGAATCGGATATCTCCCGCAGTATTTTGGATTATATAAAAATCTTAGCGGTGAAGAGTTTCTAGATTACATTGCCATAATCAAAGGGCTAAAGAATCACGAACATAGAAAAAAGCATATTCAAGATCTTTTGGAATTGGTGAATCTCAATGACAAGAAAAAAGATAAAATAAAGACCTATTCAGGCGGGATGAAACAGAGAATCGGCATAGCACAGGCACTTGTTGGAAATCCTGAAGTTGTTATCGTTGATGAACCAACTGCCGGGCTAGATCCGGAAGAACGTGTGCGTTTCCGAAATTTACTTTCTGAATTCAGCGATGATCGTATTGTGCTACTATCAACACATATTGTTGCAGATATTGAGCACAGCTGCTCGAGTTTTGCCGTTATGGATGCAGGAAAAGTAAAGTTTTATGGTGATTCGGAACAATTGATAGAAAAGTACCGTCGAAAAATATGGACAGGGCAATTATCGGAGGATGAATGGAATATGCTTCCCGACCGGCAATCAGTTATTTCGCGAAAAAAAGTTAAAAATGGATATGAAGTTCGCTTATTTGCAGAAAATAGGTTACCCCAGTTTGATGTAGTCTCCGAACCAACTTTAGAGGATGCCTATATGGCCCTTATGGGGAGTAAATCCAATGCATAGTTGGCAGGGTTACATTCTTTTGGAATGGAGATTATTGGTTCGAAGCCGTATGACACAAGTGCTGTTCATACTCACTATTCTGTATGCTTATGTGATTCATAACGCGGTTAGCTGGACAGCCAATTTCGTTTATTTTTTAGCTCAGTTTTCTTTTCTATTTTTGGGGCCTATCTCTATCATTGCTTTGTTATTTGGTATACATGTGACTAGAAGCGATAAACTGGAAGGGGTAGATGCCATTTTGGGCAGTCTTCCTATTAGAGCCTATCAACAGTATTTAACTAAGTACTTTTTTGCTGCTCTTCCCTTTCTTATGGTTTCCTTCGTTCCGGCCTTTTTGTACGTATGGCATGTTAGCCGCAATTCGTTAATTTATCGTCCATGGGACTTCCTATTTTTATTGTCAAATGCAATTCCTTTTTTATATGTAATAAGTATCGGCTTTTTTCTAGGAACTCTTATCAAGGGAAAGGTTTGTTATTTTGTTGGTATATGTTTTTGGTTCATTCATTTCTATGGAGGATTATTGTTTCTCGAGCCGCTGTTACCATCGAAGTTCAGTTTGCTTCCCAATTTTTTGCTGTTTGATTTCCAAACCATGGGTTTTTTCGACTTTTTGTTTGGATTCAACTCGAATGACAGCACGTTCTGGCTTCATCGGTTATTTTATACAGCGGCAGCAATCAGTTTTGTCCTTTTTATGATTCACATATTAGTTAAGAGACGGAAAGAGCAGGGAAAATGGTTATGGATCGCATTCAGTATGATCATAACATTAGTCGGCATTTCTGCGGCAACTACCCACGTAGCCGTCAGGGCAGATAGAGAAACTGCATACCATTCTATGTTGGATAGAGAAAAGGATATATTCTTAAATGATCTGCAAAGCAAGTCTGCAGATGTGGAAAGTTATATCTTGAATGTGAATGTGCAAGAACGGGGGCTCCTGCAATTTGAAGCAAAGATGGCTGTACCGTTCACTACGACGACCTTCCCTGAAAATATAATGACGTTCACTTTAAACCAAGCATTAAACATCGAGAAGGTGATGGTCTCTGGAGAAGAATATTCTTTCCAAAGACGAGGAGAAATCTTAGAAATCAACCTTATGCAGGTGCAGGCAACAGCGGACTATTTAGACATAGAAGTTATTTATTCTGGGCATGTAAATGATTATCGAAAACATTATTATAGAGGCATTCATAATTCCAATCGAAATATATTCCCATTCTATGTTGCAAACAAAAATCAGATGAATCTTCCATCATACTGGGGCTGGTACCCGCTTTTGGGAGACGTAAAGTTGAAAAACTTTGAACTCGTCAACGGCAAGATGGTCGTATATGACAACATGCCCTTACATGGAAACGCAGACTTTCAAATCAGAATCAATTACCCCCAATCCATGCCTCTTTATAGCAATTTGGATTTGAAGCAGCAGAAGAGTTTGGGGGATTCTAGATTAGAAGCCGTATTCATAGGAGAAAATGTGGAGGGTAGTACGCTTCTAGGGGGAGCTATTCAACAGATCACTCGAGAAAAGGATCATTTAGGCGTGCGGATCTTAGTGAACGAACTTGTTAATGAAGCATATGCTGGCAAGATTGCAGATTTATTTCTTGCTGCAAAGATTTTAATGAATCTTCTAGATGAAGGCATCTTGGATTCGGCAACAACGACAACGATTATTCCGATCGATCAAATGAAAGCTTCAAGGCCCATCTACAATGCCGGTTATCTTCCCGTAAATACCTACTTGATTGACGGATTGTTTACGGATTCCGAAGCGGTCATGAAGACCCTAGAAAGTCTAGATGTATATTATCAGTACCTTCCCAAAGGAGTCAATGAGAATGTCAAGGAGATATTCTACGCGACGTGCGCGGCTTATATTTTTCGAAGCAATTTTAATAAACCTTTCGATTTCTCGGTTCTTAACCACGATGGGGAGAGCAGGAAGGAAGTCGTCACCAGAATTCAAAACGATATCAACCAACTTCCTGATGATAAAATCTTAGAGAGAATTATAAAAATGTGGACAATGTTACCAGATTCCGGTAACATTGAGGCGGATTTTCTTGCGATTTTATCGAATGAAGATTAAGGGGGATGTAAAACGTTGCTCTTTCTAACTCGATGGCGGCTTCTACTTAAAATTATAAATTCCGGACTGTTGTGGTCAGCTATCTTCATTGCTATCGTTCTTACAATACTGGTGTCCATAGTGAATCATCCGGTTATAATTCTTGGAATATATGAGATCGGCTTTACGTTGGTCGCTATTTTGATCTTCTCGCAGCTTATCCTCGTTGAGGTGGAAGAAGGGATTTTAAAATGGTTAATGGCTTTGCCTCTCAATAAGTGGACGTTTCTCCTTCAACGGTGGTTAGCAGCTGTCATCCTTTTGCTTGGACTGTTCACATCATCGATTGCAGTGGTTCATGGGCAATTAGGAGAACTTTCAATGAAACAGCTATATTTTGAAGCCTTGGCTCCTTCATTTTTCTTGGGCAACGTTGCGATCGTTTCTACACTGATTGGTCGAAGTGCATCAGCAGGTTTGGGAATACCTTTGTTCTATGTGGCATTTGAAACTTTATCCAGGGGGTCCATTTCGAAGGCATTTTTTCTTTTCAACACCACTATTTCAATTAATGCTGTAGATCAAGTTTTGAATCGCCAGATGATTTGGATTTCTTCATTTGTTATTCTTGGTATATGCGGAATATTGTTGATGAGACCAGGGCTTAGACGTTGATAGGAAGGCTGAGCCTATTTGTCTTATGGTAGTGACCTCTAATATTAGTATGTTTGGGGTGCATCACCACTATATAAATTATACCTTGAAAGTAGTATAGTTCGATGCAAAACTAGTAAAAAAACTAGTTATTAATAATATGCGAGTGGTATATTCAAGTCCTGCTTCATCAATGATTTATTCCATGTAATCCTCAAAGCGCAATAAACAGTTGCTCATCAACCGTTTATTGCGCTTTTTCGTTTCGTACGAAGTAACAGCTGGCTAATAAAAGTAAGGACAGGCAGTTCAATGAGTGGTCCAACGACTAGTGCGAGGGCAATCAACGGTTGGTCGGGAAAGACTGTCACTGCGATGGCCAGTGCGACGGGCGAATTTCTCGCAATAATCGTTAATTCCAAACTGACAGTATCCGCATAGCTGAAATGTAACCATTTTCCGATCAGATGACCAACGAAATAGTTAATAGCAAAGAACAGGAGTACCGGCATAATTAGTGTGTATATAATCGATAAATTATCAAGTAAAATAGCACCTTGGGAAGCAAACATACAAGCGATAGCTAAAGACAGAAAGAGCGTTTGTCCCGCTGCAAAAAACGGAATAACACGTTTGTTAAGAGCAGTCTCATGTTTACGAGATAAAAAACGGGTACCGTGTGCCAGAACAAAAGGAATGACTAGTACAAGTATTATACTTTCGAGTAAAGTAGCCATTGGTATAGGCTCTATTGTCCCAGTAAACAATAGCAAGTAGAGAGGCAATAGTATGACTTGTAACAGTAAATTGACGGGTAAAATCGCTGTCGATAAAGCAACGTTTCCTTTTGCAATACTGGTAAACATCAAGTACCAATCCGTACACGGCGTAACCATCAGCATAATAAATCCTATCCATAGCGCCGGTTGATCAGTGAGAAAGATTGCTCCTAAACCGAAAGCAAGTAGTGGTGTCCATATAAAGTTAATAACTATGCTAGCACACAAAAAACGAATGTTGAAAAAAGCTGCTTTCATTTGTTGCAGTGGAATGGTAAGAAATAATCCATACAACATCAGGAATAGAAAAGGAATAATTAAATCTTCCGCAAAAGAAGACAACAGCGGCGATTGTCCCAATAACAAGCCTACGCCAATCGCCAACATAATTATTAACGTTTGCATTTTTTCCAATAGTGCCATCAATGACCTCGCATTATATAGTAATTAACTTTTATATTTTAGCAGAGTATAACAATAAAGTAAGCATAATCTCGCCTACGTTTATTTTACTATCTTAATCGTGTATCCCCCTCGCTCTACAGGAATGCTGAGCAAAGGGGATACGCTTGTAAAGGGATCAAAGGGGAGAGGATAGTGTCGAATGAAGTTATGGCTGGATGTGAAATTGCACAATTTCCAAACCTTCAGCAACTTCTCTTCTTGTCGTTTCTACAAATCCGTGACGTAGGTAGAAATGAATAGCAGGAGAATTTTTTGCTGCTGTTGCTACGATTGCTGTGTGGAAATTTTGTTCATGGGTCAGGACAAATTGTAGTAAGCGTCCGGCAATCCCTTTTTTGAATTGTTGAGGATGAACAAACAACCGATGTATATCTAGTACACCGGCTTCTTTTTTGTAAGAGATAACTCCACTTAAAACTCCGTCTATTTCGTATCCATAAAAGGTTTCTCCGCATCGTTGCAGCGTAGGAACCGTATCTTGCAGTGGTGGTAGTGCAGAAAAATTAATTAATTGTGCTTCGACCGCATAAGCAGTGAGTTGCAATTCCAAGACGGCGTTCGCCACCTGTTCCGTTGTTATATCTATATTTTTGATAGAATAGATCATCATTAGTCGTTCCTTTCATCAGCTCAAATGAGTCCCTCTGTTATCCATGTCTAAACTCACTTGGGGTCATGCCTACGTTTTGTTTGAATATGCGACTGAAATAGTAGGGATCAGCGTATCCGACGTGATCACCTACTTCTTTAATCGGCAAGTGAGGCTGGTTTTGTAAAAGTGATTTTGCTTGATTAATGCGTAATTTCATAACATAGCGGGAAGGGGCTTCGCCGGTATGTTTTAAAAAAATTTTACTTAAGTAGGCAGAGGAAAAATTGAATTTTGCAGCGATTTGTTCCATATTTAAGTCTTGTTTGAAATTGTTTTTCAAGTACTGTTTTACTTGTTCAACGGTAGATTCGACAGAAAGAGTAGTATGAACAATTTCGTTTTGTTTATTGTTTTTTACTGTTTGCAACGCATCGATAAGCTCTTTGTTTTTAATCGGTTTTAATATATAATGATTAACTTGAAAACGCATCGCTTCACGAGCATATTCAAAATCGGCATAACCACTAGTAATAATGACAGCTATACTCGGAAAATCACTATGAATTTTTCTAATGAGTTCCAGCCCATCCATCATGGGCATTCGGATGTCGGTAATAAGCAAATGGGGTGGTTGTTTAGAAATAATTTCTATCGCCTGCTTACCATTACTAGCTTCACCAATAATTTCTATCGCTAGATTAGCTTTTTTTATTTTTCTAATAAGTCCTGAGCGGATAAGTTCCTCATCTTCAGCTACGACGACTGTAAAAGGTTGTTCGTTATTCATGTTGTCCTCCTTGTAAAGGGCCACCGATCCAAACAGATGTGCCGCCTTGTTCATTAGCTGTAATATGAAATATTTTTAACTCCCCGTACATTAACGTTAGTCGCAAATAAATATTAATTAACCCCATTCCGCCTAATTCTAGTGCAGGAAATTCTTTATTAGCTGCAATGTTATCTATTCGCTCTTGCCATTGCTGCATGGCTGCTACGCTCATACCTGCTCCATTGTCAGCGACTTCGATGAGCCATTGGTTTTTATCGTCGGTCACTGTGCCAGTTACGATCAATTGCCATGGTGGTTCGTTGCTTGTAGCATATTTGATGGCGTTTTCCACTAACGGTTGAATCGATAATTTGGGAATTTTTTGCGTTAATAGTCGTTCATCGACAGCGTAGCTGTATTGCAAATTAGACCCAAAACGCACTTGATTAATCGCAATAAAACTAGCCGAATGATCCAGTTCTTCTTGAATCGTTACCGTTGCGGAATCAGCAGAAATGTATCGCAAAACATCGGACATATGGTCAATCATATCCACAATTTGTTCATTCATTTGTAGCTCAGCCATTTCTTGAATATTCGCAAGTGAATTGTATAGAAAATGTGGATTCATTTGCGATTGCAAAGCATTGAGTCGCGACTGCAATTGTTGTGATTCTGCTAATAATAGTGCATCCAGTGATTCTTTTAAACGGTGATTCATATGTTGAAAAGCGTAATGAAGTTCATTAATTTCTTTGATGCCGCTGCTCATTTTTTGTTGTGCAATGACGGAGGTTCCGATGTTTTCAAATGAAATATTACGGACAGCTCTATTCATGCGATAGATGGGTAGCGCAATTTTATTTGCTGCCAACAATGAAAGTATCATACCAATAATTAAAAGAATACAAGCAGCGATAATTAAGTTTTTAGTAAATTGCGTCAATGGTTGAAATAGTTTCTTTTCGGACACAACTAATACGGTATGCCATTTGGTTAATTCGGAATAGTGGATAGACAATAACTGCTCTACTCCAGTATCTGGGTGACGAAATGGAACCGATTGGTACGTACTGGCTGTTTGATCCGGTTGCAAAAATTGACTATAATGCTGCATCGCATCGCTATTGCTTGCGACTGGATAGATTAATGCTCCTTGTTCGTCAAAGACGTATATTTCTCCTTCATTATCGTCATTGGCGATATATTCATTGGCACGATGAAAGATGCGATTGAAATATTGTTTGATCTCAACCACACCGATCGGTACGTTATATTCATCAAATAACAGCCGATATAAACTCATCGTATAGAGCCCTTGTTGGGAGGAGACGTAGCGAGACATTTCATAATCAGCAATTGGTCCGATTATTACTTTGTGAAACTCTCCGTTCAATAGTTGATCAAACTGTGGTTTATTTTGCAAGTCATATTTACGTTCACGATTATCAAAACCGTTACCATATACTCTACCGTCAAACGTATACAAATAGATTTGTTCAACCGGTCTTGAAGGCCCAATAATAGCGGTTAATACTTCTGTCAACGCCTTCATATCTAGTGGTAGAGCGCTATTAATAGATGGATATAAAGGAAGTTCATCATTATCTCGCTCATTTGTATTATCTAATTTCATATATCGTTGGAATCGTTCTTTTACCATATTGGAATAAATAATGTCCAAAGAGACCGTATTCATTTTTTCAATTTCACTGTTGATATGTGTTTGTACCGATTCACCCATGCTCTCCAATGTTTGGAAGGCATTCTGTCTTAGTATATCTGTTGACCAAAAGTAGAATAAACCTACGAGAAAAGAGAAGACAATAACAATGATAAGTGAATATACAGCGAAAAGTACTGTCCTAATATTACCAAAGTATTTTTTCATCATACCTCCTTGCTACAGCGATAGAAAGTTATACTTAGTATATTGCCTGTCAAAATTAAATTTGTAAAGCTCTTTGTTTACTAAATTGAAAGCGGTTAAATATATACAAGTTTTGAACAGATTTATACATGGTGACTTTTATGATAGCGTTTTATACTAAATAGCATAACTAATTTTACATAATCAACAGGAGGTAAAAAAATGATGAAGAAACGTTTGTTTATAGTAATGAGTCTTATTTTGACCGTTGTTTTAGTAGCGGGGTGCGGTAGCAAAAATGAAAGCGATTCCTCAAATGGAGAGAAAAAAGGGAAAAAGCTGACGTATATGGCTAGTCAAGGCTGGGTTACTAATGCCGAGATGGAATTAGCTAAACAATTTGAACAAGAGACAGGAATTAAAATAGATTTTCAAATTGTGCCGTCCGATCAGTATATGAACATTATTAAAGCGAGACTAAATTCAGGTGAAGGTCCTGATATTTTCGGAGGACAAAGCGGGGTAAGTGAACTAGCTCTCAATTATAACGTGGAAAAAAATGCTGTTGATTTGAGTGATATGGAGTGGGTGAATCGCATTGATCCGTTGTCGCTAGAGCAGCTTACAATTAATGATAAAGTATATGGTCTTACGATTTGGGATACTTATAACAGCTTTGTCATAGGCTACAACAAAAAAATATTTGCAGATTTACAATTGGAGATACCAAAAACATACGAAGAGTTTAAAAACCTATCTATTAAAATTAAAGAAGCAGGTATTGAACCGATCTATGAGCCGATTGCTGATGGCTGGCACCACGTCATGTGGTTTACAGAAGCAGGTCCACAATATGACAAATTAGAGCCAGGATTATATGAAGATTTGAATCAAAATAAACGTAAATTTGTAGATAGTGAAGTTATGGTCAAAGCACTAGAACAAATGAAAGAAATGTATGATTTAGGTCTGTTTGGAGAAAACTCGTTCTCAGATATGGGTTCAGAAACTCCAGCCAAATTGGGAAGCAAGCAATATGCAATGTCTCTAACAGCTCAAAGCGCTATTATCGATATTGTTAATGAGTTTGACGAATATACGATGGACGATTTCGGATTTTTCGTATTGCCGATAGCAGATAACCAAGTGTACTATATTAACCCAGGTGGTCCAAGTAAATTTATCTACTCTGATTCCAAACATGTGGAAGAAGCAAAAGCTTACTTTGAATTTATAACAAGAGAAGAAAATCTACAGTACTTATTGGATAATGACAAAATAGTTGCCAACTTGAACTTTCCAGGTTTGAAAGATAAGTATAGTAGTGAACAGAAAAAGTTGTTTGAAGCTTATCCGGAACGTGGCGTAGACATGCAAAATTATATTACTTATTTTAATCCGCAATGGATGGATATTGCCAAAGATATGGTAGCGATGCTATCTGGTGTTATGGAACCAAAAGAAGTACTAGAAAACATTGATACACGAAGAGAAGAGATGGCAGTAATCGCTAAAGATCCTCATTGGACGAACGAGTAGTAGCTGAACTATAACGAAATGAGGGGATTACAATGATCCGTAAATCTTACCCAATTTATTTTGCAATAGCGGCAATTGTACTATATACGATTTTTTTTGTAGCACCCGGCGTTATGGGGATCTATTATTCCTTTACCGATTGGAACAGCTATACAACAGAAGTTAATTTTATCGGGCTTGATAATTTCAAAAAAATATTTACCAGTAATACAAATTATGTAGGGTTTATTGAAAACACATTAATCTTTACAGTTAGTACCGTTATTTTAAAAACATTGCTAGGTTTGTTGTTCGCGATTGCGTTAAATGAAGGAATAAAGATGAAAGGTTTTCACCGAGTAGCACTATTTCTTCCATCGATTTTGCCTATGCTTGTAGTTGGTTTGATTTTCAAATCGATACTTCATCCTGCGACAGGATTGCTTAACGAAACGTTGCGTTTCATTGGTCTAGATGTAATGACCCAAAAGTGGCTTGTTGACTTGGCATGGGCGTTTAAATCGATTATAGCTGTAGACATCTGGAAAGGTGTCGGCTATATTATGATTATTTTGTTAGCTGGATTGCAGTCGATATCCAAAACGTATTATGAAGCAGCATCAATCGACGGAGCGAATGGATGGCAAAAGTTTATTCACGTGACGTTACCTTTATTGATTCCATCGTTGCTAGTAACTACTGTACTAAATATGTTACACGGATTAAAAGTATTTGAAGTCGTATATGTGTTGACCAATGGTGGTCCAGGAGATGCAACGGATGTTATTTATACTTCCATATTTAAAGAATTCTCCTCAGGAAATTATGGGATGGGAACAGCCTTATCTACAGCACTATTTGTCGTAATGACGATACTCGGTTACTTTGTAATTCGTGTCATGGCAAGGGAGGATGACCAATGATGAGAGGGAGTAAAGCTATTGTTTCACTTGCCCGCAATATATTTGCTTGGTTGTTAAGTATTATCATGCTTTCGCCGCTTGTCTTAGTACTCATTAACTCCTTAAAAACGAGAAGCGAAGCTAGTTCCATGAATATGTCGCTCCCTGCCAAATTCCAATGGGAAAACTATTTAGTTGTTATACAAGAAGGAAAGCTATTTCAATCTTTTTTTAACAGTTTACTTTATGCCGGTGGTTCGACGATTCTTAGTGTATTGTTTGCAGCAGCGGCGGCTTATATATTTTCCCGTAATCGGACGAAATGGAATAAGTTTTTGTACTTCTATTTAATTATGGGAATAGCGATGCCGGTTAACTTTGTTACATTGATGAAAGTGATGCAAATAACTCATTTAATCGATACACAGCTAGGTATTATATTAATGCTAGCAGCGTCGGCAATTCCGTTTAGCGTGTTTTTAATTTATGGGTTTGTTAGTTCGGTTCCAAAAGAGTTGGATGAAGCGGGCATAGTCGATGGTTGTTCACCGATCAGATTGTTTGTTTCCGTTATTCTTCCATTATTAGTGCCTGTGCTATCTACGGTTTCTATATTGAACTTTATGGGAGCGTGGAGTGACTTTATCCATTCCTTGTACTACTTGAAAGATTCTGCGAAATGGCCAATGACGTTAGCAGTTTATAACTTCTTTGGACGATTCCAAGTGAGCTGGAATTTAGTATCTGCAGATATTGTACTGACAACATTGCCAGTCATCATTATCTATTTGCTCGGTCAGAAGTATATTATTTCTGGAATGACTGCTGGTTCTGTCAAAGGGTAACGGATAAAGGTGCATAACAGGAGGATGATAGATCATGAATTGGGACATTAACCGTATCGTTACTAGCTCGAGTAAACAATTATATCGTCCCGAAAATAATTTGGAACTGCATGTCATCGTGCAGGGAGAAGCGGTATATCAATGTGGCGAACATCGATTCGTCGCTCGAGCAGGCGGGATAGTACTATTTCGACCGTATGAAACAACATACACGATAATACCCAAACAAAACCAATGGTTTACCTGTTTGCGATTTACCTTTTCACCGACACTCATTCACCAATTGCCAGACGGCGATCGTTTATTAGCATCCTTCTATTCTTTAGAGAAAACACAGTGTTTGCAAAATGATTCCATCGTCCTGCGCTCGCTGGTGCAAGCGGCTTGCGATGCTTGGCAAGTACAGCAAGAGGAGAAAAATAGATTAAAGCGATATGCTAAAGTGATAGATGTATTAGCTAGTTTACATGCTTTACTGCGTGAGCAACTATTATTATCTGAAGCGACAGATGAAACAGGTGTCTATACGGATACTAGTATGAATGAGGCGATTGCTTATATTGTAGAACATGCGAACCAAGATATTGATATGCAAGTGTTAATTCGGACAGTCGGTAAAGGAAAGACCCAGTTTTACGCTGATTTTCGTAAACTAGTTGGTTTAACACCGAATCGATTTGTCCATTACTTGCGTATCCAAATGGCAGCTCGTTTGTTGAAGCAATCCAATCTTAGTATTACAGCTATCGCATTGGAATGTGGCTATCATTCCATTCCTTATTTTAATAAACATTTTAAGCAGTTTTGGCAGCAATCTCCCCGAGAGTTTCGGAATTCACAGCGTGCGACAGGATAAAAAGCTATTTTTTCTAAAATAGTTATCGAAAAAGGTGTTATATTTACTTATCGAGAATAAACTACTTGCAATGAATTTATAATTGTAGGTAGTTTTTTTGTGGGGGGATAAGGTATGCAGATAGACAAAACGAAACAAAGTACTTTTTTTCATAAATATTTATGGTCGTATTTGTTTTTTTTGTTTGTTTCTTTAACGATTAGTATTTATGCGTATCAACAGTCCATTTATACGATGAAACAAGAAGCTGAACAGTTGAATGAGACGATTCTTACCCAGAGTGAAGCAGCTTTGCATGACGTGTTGTCAGAAATTAAAGAAACAGTAGCATTGTTGTCCCTCGATACAGACGTATTGCAACTGATGATTACAGCTGACTATCCTTGGCAGCCAGAAGTGATCTACCAGTTTTCTGAGCTGCAAAAAAACAAACTAAGTATGTTATCGACGAGCCCAACTTTTTCGCAATTATTTATTCATTTTAATCATAGTGATGCAGTCCTATCCAAAGATGCGGTATGGTCGCTCACCGATTTGCCACTTCGTATTAATGATGAATCGTACGCTGATTGGATAAAACAAGCGATTGCAACTAAGCGTGTCAATCAATTTATCCGGTTGGAAAGTGTTTCGAATCGCAGTCATACCGAGCCATATTTAGCTTATATTAGTACGTTACCTATGAGTAACCAGCAGTTGATAGATGGGGCAATCGTTATATTCATAGAAGAGAAAAGTATTACACAATTGTTTCAACAATTATTAGCGGAAGAGTCTGCATTTGCGATGATATGGGATGAACAGCAACAGTTATTAGTGGCAGAAAACCGAGCGCATCATGAGCTGCCAAGCGAGCTACAGCTTGCTACAGTAGGAGAAATACGGACGAAGGTGCAGGATGAATTACTGTTAACGAGCTATCATTCCCCTTATAACGGATGGCAGTATCAAATTGGCATTCCTACCAAACATGTTTTCGCTAAAGCCGATAATTTGAAAAGGTTAAATATGATGATTTTGGCGATTGGGCTTATCGTAGGCACATTAGCAGCACTTTGGTTAGCTTATAGAAGTAGTCGACCAGTAGCAGAGTTATATGATTCGGTTCGTTCTTTAACTCGTACCGTACAGCATCATACCATGTTGCAAATAAGAGCTAATGAGCAAAAAAGTGCTTTGCAGCAAGCATGTTTGGAGCGGGCTATTCGCGGACGATTTGCTGATGCGGGGGAGTTAAGTCATCATTTTGAACAAGCAGGTTTAGCTTTAGCTGGAAACTGGTACGCGGTAGCTATTGTAAAATTACTGCCCAATGTATACATAGAAAAAGCGGCGTTGAACGAAGAACAATTATTGCGCGTCATACAGGAACAATTGGAGGAGTTATTCGTTTCTGTAGGTTACATTTGTCGATTGGGGCAAGCGGAATTAGCAGTTGTTTATGTTATAACGGAGCAAGTGGCGAATGCGACATTATGGCCAGAGCAATTACAATCGATGCAAATGGATTGGTGGCATGAATATTATTGTCGGACGGCGATAGCGACAGGTTTATTTTATAACCAACCGCTGCAGATTTGGCGTTCTTATAACGAAGCATTACAAGTATTAGATAGCGAAAAAGTGTTGGAGCACGTGACGATTCATCATTATGAGCAGCTGCAGCTACCGACAGATCACTATTATTATCCGTTAGAATTGGAAATGCTGGTAACGAAAAGTGTTCAAACAGGCGATCTGGAACAGTTGGAGCAGTGGCTGACACAATTAGATATTCAAAATTATCAGTTGCGTCAATTAAGTCAAAAGAATGAACGTCTTTTATTGGATGAGTTACTAGCTACCGTTTACAAGTTAGGCGACCAGTTTAAGCCAGTATGGGATGAAGTTTGGCCTGAGCGAAACGATAGAAATGAGCTGTCCACAATTAGTATTTCATTTGCCCAAGTAACGTTACTTTTGAAAAACTGTTGTATGCAAGTGCATGAAAAACGGTTACGCAAACAACATCAATTATTTACTTCGATTAAGGATTATATCGATCAACATTATAGCGATTATAATTTGAGTTTATCGTTAGTAGCCGAGCAGTGTAAACAATCGGAAAGCTTTGTATCGGTATTTTTTAAAGAACATATGGGCATTACTTTTTCGGAGTACGTGGAGCAATTGCGTTTGGAGGCAGCGAAAGTATTGCTAACAGATATGGATCAATCGATAGCTATGATCGCCGAAACGGTTGGCTATGGCAATGACAAAACTTTCCGTCGGGCATTCAAAAGGGTATATGGCATTCAACCGACCAGTTATCGAAAAAACCAGTAATGATCAAGAAAAATAACGTATAAAAAAACTAAAGTATGCTCCAAATGAAATGTACCTTTACCAAATTTAACGCTCCGCATATGCTGATGTTGATAGCGCTGTCATAGCGCAGTTAACATGTAGTAAAGGGGGGAGCGCGGATGAACGAAACGGCTATACAAGCAAAGTTGAAAAGTACCCGACATGAGAAATGGAGATATTTGCTGTCCAAAATTAAAAAACAACGAGTCCTATTGTTACTATTACTACCTGCTGTTATTTACTTTATTATTTTTAATTATGTGCCGATTTATGGTGTGTTAATTGCCTTTAAAAATTTCAAGTTGCAAGAGGGTCAAAGTTTTGTGGAAGCAGTTTTCTATTCGAAGTGGACGGGGACGTTTGGACTTGATCATTTTATTAATTTTGTGAATGGGCCATTTTTTTGGAAGCTGTTACGCAATACGTTTGTGTTAGGGTTGTACGGTATTTTATTTGGCTTTCCTATTCCGATTTTATTTGCTTTGTTATTAAATGAAGTTCGGAAAAAGTTTTATAAAGCGTTCGTGCAAACGGTTAGTTATTTACCTTATTTTTTATCTGTCGTTGCTGTAGTTGGCATGATGAAAATGATTCTTTCCCCAGGTTCCGGAATCGTTAATCAATTACTTACTAGTATTGGGCTGGAACCGATTTATTTTATGGCTGACGCAAGTTGGTTTCGCTTTTTATTTACTTCTTCTGGCATCTGGACATCGATGGGAATGGGGGCGGTTATATATTTGGCTGCTTTGTCAAAAGTAGACCCAGAGCAATACGAATCAGCGGTTATCGATGGCGCTTCCCGTTTGCGACAAATATGGCATATTACATTGCCAGCGATAAAGCCGGTAGTAGTCATTACTTTAATTTTGAATATGTCAGGGGTACTCAGTGTAGGGGCGGAGAAAATTATATTAATGTATAACTCGCTAACGTATGATACTGCTGATGTGTTTTCTACTTTTGTTTATCGTCGTGGTTTAGTAGAGCTCGATTTTAGCTTCGGTGCTGCCGTTGATCTATTCAATGCGATTGTAAACGTATGTTTCTTAGTAGCTGCCAATTACATTGCAAGAAAGGTGGCGGACGAAAGCTTATGGTAAAAGATCACTCGGTTAGTTCTCGAATATTGGATATTGTCGTCCATGTCGTCATGATATCCGTAGTCATTATAACGATTTTACCGATATTGCACGTCGTTTCGATCTCTTTTAGCGATCCAGCCGAAATTGTTCGAGGTAGAGTAGGCTTGCTACCTGTAAAATTCAATTTATCCGCATACTATACTATTTTATTTGAAAACGCTCACATCGTTAAATCTTTTATGAATTCAATTGTTATTACGCTCGTGGGGACAGCGCTTAACGTGTTATTTACAACAACTGCTGCTTACGTACTGTCCAAAAGCGATCTTGTCTTTCGACCATTCTTTTTAATATTAGCGATTATGCCGATGTTTTTTTCTGGTGGAATTGTGCCACAGTTTTTATTAGTAAAGTCGCTGGGGTTAATGGATTCCATTTGGGCGGTTACTATTCCTGTTTTAGTTAGCTCATGGTGGCTAATGATTATGATTTCATTTTTTCGCAATTTTCCAGCGGAGTTGGAAGAAGCGGCACGATTGGATGGTTGTGGTGATATTCAAATATTGCTGCGAATCGTACTGCCATTATCCATGGCATCTGTTGTCACCATTGCTTTATTTTATGGGGTTAGTCATTGGAACTCCTACTTTTCTGCCATGCTTTACTTTCGTAGTTACGATAACTATCCTTTGCAGCTTATTTTACGAGAAATTGTGTTGCAAAACACACTGGCAGAGCAACTTGCTGCTCAAGGGAATACGGCATTGGCGGAAGACTACAGTTCATTGATTACACCGGAAAGTGTGCAGTATGCGACATTAGTTATTTCCATCGTTCCTATGCTGCTCGTTTATCCATTTATCCAAAAGTACTTTGTGCAAGGCATGATGATTGGTTCATTGAAAGGCTAATAGCATGAAAAACCAAGGGGGCAACGCTATGTTAACGAATAAAATTCGCAAAGTGATTGGTCTAACTGCTTTATCTTTTGTGTTAGCATTAACCGGGTGTGCTAGTGGAGGTAAATCCGAACCGACGAATACGGCGACAACGGAGAAACAGTCGAATCAAACGACGGGTGGAGAAGCTTCAGCGAGTGCTGTGAAGGTTACGGTGGCAACGATGCCTAAATATCCTCCTAATAAATTGCCCAATACGTTTATGGAAGAAGTAGAGAACCGGTTTGAAATGAAGTGGGACTTACAATCGATTCCGTTATCTGCTGGTATTGAAAAGTATAGTGTTATGTTTGCATCGGGTGATTATCCTGATTTTATCCCCAATATGAATAGTCCGACTAATGTGGCAAAATGGGCGACTGCCGGTTACTTATTGCCAATTAGTGATTATATCGATCGGCTGCCGAATTATCGTGCACTATTTACGGATGAAGATTGGGAGTTAGTGATGGAGTTCGGAACGACGAATGGCAAACTGTATATGTTACCGAGCACTTCTAGTAGTGATCCGATGACGTGGATATATCGCAAAGATATTTTTGACAAAGCTGGCATTACTAATTTTCCAACGACGACGGATGAATTGTATACTGTGTTGAAAAAGTTAAAAGAGCTTTATCCACAAAATGTTGGTATTGGTGTGCGGGGAGGCAATGAAAATACGGGAGTTAAAAACTTAATAACTGGATTCAGACAGGCATTCCGTAATCCGCACAATACGTATACGAAAGGTTTCTGGAATGACCCAGATCAAGGAGATCAGGTCGTATGGACATTAGCGTCCACCAAACATCGTGATATGCTGTCGTATCTAGCCAAACTATATGCCGAGGGATTAGTAGAAAGAGAGTTTGCTACCATTACACAAGACCAATGGAAAACGAAGCGGCTAAACGGGCAAGTGTTATTGGATTTTCAATATGCTAGTCACACCGTTGAACCTGCGTATGAACTAGTGGATATTCCGGGTGGGCAGTGGGAGTACGCACGAGAATATGTAAAAGCAACGGATCAACCTGCGCTAGATTTTAAATTGGTAAACTTTGCATTGTTCGGTCCAATCTTTAGCAACAAACTAGCGAAAGAACCAGAGAAGCTAGATCGTTTATTGGAATATGTAGAGTGGGGAGCAACAGAAGAAGGACAGCTATTCCATCAAGCAGGGCTTGAAGGTGTAACCTATGAACAAGTCGATGGAGCTTTGCAATATAAAGATGACTACAACAGGCAACTAGTAGCCGAGCAACATGGATTTGACTGGTGGTTAACCCAAAGTGAAGAATTTATGAAATCAGATCCGATGTATTTGAAGAAAGTCGAAGCAATGGAACAAGTGGCAGACAACTACAATGTGATGCCAAGAAGTGCACCGCTAACAGAAGAAGAACAAGAATCGATCAATGTAAAAGTAAGTGCCCTAGAAGATGTCGCCTATCAATTTGCCACCAAAGTAATTATGGGCATCCTCAATATAAACGATGACAAAGTATGGGAATCTTACTTGAACGATTTGGAGAAAGTAGGGTTTTCAGAAGCGTTAGCAGTGTACAAAAAGTATTTGGAGTAGTGGTGTAAGGGCTTGAATGTTGTCAAAAATTTAGTATTTCGCTTTTTGTTTAGAACAGTTTGGCATCTGCTTCATGTACTATGTCTATCTTATGGTAGATGCCAAATTATTTCTAATGGTTCTATAGATTTGTAAGGAAACATATAAATGAAGTGGACCGATAGATTGCTATAAAATTTGACGAGGATGAAGGAGCGATCGTAAGGAAAAACTAGCAGCTCACCTTAAGGAGGTATTTCGGATGCATTCACTGACACTATCACTGGTCATGATTGTCAAAAATGAGGAAGCTTCTATTGGCCGCTGTTTAAGCAGCATCCGTTCGTATGTGGATGAGATTGTGGTTGTCGATACGGGTTCCGAGGATGGTACGATCGACATTTGCCGCTCGTTTGGCGCCAATGTTTATTCGTTTCCCTGGAACGGAAGCTTTGCAGATGCCCGCAACTACGGACTGGAGAAGGCGCAAGGGGACTGGATTTTCTGGCTCGATGCCGACGAAGAACTGGCTCCGCTAGACGGACAATCATTGAAGGAATTATTGGCAGGCAGGGCTGAGGTGATTCTTTCGGTTCGCCTGATCAATTACGTCGGAGCCACCGCGAACGACAACGAGGCCTACCTGATTCACCATCCTCGACTCTTTCGTAACCGTATGGGCTTCCAATTCATTTATTCCATCCATGAAACGTTGAATGTTACCGATATACTGCCTGAGCTTCATGCTTCAGCGATGGGGAGCATTCCGGTCAACATACGTCATTATGGCTACCTCGACGCTTACGTATCCTCCAAAAACAAATTCGAGCGCAACATGACCTCTCTTCAGAAAGCATTAAAAGACGATGAAGCCAATCCATGGCTTGAATATCATATTGCAAGTGAATATTATCGGGTACAGCAATACGACAAAGCTTTCGAGTATGTCAACTTGTCTATCGTCCGGTTTCTGCAAGTGCGTACTACGCCTCCCTCCATGCTGTACAAATTGAAATATGCCATTTTGCTTGCCACCGGAAGCATTAACGGCGCCTGGCCGGGAATCGATAAAGCAATCGAACTTTACCCGGATTATGTGGATCTCCATTTTTTCAAAGGAGTTTTCTTGTACCTGAAAGGCTGGTATTCGCAAGCGTTGCAAACATTCGAGCATTGTCTCTCTCTAGGAGAGTCCAATATTCAACATCTTACGGTCAAGGGAGCGGGAAGCTTCCATCCATTATTCTATATGGGAAAATGCCATGAAGCGCTTGGCGACGATCAGCAGGCAGCCGGTTTCTATACGAGCGCATTGCGTCTTGCAGACGGCACTTATCCGGAGGCGCTCGCCGCTCTTGACAATCTGACCGAAACTGACAAGCCCTTCGAGCAAAATCCCTAGAGGCACGATCAGAACACTGCTTATACGAATTTATGAGGTGGGAGGAAAGTAGATGTCACAACCGAATATAACGCCTACATGTGAGTGTCGTCGTCGCATCATTTTCCGGACTTACAGCTCTAAACTGCAGCGTCAATGGAAAGGGTCATCGGAAACACAAATACACGAGAATAACCTCCTCGAATGGAATGAGATCAAGCTAATAAATGATGTTGTCGGTTTATATATGATGTTGCGCTCGGGACACTCTCTACGCAAGCGAATCGCCTCCTGAAGTACGGCTCGCAGGATGCGTAGGTTGGTTTCCGATTAACGAAAGGGGCAATGAGGCTGTAGTGAAACGCGGCCCTTTGTTCCTGCAACGATGGATCCATGGCGATAAAGAGTGTTCCCCTTGGCTCCATTCTGAGGTACCGTCAAAAGATTCGACATAAGAGGGCTTTGCAATATTTTTCTTTTTAGTAAAATTAATATAAAAATGAGCGAAAGTTTATGACTATGAATGGCAGTACAGCCTCCGGCTGCACACGCCATTCATAGTCCCTCATCTACGTCACCCTTAGCAAGAAAAAACGGCTCAGTTTCCCGACAGGGAAACTGAGCCGTAACAGGGTACTTCAAAAGAGGCTTCTCTACATTATATTTCTGAATAAACACTAAGCCAGTTGTACAATTTCCAAGTGAGATGCATCATACCCATTATTATAACTTATATTGCCGGGCTGCTCGCTGCCCGCTGTGAGTGGACTAGTGGTCTCAACACGCACTACGCGTGATACTGTACCATACCCATAGGTAGTTGGAGAAGCAAATGCTGACCCCGAACCCAGTAATTTCACCCCATCTAGAGCTATATATATAGTTCTATTTCCAATATTAGGGCTAAGAACATAACCCAATGAACCTGTAACCAGATAAACCCCTGGTTGCAGAGTAATCACGCCCGTTCCACTATTAAAAGAAATATTTGGAGTGGTGCTAGGAACAAGTTCGTTATTAAATGGAATGGGGTCATCAGCATTGAGTGATAAAGCTTGACCAGTGCCAGTGCCCCACATAACGGACAGGTATCCTAATACAGCAGAACCTGAACCTGGAGGTCCTGTAGTTCCTGTAGCACCTGTAGTACCTGTAGCACCTGTAGCACCGGCACCTGTGGCACCTGTAGCACCTGTATCACCTGTAGTTCCTGTAGCACCTGTGGCACCTGTGGCACCTGTATCACCTGTGGCACCTGTAGCACCTTTTCCTGCAATCAACGTATAGTCCGGTGAAGTGCCGGGAATGCCTGTTGGCGGAGCGGTATTTACCAAATAAGTGCTGCCATTGAATGTGACGACTTGACCAACGTTGTACGTCGGTGCGACTCCTGGGTTGAATAGAATACTTCCTAGTAAGCCTACACCCGGAGGACCTGTAGCTCCAGTTGGACCTGTCACACCACTTAATACTTCTTCATAATCCGGTGAAGTTCCAGGCGTTCCGCTAGGCGGTGCGTTGACCACTACATATAGTTTTCCGTTATAGGAAATAACTTGCTCCTCGGTTAGGTCACCAGCTGTACCCGGATCCCACGTATTAATGCCGTCTAATCCAACTCCGGTAGCCCCAGTTGCGCCAGCAGCTCCAGTATTTCCTGTAGCTCCAGTCGGACCTGTCACACCACTTAATACTTCTTCATAATCCGGTGAAGTTCCAGGTGTTCCGCTAGGCGGTGCGTTGACCACTACATATAGTTTTCCGTTATAGGAAATGACTTGCTCCTCGGTTAGGTCACCAGCTGTACCCGGGTCCCACGTATTAATGCCGTCTAATCCAACTCCGGTAGCCCCTGTAGCTCCTGTAGCCCCAGTCGGACCTGTCACACCACTTAATACTTCTTCATAATCCGGTGAAGTTCCAGGTGTTCCGCTAGGCGGTGCGTTGACCACTACATATAGTTTTCCATTATAGGAAATGACTTGCTCCTCGGTTAGGTCACCAGCTGTACCCGGGTCCCACGTATTAATGCCGTCTAATCCAACTCCTGTAGCCCCCGTAGCTCCTGTAGCCCCTGTATCTCCTGTAACGCCTGTAGCCCCTGTAGCCCCTGTATCTCCTGTATCTCCTGTAACACCAGCAGCTCCTGTATCTCCTGTGGCACCAGTTACTCCAGCAGCTCCTGTATCTCCTGTGGCACCTGTCACTCCAGCAGCACCAGTAGCGCCTGTATCTCCTGTAACACCAGTGGCACCTGTATCTCCTGTCACTCCAGCAGCACCAGTAGCACCAGTTACTCCAGCAGCGCCTGTATCTCCTGTGGCACCAGTTACTCCAGCAGCGCCTGTATCTCCTGTGGCACCTGTTACTCCAGCATCACCAGTAGCGCCTGTATCTCCTGTAACACCAGCAGCACCTGTAGCTCCTGTCACTCCAGCATCACCAGTAGCACCAGTTACTCCAGCATCACCTGTAGCTCCTGTAGCTCCAGTAACGCCAGTAACGCCAGCATCACCAGTAGCACCAGTTACTCCAACAGCGCCTGTAGCGCCAGTAGCTCCTGTAGCTCCTGTAGCTCCTGTAACACCAGCAGCTCCTGTATCTCCTGTGGCACCAGTTACTCCAGCAGCTCCTGTATCTCCTGTAGCTCCTGTCACTCCAGCATCACCTGTAGCTCCTGTAGCTCCAGTAACGCCAGTAACGCCAGCAGCACCAGTAACGCCAGCAGCACCAGTAGCACCAGTAGCACCTGTAGCTCCTGTCACTCCAGCAGCACCTGTATCTCCAGTAACGCCAGCAGCACCAGTAGCACCAGTTACTCCAACAGCGCCTGTAGCTCCTGTAGTTCCTGTAGTTCCTGTAACGCCAGCATCACCAGTAGCACCAGTTACTCCAGCAGCTCCTGTATCTCCTGTAGCTCCTGTAACGCCAGCAGCGCCTGTATCTCCAGTAACGCCAGCATCACCAGTAGCACCAGTTACTCCAGCAGCGCCTGTATCTCCAGTAACGCCAGCATCACCAGTAGCACCAGTAACGCCAGCAGCACCAGTAGCACCAGTAACGCCAGCAGCGCCTGTAGCACCAGTAACGCCAGCAGCGCCTGTAGCACCAGTTACTCCAGCAGCTCCTGTATCTCCAGTAACGCCAGCAGCGCCTGTATCTCCAGTAACGCCAGCATCACCAGTAGCACCAGTAACGCCAGCAGCGCCTGTAGCACCAGTAACGCCAGCAGCGCCTGTAGCACCAGTAACGCCAGCAGCACCTGTAGCTCCTGTCACTCCAGCAGCGCCTGTAGCTCCTGTCACTCCAGCAGCGCCTGTAGCTCCTGTCACTCCAGCAGCGCCTGTAGCACCAGTTACTCCAGCATCACCAGTAGCTCCTGTCACTCCAGCAGCGCCTGTAGCTCCTGTAACGCCAGTAGCCCCTGTAGCACCTGTCGGGCCGGATGCTGCTGCCGGTATAAGTAGCTGATAGTCCGGTGATATACCAGGTATGCCGGACGGTGGACTGTTCACAATAATATAAACAGCCCCGTTGTACGTAATTAGTTCGCCAATTGCCATTATTAATGTTCCTCCTTGTATGAAGTATTTCTTACTCTTTATCCTTAGCGTTGAATAAGACGATTTCTCTTTAGTTGATACGGGCAGCAGAGATTGTTGCGTTGAAGACAAGATTCGTGGTTCCCGAGCCTATAAAATACATGCCGATCACCGTATTAATCGCCGTCACGGTGAATATGATCGTATTGCTCGCCGTTGTTCCCGCATTAGATATGATCGTCGTGTTCGGGATCGGTACAGTGTTCACACGAAGCTCTACCGGTACGGACAAGGATCCGCTTGCAGAATACGAGATCTCGTATTTGCCCGGGTTCAGAATGATTTCCGCCCCGTTGCTGGAGATCGCACCGTTCGAGGTCCCCGGAGTTGCCAGCGGAATGTTCTGGTTGGTCGTGAGCGGTCCGAGAGTCGACGCCAAGCTATATTGGCCATTCTCCAGGAAAGCCGGACCCGTTTCCCCGGTCGCCCCTGTCGCACCTGGTGCTCCTGCTGTCCCGGTTGCTCCCGTTGCTCCTGGTGCTCCTGGTGCTCCTGGTGCTCCCGGTGCACCCGGTGCTCCAGTCGGTCCTACGGGTCCGCCGGCGGGGCCAGTTGGCCCGGTTGCTCCCGTTGGTCCCAAGAGCGTAGGTGCAGCCAGAATCGACTCCATCTTGTCATGGAGCGTCATCTCCTTGCGGGTGANGGGTAGCCCCCGGCAATGTCCCCAGGGCATACTGTAGCTTCTCGCCCTCAGCATTAATAATGTGACTTAATCCCAACTCCTCCATAGCGATGGAGGCCAGAACCAGATTTACAACTTCATCACGTGTTAAACTGATCGTCGGTGTGATGCTTGGAATATTGGGCAGTGACAATATAATCCCTCATTTCTCTTAAATTTTTACTCACTTTTATTCATGAGCTAGCATTAACATATGTTGCATATTCGATTATGGCGTGAGCGATTTGGCTATCTTTGAATCAAAATAGACAAACCAATAGGTAATTCAGCAGGCTCTTCGTCACTATAAGTTCAAATAAAGACTATCAAATAGGCAATCGTCTTCGAAACGCAGGCAAAGTGGATCGGCTATACTAAGTTAGACAGAAAAATTAAGGGGTAGTAGAATAATAGAAATAGATGAAGGAGTGGAACTACTAGCCTATCCAAACAAAGAAGAACATTCACAGCAGCATGTAAGAAACAAATGGTTGATCTCTATGAAAATGGTAAACCTAGAGTGTCAATTATGAGAGAATATGAGCTTACATCATCAGCATTAGATAGAAGGATGAAACAAGCGCAAACGACAGGTTCTTTCAAAGAAAAGGATAATCGATCCGCAGAAGAAAACGAACTTATCACACTACGAAAGGAAATTCAGCAACTTAAGATGGAGAACGATATTTTAAAGCAAGCAGCGCTGATCATGGATTTATTTACATATACGATAGCTCAGTTTTGTACCTTGATCGCTCTCTAAGTACCAAAGGTTGCCCATATGTTAATGCTGTTGCAGAAGCTACATTTAAATGTATGAGAACAAAATTTACTTATCAAATTACGTTCTGTACTCTTAAGCAATTATAAATAGAATTATTAGGGCCTATGTCCATTGGTTTAATAAATAAATGTGTTAATAATATTGCACTAAAAGGAACTAAATGGTGCTGAGCGAATGGGATACGCTTTATAGCATGCTAGTCGTCAAAAATAGAGAGAGGAATACTAGAAAATGGTTATTGTAGAATTTGAAGAAGCTGATACGGAAGAAATTGTTTCTTTGTTTTATGAAACCGTTCATTCGGTTAATGCAAAAGGTTATTCCCAAATCGAATTAAATGCTTGGGCACCATTGGAAGAAAAGACTGCAAAGTTAGCTGCATGGAAGGTTTCATTAGGTCGGAATCTATCCTATGTCGCAAAAGTAGATAATCAAGTAGTAGGTTTTAGTGATATGACACATAGTGGATATTTAGATAGATTATACGTTCATCATTGTTATCAAGGTCAAGGGATAGCTACGGCTTTAGTTGATAGACTGGAAAATGAAGCGAAAAAAATAAATCTGCTTGAAATTGCTACCGACGCAAGTATTACAGCTAAACAGTTTTTTGAACGGAGAGGTTTTATGACTACTTGTCCGCAAACTGTGGAACGTAAAGGTGTGAAACTGATCAATTACAAAATGATAAAAAAACTAGATAGTTAGTTTGAATCACTTCATACTGCTCACTCCCTCAATTTGAACGGGATTACTCACGCATGCTCGCTTATTCGCAGGATCTCAGATAACTCGGATGAGATGGAACGACATGAAGGGATAGAAACCGTTAGTAACAATGGATTGGAGCAGTCAAT
>NZ_JBHUMH010000010.1:0-187054 GCF_042684845.1 Paenibacillus yanchengensis | reverse complement strand
ACAGAGGAGATACATCGATATGGACCTATATTGGACGTGGAAAAAAGAGAAGAAGAAAGCCGAACCCAAGTCATAAGTCCGGCAGATCATATCTAAAGGGAATTTACACATAAAAAAGGACTTGACCGGAGGAGATCAAGTTTATATGAAAAATCATATAAAGTAACATCGATAATAGGTTGAACGTAAGGATTTTATACGATAAAACAAACAAACTACCGCAATTGTGCTGATCGGAATTCATCTTTATACGAAAAAACTTACAAACTTTTGTAAAATCGAATGACAATATTTTTTAGTATCACATTTCAAAAAAGATTGTTCGGGATGAAGTATGCTTCTGAGTAAAACTAAGTTTGATGCAAATTAGAACGTGCACAAACATGAAAAAGTAGCTATCTAGAAAATATAGATAGCTACTTTAAAACGTGCAATGATTTATAGTTCTGCTTGATCAACGAAAGTAATCGTTGCTGCTGTAGTTTCATGTATTTCAAAAATAACGATTTCGTTCGTCCCACTGCGTAATAGTGGAGCAGGAATATAGTACGTTTTTTGTGGTCCTTCGCTCCAATATCTGCCTAGATTAAAACCATTGATGAAAATGACGCCTTTTGTCCACCCTTCTAGCTTGAGGAAAGTGTCTGCTGGTTCTGCATCAGCTATATGCAAAGAACCTCGATAGAAAGTAGGGCGCTTAGTATTGTCCACTCCTATAATGTTAGTATCGTCCATCGTTTGTTGGAAAGGAATATTCGTAACGTTATCGAGCGGCAAGGTGTACATATCCCAGCCATATAAAAACTGGTTACCAAGCCTTACTCCTTCGGTAATACCTTTGCAATCGCGTAAAAGTGGACCGTAATTTGTTCTACCCATATTTTCAACGAGTAAACTTAATGTTGCACCTGGTGCTGGTGTGTCAAAAGTAATTTTTGGCTCGTCTTCTACATCTCGTTCAATGACTCCTATATATTCCTCATCTAAATAGACGGTTGCTCGATCACGAACTTCTTGTATTTCGAGCGGATAAGTATCACGTGGCGCTGGTACAAATGTTTGATAGAACGTAAAACCGTAATCTTGTCCTAATTTCTCCATTGTCAAAGGATAAGCTGCCGTCGTTTTTGTGCCGATTTGATCAAGAATAGAAAATAAAGGCGCACTTTCTTGTAATGTTACCGTTCCATACGCTTTTTTGGCAATAGGCTCTGGTAAAACTAACGGCTCTAACGGAAAGTATTTATTAATGACATCTCGCACAGCATAAAATTTTTCCGTTGGTTCACCACATTCATTTAATGGAGCATCGTAGTCATAGCTAGTTACTGTTGGCGAATATTTCGGGTTGTTCGCACCGTTATAAAAGCCAAAGTTCGTGCCACCGTGAAACATATAAAAATTAACAGATCCATTTAACTTGAAAATAATATCTAATTCTGCTGCTACGTCGTCAGCTTCTCGTGTATGATGCTCTTCTCGCCAATGATCAAACCAGCCATTCCAAAACTCCATGACCATTTTTGGTTTATTTTGCTGGTATAAAGCGAGTTGGGCAAAGCCTTGTTCTGCACGTGATCCTAGATTTACCGTCTCCAATATGCCATCGATCATACCGCCTTGTAACATATGGTGATCTGGTCCATCGGAAGTAAATAATAATACATCTACGCCGCGTTTTATCATACTATCTTTCACATAGTTTAAATACTGTTTGTCATTACCGTAGCTACCGTATTCATTTTCAATTTGCATCGCAATAATCGGTCCGCCATTTGTACAAAGCAACGGTTCCAATCGTGGTAACAACTCGTCGAAATAAGCATCTACTTTGTCCAAAAATGGTTGATAAAAGCAACGTAATACCATATCGGAATCGGCAAGCAGCCAAGCTGGTAATCCGCCAAATTCCCATTCCGCACATATATAGGGGCTTGGTCGGACGATTACATGTAATCCTACTTCTTCCGCCGTTTTAATAAATTGTTCTAAGTCTGCTATGCCTTCAAAATTAAATTTACCTTCTTGTGGCTCGTGCAAGTTCCACGGTACATACGTTTCTACTGTATTGAAACCTCCGGCTTTCAACTTCAATAATCGGTCCCGCCAATATTGTGGGACTACTCGAAAATAGTGAATTGCTCCAGAAATAATCGTAATCGGCTCATTATCTAACAAAAACTGTTCTCCTTCATAGTGAAACGTTGCCATTATCATCACCTCGTAAATTTCTGCTTAATTAATGATTAACTTAGTTTATATTTCAATACATTAATCATAGGAAAAACCGAGTATGAGGACAATTGTAAAACAGTTCGTTTATTTGACCAAATGTTGATGGAATGCAATGATCGGCAAGATAGAAGTTAGAGTGTTATTTTATTATTAAAAATGTAACGATGTAGTAACCATTCAACAACTCCGATAAGTAACGATATATATATAGCAGTTAATAGCGATAAATGCCACTGAAGAATGAAGGAAGCAGTAAATAAAATAATGAAACATAAAACTGCATCCAGTAGTGCCGCAACAACATTATTTGTAACTCTCAGTATTATTTGGTCGCCAATTACATAAGAAATTATTGTAATAACTGTAGCTGTAATAAATGCATTTAAAAAAGACATATTTAAGTAATAGATGAGTGTTGTAATTATTACCGCTACATTAACAAGCCATTTTAATAAAAATTTTATCATGAACGATTGCTCCTTTTGATTTTTAGTTAACTTAAACTAGTATCTAGTAGTATGTATTTTTAGTATGTATTTTTTTATTTTTTCTATCCTATTTTAAAATTTTGTATATTAAAAATGTTTTTAAGTCATAATAATTTCATTGTGTTAGAAAATAAAAGGAGTGTTAAACATGCAACAACAAAATGTAACAAGTTCACAAAGTAAATCTGTTTCGCCACCGATGAATCATGGTGGACATGAACTTTTTGATGTACATGAAGTATTGAGTTGTGCCATTAGCGTATTGGATCAATATATGATGTTCAAACAACATGTGCAAGATCAAGAACTAATGAAGTTGATGGATAAGCAATATCAATTTATGGCTATGCAATATAACATTACTGTTGATTGTTTTAAGTCAGGACAAGAGCCAACTCAAAAAACAACGACTTATTTAATTGATGATGTACTACAACCTGTATATGGTCTACAACCTGGACAACCTAAAATGCCTATTCAATCTATATCCGAAATAAATGATGCAGGTATTACCGATAGTATGCAAGGGCTTATTAAATCGCACGCGGGATTATTAACAAAAGCTGCACTAGAAACGACTAATCCTGTTGTGAGAAGAGTGCTGGCTGCACAAGTACAAAACTTTATCGAAATGTCGTACGAATTGTTTATGTATCAAAACAAAAAAGCTTACTATCAAGTACCACAATTGACTGTAGCTGATATGCAGCATATGGTTCAATCGTATGCCCCTGCCGCAAATATTGCTGCAGGTATGTCAGCTGGGCAAAATATTCATTAGTTGTCATAATAAAGAGGCAGCTTAGAAATTCAGTTTCAGTTTTACTGAGTTTTTAGGTTGCCCTTAATTGTATTTATGAATACGTTTACAAATCGTTGGTAATGCTCTCGATTACAGTTTGGATTTATTATTTTATCTCATGTTGTTTGATATTTCACTTTTTGTAATCGTTGTTTTGAAAATACCACTTGCTAAATAGCAAGGTGTCGTAACATAATTAAAGCGCTAACATTTCGTGGAGAATCAGTAATTATTTCTAATTTTCAACTAAAGGAGAACACATATTATTTGAAGAGAGGTGATCAAAGAGAAGAAAGGAAAACAACCTTTTATAGATTTCTAAGACGTTTCACAGCAACGATTATTCAGTTAATTTATAAAAGGAAGATAAGAGAAGGAGGAATTGTGTTGATCAAATCCAAAAGGCTAACTATATTACTTGTAATGTCCTTAATCTGTTCCTTATTGATTCCTGTAAGCACCTTGAGTGCGGCGACGGAAGTTCAGCCTGAATCTTTCGAGGGAACTAATGTTCCTCAAGAATGGTCTGCTATAGGGGGCGGTTCCGTGTCGCTTTCTAATCTTCATGCAAAAACTGGCTCTAATTCATTGATGTGGACATGGTCAAATGGTAGTAAATTACAATCAACCAACCTTCCGAACATTGCTGAAGCTATGGGCAATAAAGGGGGATGAAAGTATGGGTGTATAATGAACAGCCGATGGCTGATAAATATTTAACGTTCAACCTAGGAACTGTAGCGGAACTGGCGGAGGATATCCCGCGGTATACGTTCAAATTCCATTTGAATTTTACTGGCTGGAGAACTATTTGGATCAAATTAAATAATGAGGCGAAAAATCCGGCTTACACAGGTAATGCCATTCCGACTACGATGGAGATTGTTGCGCCATCATCACCATCAACCGCCAACGTCTTTATCGATCATTTTCAACTAACTGGTCTCATTCATCATACGTATTCGGCTGATAACCAGGCTCCTTATATAAGTAATGATAAACATAGTCAGACGTACCGTGCATCTATGAAACAGACTTCATTACCAGAAGAAACGCAAATAACGATGCAGCAAAAACAAGAATTTAACACGATTATGAATCGCTTGGATGCTTATATCTATGGTGATAATTTGGACTTTGAAAATTTGCCTGAAAGCCCTGTCAAAACTCGTTATAATGCTTTGCTGTCCATTTTGCCAACTCGTATTGCTGAATATGATGCACTTCACATTACTAGAGACGAAAATGGCATAGTACATGGTCCTGGTATTTTTGTTGATGAAGAAACGAGTGCCACCAAGAGTCCGTATGATGGACTGTCGCACAGTAAATTTGAGAAGATTTGGATGGCTTTGGTCCATGATTATAAACTTAATGGAAATGAGCAAAGTAAACAAAAATTCTTTGATCTTCTAGATCATTTTCATGATCAGGGCTGGGCGGATGGTAGTGGTATGGGCAGTCAAGCCTCCATTAAGTTAAGGATGTCTGGTTATGCTTACGGTATCTACTTAATGAGGGATGAACTAAAGGCTGCCAACAAATTCGATAGAGAAATGGCTACTTTACGTTGGTTCAGTAAATTTGGCGATGCACTGGATTTTCAGCCTAGAGACATCAATAGCTTAGATTTGGTTAACACCGATGAGATGAGAACAGTAACGATGTACAATTTGCTGTACATTCTTATAATGGATCATTCGCCAGAGAAGGTCCGTTATATGAAGAGTTTCCTTGATTTTGTCGATAAGGAGTTGGCTGTTTACTCTGGACGTCTCGAAACGCTTAAACCAGGCTATACGGGCTACCACCATGAAGGTCTTTATATGAATTCTTACGTTCCAGATGCATTATTTGTTGGTTCTTTGATTCGATATCTGATCAATGGAACTAGCTTTCAGTTGGAATCAACAACAACAGAGAACATCAAGCAGTTTTTACTTATGCAGCGTTCCTTAGGAAATAAATACGAGATATCGCATAGTTTGTCCGGTCGTTTTCCGCAAGGAAATTCTACATTACAGACACAGTATATTTCCTACGCACTGAACGCGTTAAGTGGAGATGAGGAGCTTAAATCAGCTTTTCTAGATCTTTGGGATCCGAGTAATCCAATCTTTGCTGCTCAATTTGATACTAGTGTGGAAAACTCGATTTATTATAAAGCAACGCTTGGAGAACTGCAGATTTCACAAGCCGCAGCTGACCAGTTTACTCAAGAAGGGATATTGGCACAAAGCCCTGCCGCTGGCTTCAAAAGTTTAAATTACGGTGCAGTGGCATTATTTCGCAAAAATAATTGGTTAGTTACTACAAAAGGATTTAATCAATACAATTGGGACTACGAACAAGGCGGTAATAACAATGTGTTTGGTCGTTATATCAGTTATGGAAATACGGAGATTTTGGTGCCGGGCGGTTACAAAAGTAATGGCCTAGATATTTCTGAAGGTTGGGATTTCAATCGCTGGCCAGGGACTACAACGAAGCATATTCCGCTGCTACAACTGAAAAACTCCAAGCATCGTTCTTATTCGGACGAAACATTCACTGGAGGTGTGAGCAGTGAGGGGCAGTATGGCGTATTTAGCATGAGAATGCATGATACAGCCTTTGATAAAACTTTTCGGGCGAATAAGTCGTGGTTTTATTTTGGAGACGAAATTATTGCTTTAGGATCTAACATTGTAAACAAAGACATCGTAAATCGGACAGAAACAACTTTGTTTCAATCAAATATGAACGGCACTATTATGCCATTTTATAATAATTCTATTCATGCAATCAATACATTCCCTTATAGTAGTACTACGACAACGAATTCCAAAGTATGGATGGTAGACCCGTATGGGAACGGCTATATTATTCCGAATGCTAATGGTCTCCGAGTTGAAAGAGGAGTTCAGCATTCTTATGAAAACAGAGCAAATAACGCAGAGACAGAAGGGAATTATACGACAGCATGGCTTGATCATGGTACAGCGCCAACCAACGGAAGTTATGAATATGTTATTCTGCCTCAAAAAACGGCTGAGCAAGTGGCAACGGCGGCGTTAACCACGGACTATGAGGTACTAAGGAAAGATAATAAGGCGCATGTTGTTAAACAAAATACGAATAACGTTATTGGGTATGCTTTGTTCGATCCGACTATTCCGCTGACGTATGGTGTATTGAAAAGTGTGGATACTCCGGTGTTGGTAATAGAAAAAAATAAATCTGATAGTCATATCGTACTTAGCCTCTCCGATCCTGACCTTCGACTGCCGAAATCAACAAAGCTTGGCAATTTAACGTTGGAACAATTAAAGACGCCAAGTCAACATAAGACGGTATTGGCTAAACTAAATGGCAATTGGATATTTTCAGATGAAGCGCCTGACGGTGTAACACTTGTTAGTTATGATTTAGCTACCGATACTACAACATTGGCATTTGATGCTGTCGATGCAAAAAACTTTGATGTTGACTTGGTGACGCAAGATGTAACTGCCCAGTAATAATTTTTTAAGAAGGAGCTGCCTAGAAAGTCAGTAAAAACTGACCACTGGCAGCTCTTTGGGTTATCTTACCACGCTCTTATCTAGAAGAGCATCGTATTTCATGCGAAGTGGCTAGAAACGTATGCTTTGTACGAGAAAACGTATAAACGAACATGCGAAGTGGCTAGAAACGTAGGCTTTGTACGAGAAAACGTATAAACGAACATGCGAAGTAGCTAGAAACGTAGGTTTTGTATGAGAAAACGTATAAACGAACATGCGAAGTAGCTAGAAACGTAGGTTTTGTATGAGAAAACGTATAAACGAACATGCGAAGTAGCTAGAAACGTAGGTTTTGTATGAGAAAACGTATAAATTTAGCTTTTTGAAGATTGTATCAAGCAAAATCGCCATTTACTCTAGTGGGAACTTGAGGAAATGGTGCAAAAGAAGTTTCATTTCGTTTAGGATTTATTAGACAGCCCTCCCTTTGTTGCCTAAGTAAAGTGTAGAAGGATGCAAGAATGATGAAGGATGTCTGTGAAACCAATAATGTAATGATAATCTACGAATTAATAGTGCCTTTTCTCACTTTTATAAGTAGAGTTTATGTTTTGTTAGTGTACATAGAAGTTAAAAATACCTGATAATGAAAGCGTATCATAATATGTGGAACAGAAAGGTGAAACTAACATGGCGAAAAAAAAGAAGCTCTATTCGGCAATAAGCATTTTGTTAAGTATGGCAATGCTCACGGCAGCTTGTACCTCTGCTCCCGAGGAGAAGACACCTTCGACTCCCGAGAAGAATCAAGCTCCGGTAACAACAAGTTACCCACTCGAAGCAGGTGTTACGCTTACTTCTTGGCAACCTCTCAACAACAATTTGCTGTCGGTTAATATTCAGAACATGGCGGATACCAGCTTTGGAAAAGAACTTGAGAAGCAGACTGGTGTCAAGGTAACTTATACGCATCCACCAGTCGGGCAAACATCAGAAAAGTTCAACTTGATGGTCGCATCGAATGAGTTGCCAGATGTTATTGAATATACGTGGACAGCATATCCAGGGGGACCAGAGAAAGCAATTAAAGATAAAGTTATTTTACCTTTGAATGATATTATCGATCAATATGCGCCAAATTTGAAAAGAATTATGGAAGCTAACCCGGAAGTGGCTAGACAGTTGAAGACTGATAGTGGGCAATACTACGTATTTCCTATGTTGCGGGAGTCAGTTTCACAGTTGGTATATCAGGGACCTGTCGTACGTAAAGATTGGTTGGATGAATTAGGTTTGCCAGTTCCCGAGACGATAGATGAATGGTATGAAATGCTCAAAGCTTTCAAAGAAAAGAAAAATGCCATATCACCGTTTACCGCAAAGTATGCTGGTGGCAAGTGGGATATCGCTGATGTTTTCATCGGAGCGTATCGAACTTCTAACGGTTTTTATCTGGATGATGAAGGGAAAGTACGGTATGGTCCCTATGATCCGCAGTTCAAAGAAGCACTGACGTTACTTCGTAAATGGTATGAAGAAGGGCTTATCGATAAAGATTTTTCTATTCCGGACGCTGATGGGAAAACCCTTGATAACAAAATAACTTCTGGTATTTCTGGCGCTACCGTTGGTTTAATTGGAGGTGGAATGGGACGCTGGCTCGATACAATGAAGGATAAAGACCTCAATTATGAAGTGGTGGGAGTGCCTTATCCAGTGTTGAATAAAGGAGAGAAGGCATTTATCGGGCAGCGTGATTTTGAATATAATCCTTCCAATTCAGCAGCGATTGCAGCGTCATCCAAAAATGTGGAAATAGCAGCACGTTGGCTTGATTATGCATTTAGTGAGAAAGGAAATATGCTTTTCAATTATGGAATTGAAGGCGAAAGTTACGAGCTGGATAATGGGACACCAAAATTTACAGATTTAATAGTAAACAATGAGCAATTTAACGTGCAACAGATATTGTCCCAATACTCGAAGCAAAACGGTCCATACCTTACTGATGTGAATCGAAATACTAACACCTACAAACAACAGGATGACGCAGCCAAAGTCTGGTCGAATACAGAAGCAGAGAAGCACATACTGCCAAGATTTATTACCCCAACAGTGGAAGAAAGTGCTCAAGTAGCCAAAATATTAACGGATTTAAACAGCTATAAGGAAGAAATGTTTGTAAAATTCATCATGGGCAAAGAATCGTTGGACAATTTTGAGAAATACCGACAGCAACTAAACACTATCGGAGTGGAGAAGGTTATTGCTATTTACCAAAGCGCGTATGAGCGTTATCTAGAGAGGTAAAACAAAGAATTCATCTGAGAAAAGCTAGAGAAAGGGGTGTATGGATTGCAAGGTTTTATGAAAGAATTGAGAACGAATAAATACATTTACTTCATGATTGCCCCTGTCCTGTTATATTATATCATTTTTCACTATGGTCCCATGTACGGTGCAATCATCGCTTTTAAGGATTTTAGCCCCGCACTTGGAATTGTAGGTAGTCCTTGGAACGGTTTTACTCATTTTGCTGACTTTTTTAATGGAATTTATTTTTGGCGTATTTTGAAAAATACGATCTTAATTAGTTCCTATGAACTCATCTTCGGATTTCCCGCGCCTATCATAATGGCACTGTTACTTAATGAATTAAGATCCGCTATTTTTAGGCGATTGGTGCAAACGGTTACGTATATGCCACACTTTATCTCGCTTGTTGTCATAGCTGGAATTTTGAAAGATTTTACTAGTTCTGATGGCATTATTACGTTAATTTATGAATGGATAACTGGTAGAAATCTTGGAGAGAGTTTGCTGTTACAGCCGGAAATGTTCCGTACTATCTTTGTATCGTCTGGCATTTATCAGCAAATTGGCTGGGGGACGATTATTTATTTAGCTGCTTTGTCAGGGATCGATATGGAGCAGTATGAAGCTGCCAAAATGGATGGAGCGAATCGTTTTCGTCAGATGATTCATATTACAATACCAGGTATTCTACCTACAATAGTAGTTATGCTTATATTAAATTTAGGTCAAATGCTTAGCGTTGGTTTTGAAAAAATCATATTGCTCTACTCGCCGATTACCTATGAGACGGCTGATGTGATTTCTTCTTATGTATACCGGATAGGTTTGCAAGAATTCAACTATAGTCTTAGTGCAGCGGTCGGTTTGTTTAATTCCGTCATTAATTTCATCTTAGTTATTCTTGCCAATACATTAAGCCGCAAGCTGAATGACACTAGTTTATGGTGAAAGGAGAAATGTTATGGAGAAGCGTACATTAAGTGGCGTCCTTTTCGATTCGATAAATTATATTGTGTTAGCAGCATTGATGGTAGTCACTATCTATCCACTTCTCTACGTATTTCTGGCGTCGGTCAGCGAACCTAGTGAAATACTATCCCATAGTGGGCCGTTATGGAAGCCTCTTGGTTTTACATTTTTGGCGTATAAGAAAGTGTTCGAGAACCCGATGATTTTAACAGGATATATTAATACGATTACTTATGTGGTGCTTGGTTTGGGGTTCAATTTGGTACTAACTTCACTTGGTGCTTATGGATTGTCACGTCCACAAATAAAATATAGAAGACAAATTACATTATTTATCGTGTTCACAATGTTCTTTAGTGGGGGATTAATTCCGTTTTATTTAATTGTAAAAGGTGTGGGATTAAATAATACGTTATGGGCTTTGGTTCTTCCGACTGCGATCAGCACGTTTAACCTAATGATTATGAGAACTTCGTTCGCAGCGATTCCTGTTAGTTTGGAAGAATCTGCGCGGATCGATGGAGCGAACGATATTGTTATTCTCACTCGTATTATTCTTCCATTATCGCTTCCGGTGATTGCGGTTATGACGTTATATTATGGTGTTAGTCATTGGAATTCATGGTTTAATGCGATGATATTTCTTAACGATCGGTCGCAGTATCCGTTACAACTGATCCTTCGTGAGATTCTAATTCAGAATGATACTAGTGCGATGACGGCAGGTTTAGACGTTGGTCAATCTACTATCGTTAGCGAAACGATTAAATATGCAACGATTATCGTAGCGACCGTACCTATTCTTCTTGTCTATCCGTTTCTCCAGAAATATTTTGTCAAAGGGGCATTAATTGGAGCGGTCAAAGGATAGTACTCATTTAATCTAAAACTAGTAATATATCATTGGAGGGTATAAAATGAGTCAGGAAAATAGTGTAAAAAAACAAGATCACGCACAAATTGTGAGGCGGGGTGTTCATAGCTTTAGTAAAGCAGAACAATGGGTTAAGCCTGAAGATCCGCTTCTGCTTGAGCGTCTCGAATGGTTCAAAGATCAGAAATTAGGTCTGATGATGCATTGGGCTCCCTATTCTCAGCTTGGTATCATATCTTCATGGCCGCTTAGCGATGGTGACGCATCTTGGTCGCGTGCTAATATTGATTGGGATGTAGACGCGGAAGAATTTAAGCAACAGTATTTTGCATTAAATAAAACGTTTAATCCAGTTCGTTTTCAGCCCGAACTATGGGCGGAGTTGGCTGCGGAAAACGGATTTAAATATTTGAATTTTACGACTAAGCATCATGATGGATTTTGTATGTGGGATACCAATACGACAGATTATCGCATTACAGGTCCCGAAAGTCCATTCCGTACGCATAAATATGCTGATGTTTGCAAGCAACTTTTCGATGCCTTCCGCGCAAAAGGATTAGGAATCTCCACTTATTTCTCAAAGGCTGATTGGCATACACCAACCTACTGGGCACCAGAATTGAAACAGGGAAATGTGACGTCACGTGCAGCATCCTACGATGCTAAGGAACATCCAGAACTATGGGAACAATTCGTACAGTTCACCCATGAGCAGATTATGGAACTAATGACGAACTATGGTCGGATTGATTTGCTTTGGCTCGATGGGGGCTGGGTGAGACCAAGCAGAGGGGAAGACATTAGACTGGGGGAAGTTGTTGAGAAAGCACGGGAAACACAGCCGTGGCTTTTAACAGCCGATCGTGGTGTTGGTGGAGTATATGAGAATGTGATAACTCCCGAACAAACAGTGCCCGATGTTGCAATGGACGTTCCGTGGGAAAGTTGTATTACGATGGGAGCGGGCTGGTCATTCCGCTATGAAAATGAGCATGATTATAAGCCGATTCGCCAGTTGATTCATTTATTGATTGAAGTTGTAGCCAAAGGTGGGAATTTAGCACTAAATGTTGGACCACAGCCTGATGGGAGGCTACCCAAAACTGCAATAGCTCGGATCAAGGCTCTAGGTGAATGGTTGAATGTTCATGGAGAAGGAATCTATGGTACACGTATTTGCGAACCATATTCTGGAGACAATTGCTATTTTACTAGAAAAGGTGATACCATTTATGGCTTCTACTTGTATGCAGACGATAATGAAACAGTACAGACAGAAGTTCATCTTCCGATAACGCAATCTTTCGAATGTATTGATCTGCTTGGTGGACAAGAGAATCTGGAATACCGCCCGACAGAAAGTGGCATCGTCATTCAAATACCGAAAAATGAATCATCTGTTCAAGCGCCAATCGCGCATGTGTTTCGAATGAGGTAATTTATTTTACGGAGATAATAAGATCAGTTAACAGTAAAGAAAGCGCATTCGCGACCAGATACCTCGTGTCTGGTCAATTGTTCCATTACAGATCGTTATCCTTCAATTGTTCAGCTTGGTAATTGAGGTGACATGAAGTTTGTTATAATCTAGTCTATGTAAATCTATGATTTAGAAATGATGAGTAAAAAAACAATTAATCTACGTGAGGTAAAAAACTTTGAGAAAAAAATTGATTGTTTTATTTATTATGTTTCTGTTGCTACCATCACTTTTACTTTCTAAAATCTGGTTTGATAAAACATCGGATACAATCGTAGATGTAGGCAGAGAATTTAATGAACAGCTTGTCACCCAGTTAAATAATCAGATTAACGATTATTTTCAAGAATTGGAACGCTCTACGCTGCCATTAATTGTTCATCCATTGATTAAAGAATTTATGCTACTTCAGCCAGATCAGGCTTATGAGCAGTTTTTATTAACTCGAGATATCCAAAATGATTTACTGCAACAAATTGTGTTTGCTCGTCCTGAAGTTTATTCACTTACCATATATTCTGCAAATGGTCTTCAAATTTCTAATCATGTTTCGTTACCTCTTTATGACGATTATGAAAGCTATTTAAAAAATACAAGTTTAGGAAATTACAATATAATGGGTATTCGTTGGCCCAATGATACTCCTATACTTACGATTACGCGGAAATTTAGTGATACAACATTGTATCAGACCAATGGATTGATGGTGTTTCATATTAGACTTAACGAGATGTGGGATAAAGTGAATAAGCTGCAAACAGGGATGAAGGGAAAGCTGCGGATCATCGATTCGAATGATCGAATTATTTATGATTCAGGTCAGTATGACACGTTAGGCTCCATTATTCCGGAATGGTTTACGGCTGGTATGGATTCATTGGAGCTGGAAAAAGGGACATTTTTGCGTGAAGAAGAGGGAGTAGCTAATATCGTTACTTACAATATTTCTGAATCTACACGATGGACGATTATCTCTGAATTTCCAATACATGAGTTTAATAACGGATTAATTGTGTTAAGGGACCAATCAATTTGGATTTTACTTATTATTACTTTCGTTGCCTGCATCATTATTGGTGGTTATGTATTCTATATTACGAATTCACTAAGTATTTTAGAAAGACTTATGCGCAAAGCACAAGATGGAGATTGGCTGATCTCAGCTCCAGGTCGAAGGGAAAAAGAAATTAATAGTTTGTTTTTAGGATTTAACAATATGATTAGGGAACTGAGACGGCTGTTCGTAGAGGTGCATGCAGGACAGTTACGAGAAAAAGATTTGCTGTTACGGCAAAAGGAGTCGCGGTTACAAGCGCTTCAGTTTCAGATTAATCCCCATTTTTTATACAATACGTTAGAGGTTATTAATTCTCATGCGCTTCTCGAAGGGGTAATGCCAGTTAGTAGAATGGCTACTGCTCTAGCTGATATGTTTCGATATTGTATGAAGGATACGATGCAAGTAGTAAACTTGACGGAAGAATTACATCATACTCAAACATATCTTGAAATTCAAAAGGAAAGATTTCCTGAATTAATGTGTGAATTTCAATTGGATTGGATAGAAGCTTCAACGATTTCTATTTGCAGTCTTTCTATACAACCGTTAATCGAAAATTGTTTTATTCATGCTTATGAGAATCACTTACTTCCGCCAAGTTATATTGGGATAACGGGTGAAACTCAGAATGAAAAATATATCATTCGAATTACGGATCATGGTAGAGGGATGTCTAGTGATGTGTTGTTGAGATTTAATGCCGTATTTGCAGATCAATATAACGAATTACATGAAAATATGAATGAAGGATTAAATGGTCATATTGGTTTGATTAATGTTCATGCTAGGTTACGTTTGACTTTTGGTCATCCGTACGGTTTACACATCGTTAAATCTGATCATCTAGGGACAATGATGGAAGTTGTTATTCCTTTGAGACAAGATAGAAAGGACGAATCAGCATGATGCGTGCAGTAATTATTGAGGATGAAGCCTTAATTCGAAAAAGTCTAAATAAACTTGTTTCTGAATCTTCATTTGGCATTGACGTTGTAGGTGAAGGTTCTAACGGTGTTGAAGGTTTACAGCTAGCGGAGCGTGTTTTTCCTGACTTAATTATTACAGATATTAAAATGCCATTGATGAATGGGTTAGAGGTCATTAAAAACGTTAAATCGTCAGGGATTCATTGTCAGTTTATTATATTGTCTGGTTATGGTGATTTTAGTTTCGCCCAAGAAGCAATACATTATGGAGTTAGTGATTATTTGCTTAAACCGATCCGACCAGAACAACTGATGCAAACATTACATAAAGTCAAAATGGAGTTTGAGAAGCGTCAGGTTGACTGGAGTGAGTACAGCGAGTGGTTAATATATTGTTCGGAGGAAACCAAACGTATGGCTCAGTATATATGGGATGTGAATGAAACCGAGGCGATCCAGTCGATCGATTGTTTTAATAGAAAATGGATAGATAGCGGCGGAGTTAACTCGCAATATAAAGTGAGGAGTATGGAGTTTTTGAGTAGAATTTACTCCTATCTTCACAATGATTTAGGAGCAAAAAAACTTGATTACGACAAGAAAGAAACGATTCTTTGGGAAAAAAGTATGGCAGAAGTGCAAGTTTTAAATAAGCAGTTGATCCATGGGTGGCTGCAAACTATTCGGGAGACGCGAAATTATAGTGCGCATATGAGTGTCAAACAGGTGACCACATTTATTGAGGATCATTACAAAAATAATGAGCTCTCTTTGCAGATGGTAGCCGATCATGTTAATTTAACTGCACCTTATTTAAGTCAAATATTTAAACAGAGCATTGGTATTTCTTTTTCTCAATATTTAATTGAAACACGAATGGAGAAGGCGAAACAACTATTATCTGATCCTCATTGTAAAGCTTATGAAATACCAGAACATATCGGATATACAGATTACCCGCATTTCAGTAAAACGTTCAAAAAACTTTATGGTATATCACCTCGAGAGTTTCGATCTACCAAATAAAGCGCATACATTATCTTATTAAAACACAACTAACGTAAGGAATACCATGTACGAATTTTCTGATTTCTTCTAATATTGGGTTATCACATAAGAAATTAGGAGGTTGCCCATGAATTCAAATGCGCCCCCCACTCATTTGTTTAACACTGAAGTAAGCAAAAAAAAGACGAAGCCTCACGTTTTAAAATATTGGCAATTGTATTGCATGATACTGCCAGGAATCTTGTTTTTTATTCTATTCAAATATGTTCCAATTATGGGAAGTTTCATTGCGTTTCAGGACTACAATATTTACAAAGGCATACTGGGGAGCCCGTTTGTCGGATTAAAACACTTTGAAACATTATTTACGTATCCAGAGTTCTTTAGAATATTTAAAAACACGGTAGTCATTAGTATCTATCAACTTGTGTTTGGTTTTCCTGCTCCGATTATGTTAGCTTTACTTCTTAATGAAGTTAGGAAAATATGGTTTAAACGTACAGTACAAACGATAGTGTATCTCCCACATTTTTTGTCTTGGGTTATTGTAGGAGGGTTAGTTATCAACGTACTATCGCCCAACTATGGAATTGTTAACGAAATATTAGAACTACTAGGTTTAGAGCGAATTTTCTTTATGCAGCAGCCTGAATTCTTTCGTTCGATAGTAGTTGCATCGGGAATTTGGAAGGAAGTTGGCTGGAATACGATTATTTATCTCGCAGCCTTAGCTAGTATCAATACGGAGCTTTATGAAGCTGCTGATGTTGATGGTGCTGGAAGGATTCGAAAAATAATTAGTATTACAATCCCATCTTTATTGCCAACGATTATGGTTTTGTTTCTACTGAGAATTGGAAATTTATTAGATTTAGGGTTTGAACAAATATATATGTTGCTTAATCCGCTCGTCGCTGAAAAAGGGCAAATTATGGACACGTATATTTATACTGTTGGCTTGCTAGGAGGGCAATATAGCTATACGACAGCAATCGGAATTTTTAAATCTGTAGTTGGCTTAATGCTTATCGTTAGCTTTAATCAAATAAGTAAAAAGTTGACTGGAGAGACATTATATTGATTAGAGGTGAAGGAATGAGCATAAGGAAGAAGCCACCTATATTCCCGATTATTAATGCCACCTTATTGATTGGAATCAGCTTAGTAATGCTAATTCCCTTTCTCAACATATTAGCAGGATCTTTCAGCGACGGTCAGGCTATTTTAAAAGGTGAAGTATCCGTATTCCCTGTTCAATTTACATTCGATCATTATATGGCTGTATTTAAAAACATGGCGATTTGGCGAGCTTTTGGTATTACCATTTGGGTAACAATAGCCGGTACCGCTTTAAGTCTTTTATTTACTTCACTTATGGGCTATGGATTATCAAAATCATATTTAAAAGGCCGAAGTTTAATGATGCTGTTGATCATTATCACGATGATATTTCCAGCTCCCTTGATTCCGTCCTATCTCGTGGTGAAGTCATTTGGTTTGTTGGATTCATTACATGCGCTTATCATCCCTGGACTTATTAGTGCGTTTAACTTGGTCATTATGATAACTTTTTTTAGAGGTATTCCAAAAGCGCTTACAGATGCAGCTACTATTGATGGTTGTGACGAATTTAATATTTTTGGCAGAATTATATTACCGCTTTCATTACCGTCGTTAACGACGATTGGCCTTTTTTATGCCGTTAGTTATTGGAATGGATATATGGGAGCGATTATGTACTTGAGAAATCCCTCTCTTTTTACTTTACAGGTTAAATTACGGCAGTTACTTGTAGAAAATGATGTTGGCAGTATGGATTCTGGTATGTTGATGTCCATTGAAGGAATTAGAATGGCAACGATTATTGTTGCTACGGTGCCAATTTTATTCATTTATCCAATGATTCAGAAACATTTTATTAAAGGGGCAATGCTTGGTTCTATTAAAGGTTAAACAAAGGATAGTATTCATTAAATTAAGCTTAAGAATAATGCAATGGAGGTATATAATGAGTCAGGAAATTAGAAGAAAAAAGGATGATCATGCACAAATTGTGAGGCGTGGTGTTCATAGCTACAACAGAGCAGAACAATGGGTTAAGCCTGAAAATCCACTTCTGCTGGAGCGTCTCGAATGGTTCAAAGATCAGAAACTAGGTCTGATGATGCATTGGGCTCCCTATTCTCAGCTTGGTATCATATCATCGTGGGCGCTTAGCGATGGCGATGCTTATTGGTCGCGTGCTAGTATTGATTGGGATGTTGATGGGGAAGAATTTAAGCAACAGTACTTTGCGTTAAATAAAACGTTCAATCCAGTTCGTTTTCAGCCCGAACTATGGGCGGAGTTGGCTGCAGAAAATGGTTTTAAATATTTGACTTTTACGACAAAACATCATGATGGATTTTGTATGTGGGATACCAATACGACAGATTATCGCATTACAGGTCCCGAAAGTCCATTCCGTACGCATAAATATGCCGATGTTTGCAAGCAACTTTTCGATGCCTTTCGTGCAAAAGGATTAGGTATCTCCACTTATTTCTCAAAGGCAGATTGGCATACACCAACCTACTGGGCACCTGGAATGAAACAGGGAAATGAGATGTCACGTGGAGCGTCCTACGATGCTAAGGAACATCCAGAACTATGGGAACAATTCGTACAGTTCACCCATGAGCAGATTATGGAACTAATGACGAACTATGGTCGCATTGATATGCTTTGGCTCGATGGAGGCTGGGTGAGACCAAGCAGAGGGGAGGACATCAGACTGGAGGAAGTTGTGGAGAAAGCACGGAAAACACAGCCATGGCTTTTGACAGTGGATCGCGGTGTTGGTGGAGTAAATGAGAACGTGTTAACTCCCGAACAGACAGTGCCCGATGTTGCAATGGACGTTCCATGGGAAAGTAATATTACGATGGGGTCGGATTGGTCTTTCCGCTATGAGAATGAGCATGATTATAAACCGATTCGTGAGTTGATTCATTTACTCATTGAAGTTGTAGCCAAAGGTGGGAATTTAGCGCTTAATGTTGGACCACAGCCTGATGGGAGACTACCTAAAACTGCGATAACCCGAATCAAAGAGCTAGGTGCATGGTTAAATGTTTACGGAGAGGCCATTTATGGCACACGTATGTGCGAACCATATTCGGGAGATAATTGCTATTTTACTAGAAAAGGCGATACCATTTATGGCTTCTACTTGTATGAAGATGATAATGAAACAGTACAGACAGAAGTTCATCTTCCGATAACGCAATCTTTCGAATGTATTGATCTGCTTGGCGGTCAAGAAAATCTGGAATACCGCCCGACAGAAAGTGGCATCGTTGTTCAAATACCGGACAATGAACCGTCTGTTCAATCACCAATCGCGCATGTGTTTCGAATGAGGTAAGTTATTTTACGGAGATAATAAGATCAGTCAACAGTAAAGAAAGCGCATTCGCGATCAAGCGCTTCGTGTCTGGTCGATTGTTCCCTTACAGATCGCTGCCCTTTATTATGCCAATGTTATTCATTTATCCAATGATCTAGAAACATTTTATTAAAGGTGCATTGCTTGGTTCTATAAAGGTTAATCATAACATAACTAAGGGAGCGGGATAAAAATGAGAGTAAGAAATAAATTAATTGGAGCGCTTGTAGTTATTGCAATGTTGTCAGCTTGTGGAAGTAATTCAGGGGAGGGACAAAATTCAGTAGATGGAAAGGTAACTCCTTCCATAAATATTACGATGAACCAAAGATCGTTACCTTATGTTGAAGCATCTCCTAACATTAATGAAGATGTCTATGTTAAAAAATTAGAGGAACTTTCTAAAACGAATATAAATCTTGAACTTATTCCTACAACAAGTTTTGATCAAAAACTTAATTTACTGCTTGCTGCTAATGAAAAACTACCAGATTTGCTAGAAATAACAGGTATTAATACAAGTGTATCGGCACCCGCGATTGATAATGGCGTTTTTATGGAGCTAAATGATTTGATAGACAACTTCGGTCCTAATCTTAAAAAGAACATTCCTCAAGAGGTGTGGGACTCCCCTAGAATAAGTAAAGGTGGAAAAATTTACGCAATACCAACGTTGTCAGTAACGACTAGAAATGATATTGTATATATAAGGAAAGATTGGCTCGATAAACTCGGGTTAGAAATACCTAAGACAGTTGATGAGTATATTGATGTATTAATAGCATTTCGTGATGGAGATCCGAACGATAACGGTAAAAAAGATGAAATTCCTTTTGCGGGACGTAAAAATTTAAGAGCTGCGGAAATATTTTTTGGAGCCTATGATGTCAATCCGGGTGAAGGAATACTTGCAGGCACTTGGAAGTACAAAGATAACCAGTTGGTACCTAAATTCATTTTGCCGGAAATGAAAGAAGCACTAAAAGTTTATCGATACTTATACGAAGAAAGATTACTGGACAATGAAGTATTTGTGCAAGAGGGCAAGGACTGGGATGCGAAGATTAAAGGAGCTGCTCGTGTAGGTATGTGGGTGCATTCTCCAAGTTTTCCCGACATGTGGGCCATTAATGTAAAGCAAGGCGATCCTACCGCTGAAGTTATTAATATCGCTGCACCAATTGGTCCTGATGGAAAAGGTGGAGGAGAAATAGGCTCACCGTTGCGATCTGCTTATGCGATTCCTGCTAGTAGTAAAAAAGCAGAGGTAGTTATTAAATTTTTAGATTGGTTTTATACGGAAGAAGCGGATACTTTTATGACTTATGGTATTGAGGATACGGATTATATCGTTAAGGACGGTAAGATCGAGTATAACTATCCGACAACTGCCGATGAAACTAACAAGGCAAATATGCACTCGATGTTTCTACAAATTACTGGAAAACCATATAGTATGAACGAAGCGTATATGAAGGGAAGACCAAATGGAGAACTCATATCGGAAGCGGCGAGAATAGGAGATGAAGAAGGTCGAGTGAATGATGGGCTTGATATGCCTGTCCCTTCGATTATGCTATCTCAACCTGAGCTTACTAAAAACGGCTTATTTATGGAGATCGCTGCCAAAATCATTATTGGTCAAGAAAGTATCGACTACTTTGATACATTCGTTGAAGACTGGAAAGCACGTGGAGGCAATAAAGCAATTGAAGAAGCTACCCAGTGGTATCAGGATGTAAAGAAGTAGACGATTGTAATATAACTATTTATAGAGAGGGATATGAGAATGAGCAACCAAATAGCAGTAGATAGTGACTATAATGATAAGATTGATCAAGAGAGACCAACTACAGTAGTCATTGTAGGTGCTGGTCATCGTAGCTTAATATATTCATCTTATGCGGAGAAACATCCCGAACAAATGAAAATAGTCGGAGTCGTTGAGCCGGACAGTGAGCGGAGAGCTTTAACTAAGCAAAGATTTAATTTACAAGATGAAAACTGTTTTGTCGATGTAGAGGAGTTTATTGCTAAGCCAAAGATAGCGGATGCTGTCATTAATGGTACAATGGACCACTTACATGTAGCTACTTCGATTCCGATGCTTAGAGCCGGATACGACATCATGCTAGAGAAACCGATCGGTGTTAGTATGGATGAAGTTTTGGAGTTGTATGAAGAGGCAGAGCGTCTTGGTAGAAAAGTAGTGATCTGTCACGTATTGCGCTATGCACCATTTTACGAGTCGATTCGTAAAGCAATAGCCGACGGTGTAATCGGAGATATTGTTAGTTTGACGACTGCGGAGAATGTTACGTATCACCATATGGCGATGGCTTATGTGAGAGGAAAGTGGGGACGGAAGGACACAGGAGGTTCGTCTATGCTTATGGCTAAAAGCTGTCACGACTTGGACGTTTTGGCTTGGATGAAGGGAGACGTTCAGCCGGTCAAAGTAAGTAGTTTCGGAAATCTACTACATTTCCGACCGGAGAAAGCGCCTTCAGGGTCAGGTACACGCTGTCTAGTGGATTGTGCAATTGAAGAAACATGCTCCTATTCTGCTCGCAAGCATTATATTGAGCAGCGTTTGTGGGAAGGTTATGTTACTTATAATACACATTTAGGCGTTAAAATGAGCGATGAAGAATTGGCAGAATCGCTGAGAACCGATAGTCCGTATGGTCGTTGCGTTTGGCGTTCTGGTAACGATGTAGTTGATCATCAAACGGTAATTATCGAGTTTGAAGACGGTAGTACAGGAACTCACGTGATGACAGGTGGGACTTCAAAGCGAGGTCGATCGATTCACATTATAGGTACGAAAGGCGAAATTCAAGGAGAGATGGAACAAGGTTCTTACTTTATAAGACATCCTGATGCTCGTAAAGGTCATCTCTATTCTGAGGAGCAGATTGATGTTGGTGTGTCGAAGGATATGCATGGTGGAGGGGACTTACGTCTTGTTGCTGATTTTATCAAAGTAATGAAGGGTGCACCGCCTTCGATCTCTTCCACTTCGCTAGAGAAGTCGCTTCATGGGCATTTGATCGGATTTGCAGCGGATCAGTCACGTCTGGAACAAAAAATGGTTGAGATTAAACCAGTGAAAAAGAGTTAACATAGTTTGGTGTAGTTTGTTGCAGAAGGGACGATAGTTATAAATGGCGTACATAAGTACGCCTTCCTGCATTTTTACGATAACTTCCATCCTGTTGCGTTGATAATTAAAAAGCTCATGCTACAAGTGGAAAATTAATATTCGGCTCTTAATATTAGTTTGAAGGAATGGGGAGAACGATGAATAAGAAGGAAAAGCCTAATATATTACTAATTACAACAGATACGCAACGTTGTGACACACTACGATGTATGGGTTCGACATTTGCGGTTTCACCTCATTTAGATAGATTGGCAGAAGAGGGTGTATTATTTGATAATGCGCATACTGCTTCTCCGGTTTGTTCCCCAGCACGCAGTAGTCTGATGACTGGACTACATACGCCAATACACGGTTGTATTGAGAATGGAATTGACCGAAAAAGTGGACATATGATTTTTCCGGATTTGTTGCGCGAACAAGGATATACGAACATTATGGTCGGTAAAACACATTTTGGCGAGCACTCGACTTCCTTTGATATTATACGTGATGTTAAAGGGGAAAAGTCTGCGCTCTCTCCTGAAGACAGTTATGGAAAATTTATAAGTCAACATGGACTGTCACGATCAAGTGTAGGTCTTGGCTCCGTCCCAGATGATTTGCATATGGATGCTTTTTTGGTTACTACGGCGATGGAGGAAATGGAGAAGTGCCGTCAGGCTGGAGAAGGTCCGTTCTTTACGTTTTGCTCTCTGTTAAGCCCTCATTCGCCACTCGATCCTCCCGGTGATTGGGCAACGATGTTTGACGATGTTGTGCTGCCACCAATTGATTATGAGCCGGGTGATTTGGAAAATCTATCTGTGCATACTCGCAGGTTACTTGGTTTTCTTGGGCAAGAGGATGAATTAGCTGACAATCTCCAGCGACCAGAAACATTAACCGAAATAGATAAAAAACGCAGACTTTACTATGGAATGACTGCTTTTATTGATGCGCAAGTAGGTAGATTATTAACCTATTTAGATGAAACCGGACTGCGAGAAAACACGCTTATTCTATTTTCTTCCGATCACGGTACACAAATGTTTGATCATGGCTTTGATGATAAGCATAATTACTTGGATGCGACATGGCGCGTTCCATTTATTATGAGTATGCCGGGTGTACTACCAAGTGGAAAAACGACTGATTTTGCGACATGGACAGACATTTCTGCAACAATACTAGCAGCAGCTGGAACGAGTTCGCGGTACATTCAAGGTTTCGATTTGTTTACGCCACTCACGCAAGGGTTGGAGTCCCCTCGTCGCTGTGCTACTGGTACATTGTATAAGTCGGCAGCTGTGGCGACAAAGCGTTGGAAATTAGAGTATTATTTTGAAGAGCAGACTGGGATGATGTATGACCGAGTGCAAGATCCTTCCGAGCGATGCGACCTTTATAACGACCCCAAGTATGCTAATGTGAAGGAGCAATTGCTGGTAGCGCTATTGACATGGCGAGCTGATATGATCGATTTACAGTTAATGGAGGAGTCGCAGCGAGGTGGAGGTCCAGTGGCACGACGGATTATACCGTATTCTCTAGCGATGCGTGGAGTGGATATCGAGATTAGACTCGGAGAGAAAGTGGCACCTTTAGATCATTTGCTTGTTGTATAAACATACAATTAGGAGGATTACTGCATGACAATTGGACAAGTGAAACATTACAAGTTTCGTACGTATGACAAAGGAAGTTATCCCGTTCAAATCGTAACGCCTGATGACGGATACTATATTCACAATTTTTTTGATGTGAAACCATGGAGTCCTTCTGGTCGCTATTTGGCTGTACTTAAATTACCGTTTCAAGATAGAGAACCAGCTCCTGAGGATGAAGCAGTAGTTTGCCTGATCGATTTGCAAGAACAGTCGATGGTGGAGCTTTGTAAGACAAAGGGATGGGGAATGCAAGTCGGTGCCCATATTTGCTGGGGAAACAGTGATGATGAGCTTTTCTTCAATGATAAAGAGAAGGGTGAAGTATTTGCCTACAAATTAAATCCACATACAGGAGAAAAAGTACGACTAGCCGGATCGGTATATCAAGCATCTAAAGATGGTCGTTATATTTATAGTCCTAATCTATCTGTTGTTAATTATTCGCAGATGGGATATGGTGCGGCAATTGCCCCTGAACATAGTAACCCTCCTCCGATTGGGGCATCTGATGAGGATGGACTTTGGCGGACAGATGTTGCATCCAATCAAAGAGAGTTACTTTTTAGCTATAAACAAGCCTATGATCTTTTGCCTGATAAGCGAGATGTAGAAGGAGCACGGTTCGTCTTTTTCCATGTGAAGATTAATCCACAGCAAACAAGGTTGATGCAAGTGGTTCGTTGTTTGTTTGATGATGGCAGGCCAATACTACCATTCATCGTAACGATGAATATGGATGGAAGTGATGCTAAATTAGCATTGCCTTACGAATTTTGGTTAAAAGGTTCTCATCATCCAGATTGGCACAGTAATGGACGAGAAATTTTAATGAATATTAATTTAAAGCGACTACGCTTTAGTGTTTTTGCGGAAGATGGCCAATCGCTGCGCTTGGTAGCTCCATTCGCTACAGGTGGGGGACATCCTAGTTATTCGAAGGACGGCCGTTATATTCTGACCGATGCTTATACATCCGAAGCAGAGTTTGTGAATGAGAATTTTGAAGTGCCGATCCGCTTAATAGATACGGTAGCTGGTACAGATGAGCGAATTGTTGATATTTGGACATTAGCGGGTACCGACACGGCAGGGGACTTCCGCTGCGATCCGCATCCCGTTTGGAGCGAAGATAACCAATATATTTGCTTTAATGGAACGCCAGAAGGAAGAAGGCAAGTTTTGATAGCCGATTTGAGTAAACTATGGCAATAGCATCTGCCATAATAAAAGTGAATGGAGACATGTGCTATGAGTAATAGACCTCATATTGTACTGATTTCGACAGATCAGATGCGAGGAGATTTGATGGGATGTGCGGGGAACCCATTGATCGAAACACCTCGAATTGATTATTTGGCACGAAGCGGCGTACGATTCGACCAAGCCTACTCGTTGACGCCGGTTTGTATCCCAGCAAGAGCAACGATTATGACAGGTTTGGAAGGGCATCAACTAGGATTAACGACATACAAAGAAGGTTATGCGCTTCCTACGAATGCTACATTACCTAAGCTGTTAGGTGATGCTGGCTATGAGACGAGAGTAGTAGGGAAGATGCATGTTTACCCCGAACGATGTCACTACGGATTCGACAGTATGTTGTTATGCGAGGAAGGTCGGATGTTGGGCGCAGGCTCCGAAAAAAAGCGAGGTTACGATGACTACGAGCAATGGCTTGCTGAACAGGGGTATGCAGGGCAGGCTTTCGGTCATGGTATTGCCAACAACGAATATTCCATGTCACCGTGGCATTTGCCTGATCACTTACATCCGACAGAATGGATTGCAGATAACAGTTGCAAAACGATCAAGCGACGAGATTGGAGTCGTCCGTTATTTTTATGGGCTTCTTTTACGGCACCTCACCCTCCGCTCACCCCTTTAATGCGTGATCTATATATGTATGAAAAAGATGAGATGCCACAGCCGGTTTCAGGAGATTGGATCAATAGGCATTCACTATACCATCAAAGATTACATGCTACTTATCAAGGGGAAGTGAAAACAGCCAAACAAATAGATAACGCCTATCGTGGATTTTATGCATCTATCACGCAAGTAGATCGAGCGATTAACAGAATTATCGGTACCCTTCGGGAAGAAGGGATACTTGAAAATACATGGTTTGTTTTTACATCGGATCATGGTGACAATATGGGAGATCATGACTTGTGGTTCAAAGCTAACTTCACCCGGGGAGCTTGCCAGATTCCGTTTATTATAACACCTCCGGCGGGTAGAAATGCCGAATCCATTTTGGGTTCTGATTGGGTTCCAGGACAGGTGAATCATTCACCGGTAGGATTACAAGATATTTTACCGACCTGTCTTGCCATTGCAGGAGTACCTATACCAGAGGATCTAGATGGGAAGAGTTTACTAGGAGTTGTTCAACAACCTAAAACTGATCGTGTGCGAGAGATTGTGCTTGGTGAGTTTGGCAATATTGGTAAACGTTCCTTGATGGTAACAGACGGCATTTGGAAGTATATTTGGTTCGAAGAAGAAGGCGAAGAGTTACTGTTTCACATCGAGGATGATCCACAGGAACTGTACGATAGATCTGGAGATCCGCAAGCACCTTTAGAGGATTGGCGAAATCAATTGGCAGCGAAGCTTACAATGCGGGTATCTGATCCAGCCGTTATCGATGGTCAGTTACGACCACGCCAAAACCTACCTAAGTTATCCGAACAGGAACGTGCAAAGCTAATTTCACACTACAACCCACGAGGTGTGCATTGATCACTAGTGATAAGAGTTGCGCTGGTTAAGCTACAGTCGGTGCATGCTTTGTCAAGACGAAAGCTGTACGAAACAAAATACGACCATTATCTCCACGTAAGGAGGAATGGTCGTATTATTGTATAAAAGGAATTAACAGATAGTCATATGAGAACATTATACTGCCGGTACGGCGACTGTTATTTCGTCTAGATGCCTCATGTTCGATTATTAGTACAATTTTGAAGACGGTTGATGAACTGAATTATTTTGAAGGGATCAATGAGATGAACAAGCCTTTGAAGCGGTTGATGAATGGTAAAACTGTTCCGGAAATGAAAGAACATTTGATGATCATTTTGCAAGAAGTAACGAGTCACATTCAAGTGCAGCGAGATCGTAATACGTACCATTTTTGTGCAAAAGTTAAAGACTATGTCCACGAAAATTACGGTAACCCGGATTTGAATATTTCGACGATCGGGCAATCGTTTGAGATCACCCCTTCTTATTTGTCGAAACGATTCCGAGAGGAAACCGGAGAGTCACTGCTTGAATATATAAACGTGTATCGTATCAATCAAGCGAAGAAATTACTGCTCGGAGAGGCTACTTCCATTGCGGATGTTGCTTTACAGGTCGGATATATAGAATTCACTACATTTAATCGAATATTTAAAAAGTATCAAGGAATTACGGCTGGAAAGTATAGAGAAACAGAGTCTGGATGATTAATGTCAACAATAATGAGTCTGATGCGAACAGATGAAAATCTGGAGCAGCAGGCTTTTTTTTGATGATATGAGGAAGGCAGATGATATGTATTTTATTAACATGGAATCTTTATGTTTAACTTTTTATGGAAGTGGAATACTGATGGTGTTGTTTCTATTAATATATGGGTTCGCTTTGGGGCTGTATAGCTCTCTTTGCAATAACTGTTAAACGAAAGAATAGAAGAGTAAACATCCGATTATATCCGAACAAAGGAGGTTATATTTATGTCTGAACATAATTATGAAGGTTATTCATTACCAACAGACTCATATTCTTATTGGAGAGCATCGACAGAACAAACGAAATATAAGCGCTTGGAAGACAATTTGGATACGGAAGTTGTTGTTGTCGGAGCAGGGATTACCGGTATAACAACAGCATATTTACTAGCAAAGCGTGGTATTAAAGTAGTATTACTAGAAGCTGGTAACGTACTAGAAGGTACTACGGCACATACGACAGCCAAGATTACAGTACAACACGATCTGATATATGATGAGTTAATCGCTCATTTTGGTGCAGAGCAAGCATTGCAATATTACAAATCGAATGAGGAAGCGTTACAGTTTATTACGGAACAAATGGAGACGTTGCAAATCGAATGTGATTATAAGCAAGAAGATGCATATCTATACACTTGTTCTGCCGAGCAATTACCGTTATTAGAAAAGGAATGGCTAGCGTACGAACAGTTAGGCATAAAAGGGGAATTTTTGAAGCAAGCGCCGTTACCATTTGCAACAGAAGGTGCGATTAAGTTAGGTGGGCAAGCGCAATTTCATCCTTTAAAATATGTCACTCGCTTGTTAGAAGAAGCAGTCAAATTAGGTGTTGAAGTGTATGAGCAAGTGACGGCAGTTACTGTCGAGCAGGAGCAGCGTGCGAAGGTGATGACAGATCGAGGTTTTAGTATTACATGTTCTTACGTAGTAGCTTGTACTCATTACCCTTTTGTCGATGGAATGCGAGCTTATTTTTCTAGAATGTATGCCGATAGATCTTACGTTATTTGTGGAAAACCAACCGTACCATTCCATGGAGGCATGCACATCAATGTAGAAATGCCAAAACGGTCTATCCGATCGGTACAGGTAAAGGGACAGGAAATGTTGCTAATTGGTGGGGAAGGGCATAAAGTCGGGCAAGGCAATATGAGTACAATGCAAAATTATAAAATACTAGCACAGTTTGCGGCAGAGCAGTTTGGAATAGAGGAAGTGGCGTATCGCTGGTCTGCCCAAGATTTAATTACGCTAGATAAAATTCCGTTTATCGGATCTATTGCTGGTGACGATAGTAACATATTGATAGCTACTGGATTTAAAAAGTGGGGGATGACGACTGGTACACTAGCTGCGATGATGTTTGACTTAACGATTAGCGGTAAAGCTAGTTTTTATCGTGATTTGTATAAGCCAGATAGGTTTCATGCTGATCCTGATATTAAATCATTCGTGTCTATTAATGTGGATACAGCGAAACAGTTGTTTACTGGCAAGCTAGAATCATTGGTAGGAACATTACCACAAGTGGATGAGCTGGCGTTAGATACAGGAAAAGTGGTGGAAGTAGACGGGAAACGAGCGGGAGCATATCGAGATAAAGAGGGTAAGTTATTCGTTGTAGATACTACCTGTACACATATGGGATGTGAAGTGAATTGGAATGATGGGGAACGTTCGTGGGATTGTCCTTGTCATGGATCTCGTTTTAGCTATAAAGGTGACGTGTTAGAAGGTCCCGCCCAAAAGCCACTAGCTAGGTGGCAATAAAGTATAGTATCTAAAATAAATAGGTTGCTAAATAAGACACTTTTTGTTATTAATTAACTAAAGGTGTTTTTTTTGGGCGAAAAAAAGATTATAATTCGTCATCAACAGACATAGATCGAGTTTTATTATTATTTGTTGACAATTAAACAGTAATCTATTAATATCTTAGATAACTAATTAAACCTACCTGCATTATCGGATATTGAAATGTAGTTGCAACTGGATGAGATGAAAACAGGGGCATGAGGTGAGAAGAGAACAGTAAGTACTGGGGGAGAAAAAATGAAAGTGAAACAACTATTTATATTGACGTTAGTAAGTGCTTTAGTTTTTATAACTGCTTGCGGTAGTAACGGCCAAGAGAAAAATAACGGTAATGTCGTACAAGAAGGAAACGGCAATCAGCAAACAGCAGAGCAAGGCGATGTTGAGAAGCAATACCGTGATGAGCTTCATATTGCTATTACGGCACAGCCGCCAACGCTTGATACGACGATGACAGTATCTGCGGTAGCACTTGATACGGCTGGTAATATATTTGAACAATTATATACGTTAAATGCTAACTATGAACCGATGCCTGTCCTTGCGGAATCAGTGGAAAAAAGTGAAGACGGATTAACGTATCTGTTTACTTTGCGCCAAGGAGTGAAGTTTCATAATGGCAAAGAAATGGTAGCGGAAGATGTTGTTGCTTCCATGAATCGTTGGTTGGTAACTTCTTCTAGAGCGAAATCGTTATTACCCAATGCTACTTTTACAGAAGAAGATAAATATAAAGTGAAGTTAACGGTAGAGACAGCAACATCTGACGTTTTAATACTAATGTCAGCGCAAGCGCAGTTCCCTGCTATTATGCCTAAGGAAATCGTGGAAGCTGCACCAGCAGAAGGAATTGTAGAATACGTCGGTACAGGACCTTATAAGTTCCAAGAGTGGAAACAAGATCAATATATCCATCTCGTTAGAAACGATGATTATCATCAGTTAATTGATCGAGCGGCTAGTGGCTTTGATGGGCAAAAAGTAGCAGCTTCGGAGAATGTTTACTATCATTTTGTAACGGATCATGCGACGCGGATCGCCGGAATTAAGACGGGGAAATATGATGTAGCAGACAGCATACCATTGGAAAGCTATGACGAGCTTGCTGTAACTAACAATGTGAAATTACATGCTTTTCCTGACGGTGCGTTGACCGCATTTTTTAATACGACAGAAGGTCCATTAGCTAATCAAAAATTACGACAAGCAGTATTAGCTGCATTTAATAATGAAGAGATTTTGCTAGCGAGTTTTGCTAGACCGGATTTATACCGTTTGGACCCAGGTTATTTGAACCCGAATCAAGAGCAATGGGCGAATGTTGCAGGGGCGGAATATTATAATCAAGCTGATCCAGAGAAAGCGAAGCAATTGCTTGATGAAGCTGGTTATAACGGGGAAGAAATTACACTACTTACAACAAAAGATTATAACGAAATGTATACAGCAACGTTAGTTGTACAAGAGCAGCTACGACAAATCGGCATGAATGTAAAAGTAGAAAACTTTGATTTTCCAACTTTTTTGGAAACGAAAAATGATCGAAGTAAATGGGATATTTTTTTAGCGAGTACGGGCTACCAAGTAACCCCGCCACAATTGTTGGCTGTTACACCGGATTGGGCTGGTTTAAATCATGACACAGTCAAAGAAGGTTTGGCTAATATTCGGGCAGCTTCTACACCAGAACAAGCGAAACAAGCGTGGGAAGAAGTGCAAGGTTTTATGTACGAGTATGTTTCGTCTACAGTTATTGGTCACTATAGTACAATTGTAGCAACGGCTGAAAATATAGAAGGATTTGAACTGTTTGAAGCGCCTGTCATCTGGAACGCGAAAGTACCTAAATAGTGAAACAATAGGGTGATAGAGTCGTAGAATAGTAGAACAATACATTAATAGAGCAATAGAATAATAGAGAAATAGAACACTAGAAAGTGAAAATATTCAAATAGTAGCGTGTCGTCATAAAGCAGGAGGCTGTTAGTAAAGGTGATGTATAAAAGCCTGCTAACAAACTCCTGTTTGTGTCTATACGGAAGCTAGAGTAACTAAAAATTGAGGGATTTGGCATGTTGATTTATACGATAAAGAGGCTGTTATCACTTATACCTGTATTATTTGTAGTAACAATCGTTGTATTTTTAATTATTCATCTCACGCCGGGTAATCCAGCAGCAGTCATGTTAGGGATGGAAGCGACACAAGCAGAAATCGATGCATTAAGTGAACAGTTAGGCTTCAATCGACCGCTATATGAGCAATATTTTAGTTGGATTGGTAACTTACTGCAAGGAGATTTGGGTACATCTTTGTTTATGAAAATGCCAGTTGCCCAAGCGATTGCTGACCATATTGCCCCTACGTTATCGTTAGCTTTGATCGCTCAAGTGATCGCACTAATATTGGCTATTCCATTAGGCATATTAGCGGCTTACAAACGTGGTTCTGTTGCGGACTATACACTGATGGGTGTGTCGATGTTAGGACTTGCTGTGCCTAGTTTTCTACTCGGGTTGCTATTAATGCTCTTAGTCGGTGTTCAATTACAATGGTTGCCAGTGGCAGGATATGAACCTCTATCTAGCGGTTTATGGGAGCATCTACAATATTTAATATTACCAGCGATATCACTGGGAACGATTCAAGCAGCACTCATTACTAGAATGACACGCTCATCGATGCTAGATGTATTAAACCTCAACTATATTAAAACGGCTCGCTCCAAAGGGCTTGCTGAGTCAACGGTATTATTTAAACATGCTTTTCGTAATGCGTTTCTTCCTGTACTAACTGTTATTGGGCAGACATTCGGCACTTTGGTCACCGGAGCTGTTGTAGTGGAGTCGATCTTCAATATTCCTGGATTAGGTCAATTAATATTAAACGCGATTACAAGGCGTGATTTTGCAATTATTCAAGGTGTAGTCCTAATTGTAACGATAATGTATGTTCTCATTAATTTGTTGGTGGATCTTTTGTACGGTGTAGTAGATCCGCGTGTTCGTTTGGAGCGTAAGTAGAAATGAGGTTTAATAATGGAAACGATAGATAAAGAACAAATGGTGCAATTGCAACGACAATTAAGTAAACAACAGCGGCAATTAACACGTAAACGTATTCGCGCAAACAAAGGGCTCATTGTTGGTGGAATACTACTACTTTTTTTCATTATTGCTGCGCTCCTCGGACCTTTGTTAACACCGTTTGATCCATACGAAATGAAGGTAACAGAAAGATTAAAAGCACCTTCTACGCACCATATTTTGGGGACGGATGAATTTGGGCGTGATTTGTTTACACGATTGTTATACGGGGCGAGAGAATCGCTAAGCGTTGGCTTTGGCGTGGCATTGTTATCCTCTGTGTTAGGGTTAATTATTGGTATTTATGCTTCCTATTATAAAACGCTGGATCATCTGTTGATGCGGATTTGTGATGGGCTAATTGCGATTCCGGGTATTTTGTTAGCTATTGCTTTAATGGCAGCACTTGGAGCATCGATTACGAATGTTATTATCGCTCTAACTATCGTATTTACTCCGGGAATAGCGAGAGTAGTTCGCTCTAATGCACTTGTCATTAAAGAACAAACATATATTGAAGCGATGCGTGCGCAAGGAGCGAGTGATTTTCGGATTATTTGGTGGCATATCGTTCCTAATACGTTATCACCATTACTTGTACAAGCTACGTTTGTATTTGCAGAAGCGATTATATCGGAAGCGGCGTTAAGTTTTTTGGGAGCGGGTATTCCTGCACCGGAACCTAGTTGGGGAAATATTTTGCAAGCGAGCAAGCTTGTTATTTATAAAGCATGGTGGATGGTTGTATTTCCAGGCATAACGATAGTGTTAGCCGTCCTTAGTCTGAATATGGTTGGTGATGGGTGGCGTGATTTGTTAGATCCAAAGGTCAGTGTTCGTTATCAGAAACGGCACGTATTCCGAAGAAAGGGTGGCAAAAGATGATAAGGCGTAAACAGATGAAGCAAGCAGCATTAAAGGCGAACAACGGCGAGAATATGCTTCTACAAGTGAATCAATTGTCTACTCGTTTTTTGACGGAGCGTGGCAAAGTAACGGCAGTTGATAAGATTAGTTTCCAAGTAAATAAAGGGGAAATTATCGGCATTGTTGGGGAATCTGGTAGTGGAAAAAGTGTGATGTCACAATCTATTTTGCGTTTGCTAGACTATACCGATGAAGTAGAATATGATGGTGAAGTTTTATTTCAGCAGTTGGATTTATTATCAGCGTCAACGGCACAATTGCGAAAAATAAGAGGGGCGGACATTTCGATGATCTTTCAAGATCCGCTTAGTTCGCTTAATCCGGTATATACGATTGGAAATCAGTTAGAGGAAGTATTGCGATTACACCTAAAATTGTCTAGAAAAGCAGCTCGATTAAAGGCGATAGAATTGTTGCGTTTGACCGGCATTCCGTCACCTGAAGTGAGAGTGAAAGAATATCCACATCAATTGTCAGGTGGTATGCAGCAGCGAGTGATGATTGCAATGGCACTTGCATGTGAACCGCAATTGTTAATAGCGGATGAGCCGACAACAGCACTCGATGTTACGATTCAAGCACAAATATTACAATTGATATTACAGTTGAGAGAAAAAATAGGGATGGCTGTACTATTTATTACACATGATTTAGGTGTTGTTTCGGAGTTGTGCACAAGTGTGAAAGTGATGTATTTGGGACAAATTGTGGAGGAGTCTAGTACCGCGAAATTATTTGAACGACCGTTGCACCCTTATACACAAGGGTTGTTACGGTCTATGCCGCAATTAGACGGTGATCGGGAACAGCCGCTTCATGTTATAAAAGGAACGGTTCCATCGTTATTGGATGTGCCAGCAGGCTGTCGATTTGCTACACGTTGTCCGTTTGCTAACATGCAGTGCAGTAAAGAAGAACCACCGATGGAAATAGTAGATAGTAATCATCGTGTAAAATGTTGGCGTGTGCGTGAGATTAACGATATGGGGAAAGGAGCGACTGCTTATGTCCACTAATCAAAAATCAATATTGCTGGACGTAGCTCAATTACAGAAAAAATTTCCGGTATACGGTTCTTTTGGTAAAATAGCTGGTGCAAAGCAGTACGTTCACGCGATAAATAATGTATCATTTCAATTATATGAAGGTGAAGTGTATGGGCTTGTAGGAGAATCAGGATCTGGAAAAAGTACAACGGCACGAACATTGCTTGGATTAATCAAGGCAAATGCAGGCTCGGTCTCCTATCAAGGACAGGAAGTTACCAGCTTGACTGCTAAAGCATTGCGTCGGCTACGTAAAGAGATTCAAATGGTGTTTCAAGATCCATATTCTTCTTTGAATCCACGCAAAACGATTGGACAAATATTAGAGGAACCACTTAAAATACATGGGATAGGCAGTAGAGAAGAGCGACAAGCAACAGCTTTGCAATTACTGCAAACGGTTGGGCTACAAGCGGAACATTACTTTCATTATCCCCACAAATTATCTGGCGGTCAGCGGCAACGGATCGGCTTGGCACGGGCACTTATTTTGCAACCGAAGCTATTAATTTGTGATGAGCCAGTCTCGGCATTGGACGTTTCTATTCAATCCCAAATATTGAACATGTTGAGACTATTACAGCAGGATATGAACTTAACAATGCTATTTATTACCCATGATATTAGTGTCGTACGTTATATTTCGGACCGCATAGGTGTCATGTATTTGGGTAAATTGGTGGAAGAAGCCACGACGGAGCAGTTATTCGATCAACCGCTTCATCCTTATACGAAGGCGTTATTTTCATCCGTTCCCAATCAACAAGATAAGCAACGAGAGCGGATTACGTTACAAGGAGAAATTCCATCTCCGATAGCACCTCCTACGGGCTGTATGTTTCATACTCGTTGTCCATATGCTGTGCAGAAGTGTAGAGTAGATGAGCCTGTATTACAACAAGTGGCAGATCATCATCGTGTCGCATGTCATTTAATAGGAGAGGGAGTTTAACAAGTGACAACTTTAAAAATTGTAGATGGTCAAGATCAATTGTTTAATGAAGCGGGAATGCAAGTGGTCGGTAGTCACCGTCCGAATGGACAAGGACTATCGCCACGAGAGCTGCTAGAATCTGCTTTGGCGTTATGTATTTCGATTTCTATGCAGCAAATTATGGATTATGATGGAATAACGTATGAAAAATCAGCTATTGTCATAAGTATAGAAACAGAGAAGGCAGAGGAGAAACCAAGCCGCTTTGCTGGATTTGTTGCGAAAGTGAGTTTACCTCCTGGACTGACGGATGAGTATAAAGAAAAGCTGATGCGAGTAACGAAACGGGCTTGTACGATTGGGACAACATTATGTACTGGGGCAAGTGTTGAAATGCTAGTGGTAGAATAACAGAATTCTTTCACAGAAACATATATAATAGATTGTATGAAGATGATAATAGTGGGAGGGACAATAATGACTGTAGGAATGGAATTTGTTATGCCCAACATGACAAATACGATACAAATTACAGGATGTCAGTTTGCTATTAAACCACCGGGTTGGTCTTATCCACGTCACCATCATCATTTGTTTGAACTATTGTATTGTTATGAAGGTGAAGTGACGCAATCATCGGAAGATCAAGAAATTATATTGCGAGCAGGTGAATTAATTTTACTGCGTCCGGGAATTAAACATCATACGTTCAATCATTCGGATGAACCGTATCGATTTTTTAATTTTCATTTTAACTTGGATGATCGAGAATTACGTCCTTTACTAACACAGCATAGTGTGTACCATTTGGAGCAACAACAATTGACGGATACGGCAATATTCCAACATATTCAATCGTTAGAACAATTGTTGCGCAAACAAAACCCGCAATATAGTAGGAGCTGGGAAGTTGGACTCGTCGATGAGGATATGGTGAATGTTCATACAGTTAAAGTTGATAAGGGAACTATTCCATTACAGCTATCAGGCATAGATCGACTCTACTTTCATCATCAACTGTTACTTTTGATTCAGGAAGTAGCGTTATTGTTAATGACTAAGATAGAACAGGAAGAACAAAAAGAAATCAAAATTTCGCAACTACATGCTGATATCGCCCATGAAATGGAAGCAATGCTCCAACAAAATGTACACTCTAAAGGTGCAATTCAACAAATTGCCAACAAGCAAAACATTAGTCGGAGTCAATGCTATAAAATTTTTATGCATGTATATGGCTGCTCACCGCGACAGTATTTGTCAGAACTAAAGTTAAACAAAGCAAAAGAGCTACTAATGTCGAGCAATTTATCGATTGAAGCGATTTCTGATCAAATAGGATTTTCATCGGCTAGCCATTTCTCCAGACAATTCAGTCGCTGGACTGGTCAATCGCCCAACCAATACCGCCCCCAGCATGTAACAATCGTCGATAATGATAAGTAGTATGGATAGTAGCGTGCAGTGGTTTGTATAGTGAGGGGTTTGTACGATAAATCGTATAAAAGTTGCTATGCAGGTAGTTGTAGCGGATGTTTGTATGAAAAAACGTATAAAAGTTGCTGTGAAGTGGTATGAAGCGGAGGGTTTGTACGAGAAAACGTATAAAAGGGCGCTGGTAGCCAGTTGGAAAGCAAGCTTTGTGTGAAAAAACGTATGAAATCGGCAATTGTGTTGAAAAGGGACGCTCCATAAAAAAGTCGGATGAAAAAACATGATGTTTTTTCGTCCGACTTTTATTTTAGGGGCTGAGTGGATAGCCTTTTACTTTTATTATTTGTCTATTGATCAACTAATCGGAGTTCTTGCTCAGAAGTTATTCCTTTAGTTATTGCTACATGGCGCAATGTTAAATAGAGCTGTGCATAGGTTGCATGAATATATGGTAGAACAAAGAAAATTCCAATGCCTAGCGCAAGTAGCCCTAATATCCACCAGCCTAAAAAGCTTAATAATAGTTTTAAAATATCCCATTTGTGACCATACGTCATTTGATGGCTGAGCTGCAATGCACGTTTATGACCAATTTGTGGATTATCCGCCAGGATGAAGGGCACAAAACAATAGGCAATTGTTTTGATGAAGCCTGGAATAAGCAAAGCAAGGAACCATAAAAAAGTAACAACTGCTCTCCAAACCATTGTTTTGATAATGACCCTATAGTTTGTTTTTTGAAAGGCAATGCTAACATTATTTAAATCTTCGCGACCTTCCGCAGCCAGTTTGTAGTACGTAAAAGCTCCAGCTTGTAAAGGGTAGAAGATAAAGACTTGTAAAGCAAGCGCTGTTAAAAAGAATAGGACGATAATAAGTGTGCCAGCAATAATAATAGTCGATGGCAATATCCAGTTCCCGCCATAATCTTGGTAGGGAAGATTTTCTCTATTGAAATCAATCGTTATACCGGTTGCTTGCACTCCTCCGCTTATGATGGCAAGCATGAAGCTTATGATAAAAGCTTTCCAGTAATACCCCTTTAATGATGCGTGTGCCCGTTCTTTTAATGATTTACGCTCCCACATAAATACCTCCGTCTGCGGTTATATTGCTTATTTTACATTGAAAAGTGATGAAATAACAGTGATAATTGCAACGTTAGTTCATTTTTGTTATAAGTATAAGCAAATTGCTAGCAATGAGGGACGCTATAAAAATACAACAAACTAAAAACATAACACCTTTCTTATAAACGAGCATTACGTTTGGTATAATTTATTTATCTAAAATATAGTAAATTTATTGATAATCGTTAAGTGGAATGATAATATGCAAGTGTAAGGTTAAATAAGTTAATTAGTAGGTTGGTGAAATTTATTTCATTGTTCAGTAAAGCGTATATTCCATTTTTTTATAAAATTATGCTTATTTATTTAATGCTAGTAGTATTAGCGGTTACTGTCGTTGGATATTTTTCTTATAAAACTACGCTACAATCAAGAGTCGAATTAATCCAATCTAATACAGAGTGGATGATGAGTCAGATGAAGCAAAACATCGAATATAAAGTGAGTGAAGTTGCGTATGTTTCCGATACGTTGTTCGGAGATGATTCATTCCAAAAATATTTACAAAGACAAGATGACCCTGAAGTGATGCATCAACTGATGGTCAAAAATATAATACCTAGCATGGAAACCGCTTTGCGCAGAACGTTACAAAATATGCGATTAATCGTGTATACGAAAAATAATAGCATTAATGAAGTTTATGGAAATATGGCAAGCGTTATTAAGGATAAATCGTTCCATATCGTTTCTTTTGATCGGTTGAAAAACGAGCCTTGGTATAGACGGTTAGTAAGCGATAATGAAGATTTCGTTTGGAGACAAGCTGGTAATGATGAGGTGTTAGGCAATGTCTCTTTGCTGCGAAAATTAATATCGTTCCATAATTATTATACAGATATTGGATTTGTTCGTGTTAGCATTCCGCTAGAAACATTATTTAGCTCCGTATTGGAAATGGAGTCGATGGAGGAAAAGTTAGTTCGCATTACAGACCGTAGATCAAAGGAAGTTTTATTAGAGAATGGTAATATTACCGATATGAGTTTAGGCTACATTAATTTTAATACGGAGATAGCAAACACGCCATACAATATTGAAGTGAAAGTGTCACAAGCAGTATTATCTAAAGATGCGCAACAAATTCGTCAAATTACATTGTTAGTTTGTAGCTTGAGCATTATTGTAATTGCTTTCATTGGTATAGTAGTAGCACATTTTACGGGGAAAAAGTTACTGACAATCGTTCGGAATGTTAAGGCATTTCAGTACGGAAAATTACAACAGCGCATCGAAATAAAAGGAAATGACGAGTACAAACAAATATCGATTGCATTTAATCAGATGGCAACTCACATAGAAAGGCTCATCCAAGAAGTATATGTGAAGGATGCCGAAAAGAAACAATTTGAGCTACAAGCATTGCAAGCGCAAATTAATCCGCACTTTCTCTATAACACACTATCTTCGATTAATAGTTTAGCTAATATGGGAGAAGTAAATAGAGTAACGGAAATGGTCAATTTGCTTATCAAGTTCTATCGTTTATCATTAAACAATGGGCAATACATTATTACTGTAAAAGATGAAATAGATCAGATTCAATCGTATTTAGAAATACAGAAGATCAAATATACTAATCGATTTACTGTTAGCTATACGATCGATCCACAAGTAGTGGAATATAAAGTCATTAAATTAATTGTTCAACCATTTGTGGAAAATGTATTTAAACACGCGTGGTATATGGATCGCATTCATATTCGGATTATGGCTTATATAGAAGATAATTTTCTAATTATTAAAGTGATAGATAACGGCGTGGGGATGAAGCGGCACCAGCTAGAAGAAGTGGATCAGCTAGTTGAAAGTAGCGGTTATGGTATTCGAAATGTTCACGAACGCATTAAATTACACTATGGGGAACAATACGGTGTGTTCATTTTTAGTCGACCAGGTATTGGAACTACCGTTAAAATATATTTGCCATTGGAAGGGGGAGCAGCATGAAACCGTACCGTGTATTGCTAGTTGACGATGAGTCTATTGAGCTGGAATGGTTAAAAAGGCGCGTACATGCAAAGTTTCCTAGTTTACAAATTGTAGCTTCGGTTAACAATCCGTTTATGGCGCTTGATATTATGCAAGAACAACCAGTCGATATATTGTTAACAGATATACGAATGCCGATTATGTCCGGAATGGAACTTGCTGACCAAGCGCGTGAACGGAATCCGTTACTTCAAATCGTATTTATTAGTGGGCATGAGGATTTTGCTTGTGCGAAACAAGCAATCGCTTTGAAAGCAGCCGCCTATTTGCTTAAACCGGTAGACAATGAAGAATTATATACGACGTTAAGTCAGGTATTCGATCGTTTGGATAAACAATGGCAGCTAGAAAGATTAAATCAACGTTGGGATAAGGCGATGCCCTTACTGTCATCAGAACTAATCGTTAGATGGTTAGAAGGTGATAAATCAGAACAAGTAGAAATGGTAGCACAGCAGACGTTAGAAGAGTTAACGAATGTACAAGCAGAACAAAGTATGCATGTAACAGTAGCGCTAATAGAAGTGGATGACTTACAGTGGAAAACATCTCATATGACAGAGGAAGAGAAAGGCAGCCTCGTTAGTTCTGTATTCAACGAATTGGAGCAAAAATGTGCTGCACAGCAAATAGGTCATTATATTCGAAATGAATCAGCCTATACGGCTATCGTGTTAGCGATATGTCCGCTTGCACAGCTAGAATCTTTTTTGCAACAAATGATAACGTATATAGCTGCGCATTTTCCGATTACGATCACAGCAAGTATTGGTCGAGAAGTTAGACTTTTAGCGCAATTACAAAGCTCCTATCGTGAAGCTCGTCAATACTTAAATAATAAGTGGTATGTAGGTAAGAACAGAGTGATTATGCAGCCTGCGAGCAAAGCAGATGAAGCAACACAGCCGAGCATTATGTCATTTACCCAATTGAGTAAAGCAATTGTAGAACAAATGATGGAATATCAGCTTGTTTTGATGGACGAACTATTAACTACCTTTTTTAACCAAATAGATATCGTCCAACAAAAAGAAGAAAACTACTATACGGTGTTACATTTCATAACTAATTTACAAACAGAATTACAAACAAAAGATCACAATTTATATGAGCTGTTACAGTGGAAACCAGTAGATATATCTATTATTTTTCAATTTGAAACGATATATGACGTGCAATCGTGGCTGCGTAGAACATTGTTTTCATTGTCCGAGTTGATATACAGAAAGAAGCTTAGCAAACCGCGTAAATTAATGGAGCATATTGATCAATTTGTTATGGATAATATCGGAGATAAAGTAACGTTAAAAGAGGTTGCTGCCCATGTAGATTTTTCGCCTAATTATTTGGGGCAGTTGTTCAAGGAAGAAATGGGTGAAAATTTCAGCAATTATTTAACGAAAATGAGAGTGAAAAAAGCGTGTGAACTATTAAAAGATCCGAAGTATAGAGTATATGAAATAGCAGAACTAACTGGTTACAAAAATTTATTATATTTTAATCGACAGTTCAAGCACATTGTTGGGCATACACCGGGAGAGTATCGGAAGCAGTTACGTGTTTGAAAAATGCAATTCGTTGTTTGTGTATGGTATATCGTTGCTGTACGACATTGTTGTCCTTTTGTAAAATAAGTATTCTTAAGTATATAAGAACTCAACAAAAGGGCGTGAGATGATGAAGATGAGCAAAGATTTACCACTGATTAAGCAAAAATCTAAGTGGCTAACTTTTTTTAAACAGTGGGAATTTCAATCCATGATCTTACCGGGTATACTTTTTATTCTAGTGTTTAGCTATGTTCCAATGTGGGGCGTATTTCTCGCCTTTAAGGAATATGACATTTTTCAAGGACCATTAAAAAGCCCATGGGTAGGATTTAGACAGTTCGAGTTGTTTTTTAATTCACCAGATTTTTTAACCGTATTAAAAAATACAATTGTTATTTCATTTTTAAAGCTAGTTATTGTATTTCCAGCACCTATCGTGCTAGCACTTGTCTTAAACGAAGTTCGTCACTTTCGTTTCAAACGTATCGTGCAAACGCTCACATATTTACCACACTTTTTATCATGGATTATCGTAGCAGGTTTAGCGTTTTCGATTTTATCCGTTGATGGTGGTAGCTTAAATATATTGCTACAAAAGCTTGGATGGATTGATCAACCGATCAATTGGCTGTCCATTCCAGAGTATTTTTATACGATACTAATTACGGCAGGTTTATGGAAAGAGATTGGCTTCAGTTCGATTGTTTACTTGGCAGCGATTGCCGGTGTAAATCCGGAGATGTACGAAGCAGCAGCAATTGATGGAGCGGGTCGTATTCGTAAAATCGTTTCCATTACAGTACCAACTATAGCACCAGTAATTACTATTTTTATGATATTAAATATAGGGAATTTGTTAAGTGCAGGATTTGAAGATATTCTCGCTTTAACTAATAACGGTAATAACGCAATATTACGGAATACGTCACAAGTAATTGATACGTATGTTTACAGTATGGGGGTTAATCAGCAAAGATTTTCATTCGCTACAGCAGTTGGATTATTCAAGTCTGTTATCAATATAGGACTCTTATGGGGAGCTAATAGTTTAACTAGACGCATAGGAGGGAATTCACTATGGTAAAACGATGGCGGACGTCTGATGTGCTGATGGATACATTTATTTATGGTTCACTTGCTATTTTATCCTTTTTAAGTTTATACCCTTTTTGGAATGCGATTGTCATTGCTTTTAATCAAGGTTCAGACACTGCATTGGGTGGGCTAACATTTTGGCCTAGAGCATTTACGTTAGACAACTTTAAAGTCATTTTAAGCGACACTCGTTTTTTTAATGCGATGGGCATCTCATTGGCTAGAACAATTGTCGGAACATTTTTCTCGATATTTTTTACCGCTCTTTTAGCGTATGGATTATCTAAGCGGGGCATCGTTGGTAGAAACGTATATATGATGATTGCTATTTTTACGATGTACTTTCAAGGTGGTTTAATTCCTACTTATTTATGGCTAAGAGAACTAGGAATGTTTAATAACTTTTGGGTATTGTTTGTACCGTTTCTGGTTACCGTCTGGAATATGATCGTATTCCGAACTTTTTTTCAACAAATACCTGCTGGTTTAGAGGAATCAGCAAAAATGGATGGTTGTACTAATTATGGCGTGTTCTTTCGAGTTGTTATTCCATTATCAGGTCCAGTCATTGCTACACTTTCATTATTTCAAGCGGTGTTTTTCTGGAATGAATGGTTTAACGCAGGGATTTATATTAACAATACGAACCTATTGCCGGTACAAAATTATTTGGTCAATTTAATTAACTCTAATTCTTCACAAGAAATGCTAGCGGAATTGAGTAATGTACCAGGTGGCGCAGGTGATGCAGTAAACCGTTCTATTACACCTAAATCTTTGCAAATGACAGCGCTTATCGTTGTTAGTATGCCTATTATTATGGTTTATCCTTTTGTTCAGAAATTTTTTGTGAAGGGTGTACTAATTGGATCGTTGAAAGAGTAGTGCTGGATTTGGTTTAATAGCGAAAGTTTTAAATAATGATTGATCTTGAGGGGGAAGAAAGATGAGAAAGAAGCAACGCTTGGTATTAATGACATCCATTATATTAGTATTTTCTTTGTTACTTGCTGCATGTAGTGGATCAACGAAGGGGAATAATGAAACTCCTGCTGTAACTAATAAGAATGGAAATGAGCAACAAACGGCGGAAGGCAGTAAAGAAGTACCTCCATTTGGCGAAGAGCCGTTAGAATTTAGTTTTTATTCTAATTACGATTTTTCATCTCCGTTTGGTTTCGGAAATGATCCATCGACGAAGTGGCTACAAGAAGAGAAAAAGTTTAATTTAATCGAAATTGGCTCTAATGGGAATGCGAAGCAAAAGTTTGGAACGATGGTTGCTGCAAAAGAATTTCCAGATGTGATTATGTTGGATCGTGGATCAGCAGAGTATACAACGATGGTAGAAAACAATCTACTAGTTCCACTGAATGAATATTACGAGAAGTATCCTACATTAAGAGGGCTAATCGATGATAGTACCTTTAATTTATTAACGCACAAAGATGGCAATATATATGTTATGCCAAACTGGTTTGATAGCGAAAAAAATCCATTTAAATATTCAAACACTGGTTGGACAGTAAATAAAACGATTTATCGTGAATTAGGCGAGCCGAAGTTAACTAACTTAGATGAGCTTTATAACTATTTGAAACAAGTGAAAGAAAAATACCCTAACGTTATTCCACTGGAAACAGGGATTACGATAAACGGTGTCAATATGTTGTTTAAGCTTATTTATACTAGCTATGGAGAAAACAGAACGATTTGGAATATTGGTGATATTCCACAACGTCCTAACTATGAAACATCAGAATTAGAATCTATTTTTAATGATCCTGCATTCAAAGAAACAATCGTATATATGAATAAGTTGTATCGTGAAGGATTAATTACGCAAGATATGTTTACGCAAAAAGCAGAGCAGGTTACAGAAAAATTGAATACGGGCAGAGTTGCCGTAACTGCTTTTTCTAACATCACTGGATTTGGAAATACAGCTAACAAAGTATTGCAAGCGAATGATCCAGAAGCTGGATATGATTATATTCCATTTCTAGCAGCACCTGGTGTAGACCCTGAAACTGTATATCCACACACATTTGGTACGTTAGGTTGGAATATAAATGTCATTACGACAGCAGCAAAAGATCCAGAACGCATCTTCCAATTTTATGATTGGTTTGCTAGTGAAGAAGGTCAACGTTTAAATGCATTTGGTCCACCGGGGCTATTATATGATGAATTAGATGAAAATGGGGCACCCATTGATAATGAATATGCAAAAAATATTACTGCTGAGGAAAAAGTGAAGCTACAAATTGGTCTATATAACCCGATGGGTTCCTGGTTATTTTATAAAATTGGCCATTTTAAAAATGCACAAAACCCTGAAACAGCAGATTGGGGTAACGAAGCAAGTGAATTTTTTGGTGCTCGTGCTAACATAAATGCCGACCAGTTTAATGATGTTAGAATTGATCCTAAATCAGACTTAGGTATTGCACAGGAGCATATCAAATTATACTGGTTTGAGCAAAGTGCTAAAATGATTTTTGCAGATTCAGAAGCTCAAATAGATAAAATATATGAAGAACTAGAGCGTGAAGTAGTGAAGTTGGGATATGAGGATTTATTGAAAGAACGTACAGAAATGTGGCGTAGTAATTTAGAAAAGATGAAATAAATAACGGCAAAGCGGTTTTTGATCGAAGATCAGAAACCGATTTTGCATATCACTTTATAGCAGCGTAGGAGGTTACGATATGATGTTACAAGAAAGCTTGTTGCATGACTTAGAAAATTTGCAGTTGCTCGGTAGAAATGTAGAACGAGCGCGAGCTCAATTCATTCCATACGAGACAGAAGTTGCAGCTAGGAAAGGTAAACGAGCAGACACACCGTTCTATCATTTGCTGAATGGAAAGTGGCAGTTTAAATATGCGCCATCACTAGCTATGGTCAGTGAAGTGGACAAGTGGGATGAAATTGCTGTGCCAAGTAATTGGCAAATGTTAGGTTATGGTCGTCCTTTGTACAGTAGTAGTAAATATCCGTTTCCTGTTAATCCGCCTTATATACCAAAAGATAATCCAGTCGGTAGCTATACACGTACGTTTGAAGTGGGCGGTGATTGGGATGGGAAACAGCTGTTTCTACTATTTGAAGGAGTAGATTCTGCTTTTCATGTATGGATCAATGACCAACTGGTAGGCTATAGTCAAGGCAGCCATATGACATCGGAGTTTGATGTTACTTCCTATGTACGACAAGGAACAAATACGATTTATGTTCAAGTGTACCAGTGGAATGTCGGCTCTTATTTGGAAGATCAAGATAAGTGGAGATTAAGCGGTATATTTCGAGATGTGTATTTGTTAGCTAGACCGCAATTGCATGTAGCAGATGTATTTGTACAAACAAATATAGATAGCGAGTATTGCGATGCCGATCTCAGTATCGAAGTGCAATTACGCAATTACGAAATGGAACGAGTGCAAGCAGTAGTCGATGTGAAATTATTAGATCAAACAGAACAAGTCGTTGTCCAAGAAACAATAGTTAGCTCTTGCTTACCTGGTTTGGAGAAGAACAACACATTACTTTTAAACTATTTGGTGAAAAATCCGGCGAAATGGTCTGCCGAAGATCCAGCATTATATACACTGTTACTTACTATTTACAATGAACAGACGCAAGAACGAGAAGTTATTCGATTGCAGGTAGGATTTCGGACAGTAGAAATTAAAGCAGGGCAGTTGTTAGTTAATGGGGTAGCAGTGAAGTTAAAAGGGGTCAACCGAAATGAATTTGATTCCGAAAGTGGATTTTTTATTTCAGAATCAGCGATGTTGCAAGATATTACATTAATGAAACAACATAACATCAATTGTGTGCGAACGGCTCATTATCCCAATGATACGCGCTGGCTTGATTTGTGCGACCAATATGGATTGTATGTCATGGATGAAGCTGATTTGGAAACGCATGGTGGTCACTTTGTTGGTAATGAAGGTTTTATTTCGGAAGATGAACAGTGGCAAGCGGCTTACTTGGATCGAGTCATTAAAATGGTAGAACGAGATAAAAACTATCCATCGATTGTTATATGGTCATTAGGAAATGAATCGGGATTTGGAATGAATCAAGATGCACAAGCTGCTTGGGTAAGAGAAAAAGATGCGACAAGACCAATTCATTATGAGCGGGCGTATGATGCGCCGTTAGTAGATATTGTAAGTGCTATGTATGCCTCTGTTGATACTGTAATTTTGGAAGGGCAAAACACAGACGAACAACGTCCCTATCTATTATGTGAGTATGGGCATGCCATGGGAAATTCGGTTGGTAACTTATATGAATACTGGGAAGCTATTTATGCTTATCCGCGACTGCTTGGTGGACTGATTTGGGAGTGGGCTGATCTAGCCATTGCTAGAAAAAGTGAAACAGGGGAAACGCAGTACGCATATGGTGGAGACTTTGAAGATTATCCGCATGCGGGAACTTTTTGTTTGGATGGATTATTGTTTCCTGATCGACGAATAAAAGCTTCTATATTGGAACTGAAAAAAGTAATGCAACCGGTAAATATAAAAGAGTACTCCTTACAAGAGGGAACGTTTATTATTGAAAATCGTTACAATATGATCAATTTGGATCATTTGGATCTTATCTGGTCCGTCCTTAACGAGCATGGCACTGTGCAACAAGGAAAGTTAACTTCTTTATCCATAGAAAGTGGACAATGTGAGCAAATTACTATTCCATATAGTAGCCAAGGGCTAGCAGCAGCTGAACATTGGTTGCGCATCCAATTTGTTCTGAAGGAAAACACGTTGTGGGCAGACAGTGGGTTTGAAGTTGCTTGGCAAGAATTTGTGTTACCGCAACAGACAGAAACGGTCGAGCAGGCTAAGGATATAGGCGAGGTAGTGAAAGAGAGTGAAGATGGTTCTTTAATAGTTACGAATGATAATCATCAGCTTACCATTCAAGGTCAGCGATTTAAGCTACATTTCGATAAGCATGCGGGGCAGCTTTCCAGTTGGCAATATGACAATTTAGCGTTACTGAACAGTGGGCCAACATATAATATATGGCGAGCACCATTGGATAATGATGTTCACTTAAAGAAACAATGGGTTGCAGCAGGCTATGATCGTTTACAGCCGCACTTAAAATCCTTTACATTTCATAAGGAAGATCAACATACAGTACTTGTGGAAGCGATTCATGTTCATGGAGAAGATGGATTAGGCATTTGCTTTACAACAACGACGACTTATACGATTCACGGCAATGGGGTAGTAGATATTAAGTTAGCTATGCAACCGCGTGCCAAAAGAAAAGAACCAACTCGAGCAAGGACGGGATTGCATCTCGATATTATGGTTGCTGCGACTGCTGGTGTGAGTGATGAATTACCACCGTTACCGCGTTATGGGATGACGTTTGCAATGGATGACAGCTTTAATCAGTTTGCTTGGTTTGGATTAGGACCACATGAATGTTATGCCGATCGTAAACAAAGTGGAAAATTAGACGTTTACCATGGCACGGTAGATGAACAATTTGTTCCTTATATTCGACCACAAGAAAATGGCAACAAAACAGATGTCAGATGGGCGACGATTACTAATGCAGCAGGGGAAGGATTACGGATGACTAGTCCAACGTTATTTAACACTAGCGTTCATCATTACTCGGCTCATGATATGACTAAAACTAGTCATGTACATCTCTTAAACAAGAGGCAAGAAACGATTGTTAATATTGATCAAGTACAAAGTGGCATTGGTAATCATAGCTGCGGCTATGCGCCGACATTGGAACAATATTTGGTACAGCCAACCGAGCGAACGTTTGAATATACGTTAACACCAATAGTCAAACGAATGGATCGATAAAATATTAGCAACTAATATAACATATAAGAAGTAAGAGGGGATGACGAAATGTTTCAAGGAAAAGTAAATAAAATGCTCTACGGCGGTGATTATAATCCTGAACAGTGGCCGCGAGAAATATGGGATGAAGATATGCGACTGTTTGAGCTGGCGGGTATTGATATCGTATCTATAAACGTGTTTTCCTGGGCTTACAACCAACCAGATGAGCAGACGTATCGATTTGATAGATTAGATGAAATGATGGATTTATTACAAAAAAATAATATATGGGTTAGTTTAGGAACTAGCACGGCAGCACATCCAGCATGGATGGCCAAAAAGTATCCAGATGTGCTGGCAGTTGATATGGATGGGAAGAAACGAAAATTTGGTAGACGGCATAATTCCTGTCCGAATAGCCCGACGTTTCGTAAGTATTCGGTTTTGATGGCACGAAAACTAGCGGAAAGATATAAGGACCATCCTGCATTGTTAATGTGGCATGTTAATAATGAATACGGATTGCGTTGTTATTGTGAGCGATGCGAACAGCAATTTCGTCTGTGGCTGAAGGAGAAATACGGTACGCTCGATGCGCTGAATAGTGCTTGGTATACGGCATTTTGGGGACATACATTTTATGAATGGGATGAAATAGTGGCACCTAATAATTTAAGCGAGCATTACAAATTATATGGTGTAGATGTAACTAACTTCTCAAGTATATCTTTAGATTACGCTCGGTTTATGAGTGATAGTGTGCTGGAATGCTATACGTTAGAACGTGATGCTATTAAGGAAGTTGCTCCTGATAGTGTAGTAACGACGAATTTCCAAAGTAATGGAACTTATAAACCGCTAGATTATTTTAAATGGGCGAAAGAAATGGATGTTGTCGCTTTGGACTCTTACCCTACTAGTGATATGGCGATGAGTTATACAGCGATGAGGTATGATTTGATGCGTGGATTGAAACAAGGACAACCATTTTTACTGATGGAGTCTACGCCAAGTGCATTAAATTGGAAGCCGCAAAATCCACTTAAACGACCTGGTATTACAAAACTATGGAGCTATCAAGCGGTAGCTAGAGGCGCAGATAGTGTCATGTATTTTCAATTGCGACGTTCTTTTGGAGCGTTTGAGAAATTTCATGGTGCGATGATTGATCATGTTGGACATGAGCATACTCGAGTGTTTCGAGAATGTGCGGAATTAGGTCATGAATTGCAGCACTTAGATGATCGAATCGTTGGAGCCAGAGTAGAAGCGAAAGTAGCGATTTTGTTTGATTGGGAAAATTGGTGGGCAATTGAATACTCAAGTGGTCCTACAATTGATTTAAAATATTTAAATATTGTGCAAAAGTATTATGACGCTCTTTACGGTCAGCATGTACAAGTAGACTTTGTATCGGTTGATGATGATTTTAATCGATATGATATCGTAATCGCTCCGGTACTCTATATGGTGAAGCAAGGGCTAGCCAACAAATTGGAGCAATATACAGCACAAGGAGGCACGTTTGTCACTACGTTCTTCAGCGGTATTGTGAATGAAACCGACCTAGTGACGTTGAACGGATACCCGGGCGAGTTGAAGAAGTTGCTAGGCATTTGGGTAGAAGAGATAGATTCGCTTATGCCGAATCAGACGAATAGTATAACGATGACACAACAGCTGGGCAAACTATCAGGTACTTATACATCCGATTTGTTATGTGATTTGATTCATTCCGAAGGTGCAGAAGTGATAGCGGAATATGGCTCGGAGTTTTATAAAGGAATGGCGGCTGTTACTAGAAATAAGTTTGGTCAAGGGGAAGCTTGGTATGTGGGGACAAATACAGAAGATGCTTTTATCCAGCAATTATTAGAACATTTGTGTGAGAAGAAAGAAATTAAAGCTATTTTAGCATCGGTCCCTGAGCAAGTCGAAGTTAGTAAACGGTATAAAGGTAATCAGTCATTTTTGTTTATTCTTAATCATCGAGATGAGGAAGTTACTGTTCCGTTAAATAATATTAAGTATACCAATTTGCTGACGAATGAAACGATAGAACAACAAGTGTTAGTGGATGGAAAAACCGTCTGTATACTAGAGTACCATGAAGAAAGGACAGATTAGTAATGAAGCAGCCTTGGAAATTATGGTATGAACAAGCAGCTGAACAGTGGGTTGAAGCGTTACCGCTTGGTAATGGACATTTGGGTGGTATGGTTCATGGTGGAATTAAATATGAACGAATATCACTTAATGAAGATACGCTGTGGTCTGGATCACCACGTCAAGCTGACAATCCGGCTGCATTTACTCATTTGGACGAAAGTCGTCGACTTATCTTTGCGGGGAAGTACAGTGAAGCACAGCAACTAATCGAACAGCATATGCTTGGACCATGGACACATGCCTATCAGGCGATGGGTGACTTGCATATTCAGTTCGCGCAGCATTCCGTTGTCACTAGCTATCGTCGAGAGTTAGATTTACAGACAGCTATTGCGACCACTCAATTCGTACAGAACGGTTTAACGTATACTCGAGAAGTATTTATCTCGGCAGTAGATCAGGTGATGGTCGTGCATATAACGGTTGACCAACCAGGAAAGATCGATCTAGGAGCATCATTAACGAGTGTACTAAACTACAAGACGTATAAAGCTACGAATGATCGAGTAGTATTAGAGGGGCAAGCACCTAGTTATATTGAGCCTATCTTCCAAAAAGGCGAACCTTCCGTATTCTATGAGGACGAACAAGGCATTCGATTTCAAATTCATTTGCAAGCAATGGTAGATGGTGGTTATGCAGAAACACATGGTGCTAATTTAGTTGTGGGTTCAGCTAACAGTGTAACACTACTATTATCGGCAGCTACATCGTTTAATGGTTTTGACAAAAATCCTGTGAAAGAAGGAAAAGACGCTGCATCTATTTGTGAGCAGCGGTTACAGGAAGCAAGCAAATACAATTATGAAACTTTGCGAGAACGGCATATAGCCGATCATGCATCCTATTTTGCTAGAGTTGATTTGCAATTAGGAGATAGTGATTACATTAGGGAACCAACTGATCGACGAATAGAGGCAGTCAAAGATGGTAGAGAGGACAGTCAGCTGGCTGCATTGTTTTTTCAATTTGGTCGCTATTTAATGATAAGTAGTTCTAGACCGGGATCGCAAGCAACTAACTTGCAGGGCATTTGGAACAATATGACCAAACCTCCTTGGTCGTGTAATTATACAACCAATATAAATACCGAAATGAATTATTGGCCGGCAGAGCCTTGTAACTTGGCTGAGTTTCATACGCCTCTCTTTGATTTGATAGATGATCTGCGAATTTCAGGGGCGAGGATGGCAAAACATTATTATAACTGTCGTGGTTGGACAGCGCATCATGGCGTTGACCTTTGGCGATCAGCTACTCCGCAAAGTGGTTCAGCAAGTTGGTCATTTTGGCCAATGACAGCAGCCTGGTTTTGTCAACATATATGGGAGCATTATGCGTATAGTGGCGACAAACAATTTTTACAAGACAGAGCGTATCCCGCTATGCTAGAAGCTGTACAGTTTTATATAGATTTTTTAGTGGAAGATGAACAAGGAAATTTAGTAACTATCCCATCCACTTCACCGGAAAATACATTTATAGCGGAAGACGGTAGTAGGTCGGCTGTCAGTATGAGTTCAACGATGGATGTTACACTATTGCATGAGTTATTTGGTAACTACATTCAAGCAAGTGACATTCTAAATGTAGATGAAGCTTTTCGAGAGCAAGTGAAACAAGCAAAAAGTAAGTTGTTACCGCTCAAAATAGGTAAGCATGGTCAGTTGCAAGAATGGTTCCAAGATTTTGAGGAGGCAGAACCTGAGCACAGGCATACTGCCCATCTGTACGGGCTTCATCCAGGAAATATGATTACGTTACGTGGTACACCGGAGTTGGCGGAAGCGGCAAAAACTAGTTTGGCTCGCCGGCAAAGGTATGAGGGACAAGATACGATAGGCTGGTGCTTTGCGTGGAATATTAATTTTTATGCACGATTAGAAGAGCCAGAAAGAGCATACGAGTATGTAACAAAGTTATTGGCGAATCCTTATCCGAATTTGTTTAATGCTCATCGTCATCGTAAAATTTCTTTTTATCCATTTTCTATAGAAGCAAACTTTGCGGGTACAGCAGGAATTGCAGAAATGCTCGTGCAAAGTCATTCGAATGAAATTCATTTGTTACCATCATTGCCCAAAGCTTGGGCAGAAGGAACCATCAGAGGTCTCCGCGCTAGAGGGGGATATGAACTGGATCTTACTTGGAGTGATGGACAAATAACAGAGGTACGAATTCGTAGTTCACAACAAGATGTATGCACAATTAGATCCGTAGCGTTCCTTATTAGCGATGATATTACAGTCGAGCAAGTAGGCGAGCATGTTTATCGTTTTCAAGCAGAAGCTAATCAAACGTATTGTTTGTATACGAAAAAATAGTCTAGTAAAGTACATGTAATAAAGGATAGTAAAAGTTCCTAATTATCTAAAAAGGAGGTTGGAAAAATTGTCACTAGTTGCAATGAGAGAAAAATTTGAACAGGTGGACGCTTCATTTGGACCGCTACCATTTTGGTGGTGGAGTGCTGAAACAGTTACGGAGGAGCGGGTCAAATGGCAATTAAACAAGTTTCGACAAGGTGGACTTCGTAATATCGGCATTATTAACATTGCGCCGACAGGACCACAGTATGGTAGTGTGCCGGATGATCCAGCGTATTTTAGTGAACAGTGGTGGAAGATGTTTGAGGTTGCTTTACGAGAAGCGGAAAAGTTGGGCATGAAGCTGTTTTTTTATGATCAAATTGGTTTTTCAGGTTCCAACTTTCCAGCAAGAATTGTTGCTGAGCAGCCGCAGTATACTGGCTATGTACTTAAACGATATAAAGATAAAGCTCAAATTCCGGAAGGTTCTGATTATTTAACTTGTATTGATACGTATCATTATGTAGCAGTTCGACAAGGTTTTAATTGGCTTGATCCAGCGGCTTGTGCATTATTACTTGATAAAGTACATGGGGAATTTGAACGCAGATTTTCGCCAGATTTGGGCAGAACAATCGGCGGAACATTCCAAGATGAACTACCTCCCCTTAATTTGTGGACGGGTAATATGGATCAACTGTTTGAAGAACGTTATGGTACGAGTATTTATCCATTATTACCTGCGTTGTTCGAAGAGACGGATGATGCACGAGAAGTAAGGCAAAATATTTATGAGTTGGCTTCAGACTTGGCAGAGAGTTCTTTTTTTAAACCGATAGCTGCATGGCATCGTCGGTTTGATATGTTGCTTTGCTGTGATCAAGCTGGACCAGCTCGGAAAGTAGAAGTGCATGGTGCGCAGCGCCTTTATTTGGATTATATGAAAACGCATCGTTGGTATAATGCTTCTGGAACGGATATGGATGGTGAAATTAAGCCACACGCTTCGATGGTTCACCTGCATGGAGGAAAACGCGTGTTTCTGGAAGCGTTTCATACAAGTGGCTGGGGTGGAACATTAGAGGAGACGATGCATTGGTTAATTCCATGGTTTCAAGCGGGCGTAACGTTATATAGTTCTCATGCTGTATATTTCAGTACTCGAGGAGGCTGGTGGGAATGGGCTCCACCAGATACAGGCTGGCGACAGCCATATTTTGAACATTATGCTGTATTTGCTAATACGATTAGTAGAGTAACATCTCTGCTAAGTGAAGGAACACATGTGGCAGATATTGCTGTTCATTACCCTTCTTATGCAGCTACTGGGAAAATGTCGCTAAGTGACGGGAAAGAAAATGAACATCCAATGGCAGTTGCTAGTAGATTACCAAATGATAAACTAGCTCATATTCAAGAAGTATATGATCAGATTACAGGCAAGTGGGGGCGGCGTAATCAAGACAAGCTAGGGTTGCTGCGTTCTTTGCAGTATGATTTTGACGTGGTAGATGATTCTTCTTTGGGTATTGCTACAGTAGATGGTAAACAGCTGCAAATCGCAGAGGAACGTTTCTCGTTGTTAATTTTGTGCGGAACGATAGAAATGGATCAGGAAGCAAGCAGCAAAGTGACAGAATGGATACAGCAAGGTGGACGAGTTATCGCTGTTAACGTACCTCATGCGGAGCGAATAGCATGGTCTGGTATCCACTATGTAGATACGATGGAAGAGGCAGGACAATATATACAGCAGCATGTATCAAAGCGGGTGTGTGGTGCAGGAACGGCTTTGATGAGAACTACGAACGAAGCGGATATATTTTTGTTACTACCAGATCAAGATGCATTGCTACGAAGCCATGAACCAGTTGCTCCACATAGAAAAATGCAATCGAGCGGTGTATACCGCATTAAATCTGCTGGAATTCCAGAACAATGGGACCCCGTATCTGGAGCAGTAACTGCATTACCTTATGAACGGGATGGAGCATGGTTAACTGTCGAAGTTTCTTTCGAACAATGGCCTGCTGCCCTTATCGTTTGTTCAATAGATCAGAACGATAAGACGAATATAGATGCCGGTGACGGGGGAAACAAATTAAAAGAACACGCCGAAATCTTTCCAGCAGATACAGGAGTGATAGGTGAACATGCCAAAGTCTTTCCAGCAGATACAGGAGTGATAGGTGAACAAGCAGTTGCTGTCACTTTGCCAAATCAGTGGAAAGTAAAAGTGAAGCCCACGTTGGATAATAGTTACGGTGATTTTGATTTGCATGGTCAATTGAGTAGTTTTTTGGCTGTGGAACGTCGACAATTTCAAGTTTGGCAACAGCCACCTCACCGTGATGGTATAGCAGAAGGATGGCATCTACCTTCATTTAACGATGAAGCATGGCACACACGGCTTTGGACAGAGGCAGCTTATTGGTATGCGGCTAAAGGAGAGCAGTTTCACGAAGTAGACAGTTGGCCTGTTGTTTATAGTAATACGTTGGGAGATATGAAGTTTCGTACGTGGGCAGGACGTATGGGAAGAGTTCCAAGAAGGTTTTTAAATTTGGGGACTTATGAAAAAGGTGAATATGTTAGTGCGAAGTCTAACGTTATTGCACCAACTGCTGGACAATATTTTATTAGAATGGAAAGTAATGCCGAACTTCGGATTTGGATTAATGGTAAGGAAATAAACTGTCATGGTGGTCCAGAAGAACAAACAAGTATGGTACTACTGCAAGCTGGAGCTAACGAAATTATAGTGCAAGCAAAGGCATTAGTATCAGGTATTGTACGTTTAGCGATTGAATTTAATCAAGAGAAACGAACATCGTTGCCCAAATGGGTATTTTCCAAAGACCCTCATTACGGTACGGAAATATGGAAGCAAGTAAAGAATGAGTCTGCATCACGTATTCTAAAGGTTAGTATTGTATTTGCTGGACGAGGACGCGGGATACTGACTGTAAACGGAGTGAAGGTAACGGAGCACGGTGATTTTAATCCGTATATTAGACAAGGTCAAGAACTAGTAGATGTGACTCATTTGTGGAACGACAAACGTAACATGGTCAAATTTATACTACCTGAAGGTAAGGGAGAAGTTTTTTGTGATGGTGTAATCGAATATGCCGATGGCAAGAAGCAGTTGTTCTGCACAGGGGAAGAGTGGCAAGATGAACAAGGACAACCTGTCCTATTGCTGCATCAAGCTGTATTGCAATTTGCAGAAACGGAGACGTTATGGTTAAATGACAGACCACATCCTTTGCCACATGTTGGTTGGTTAATGCCGAATGCTGTATCTACATCTACTCCACTACCATTTCACCCTTCTCCAGCGTTGATTGGGGAACCAGTTTGGATACGGTTTCCACTTCCAGTTGGAGCGGAAGGAATGGAAATAAAATATGAAGGAGAGCTATCTGCTTGGCTAGATGGAGAAAAGTTGCAAATTACTAATGGCTTAGCTTCATTTCCTGCTCAAAAAGCAGGGGCGATAGTTGCACTTTGTATAACACCGCAAGATTATTCACATGAGGCAGCTGTACTGCTAGAGCCGATTCGTTTTGTGATGGGTGAGCAATTAGGAGAGTTGGGCGATTGGCGGACAGCTTTACAATTACCCCATTATAGTGGTGTAGTAGAATATGAAACAACGATAGCTATAGCGGAAGAATGTTCTATGTTACTAGATATAGGTCATGTTCGCGGGACTGCTGAAGTATGGATCGATGATCATAACGTAGGTGTTCGCCTATGGCGCCCATACCGTTATAATCTTGGCAAGCTATCTTCCGGCAATCATCGTTTGCGAATTAGAGTAACGAATACATTGGGGACTCATTATGAAATTGGTAGACCATCTTACAATGTTGGTGGAAACCTTGACCGGAAAGTGTCCTACTGGGCTAATCCGGATGCAATAGATAGTAATTGGGAACAGCAATTTGCAGCGGGAGGATTATACGGTCCCGTACAAATATTTCAATCACAGGAACAAAAATAAATATCGATCTCAAGTCATGGTCATTTTCCAAAATGAACCTGCTTGAGATTTTTTTTAACATCAGATTAACAACAGATTAACAACTATAGAAACTTTTTACTTTGAAATAGCGTTATAATAGATAACGATGTCATTTATAATAATGTAACATGTTACAGCAAAGGGGAAGGAAATGTTTTATAGGGGGTGGTCAAGTGAAGCGCAAAAATAAAGTGTATTTGTTGTGGACGTTAATTTTCGTCGTTGTAATGTGTGTAGGGTGGTTCAGTTTGTATACACTACACAGTTATCGTTCCAACGTATCTAAGCAACTTTCAGAGAAAAATAATCAGTTATTAGAAGAAACGTCAATCGATCTACAACAGATGATGAATGAGCAATCTTGGCGCATATGGGAACGAGAAAACCAAACATTTTTAACGCATACGCAACAGGCAGTTTTGTTATTTCAAAATAATGAAATGGCGATTTATGTAGCTAATAATGAGTTGTATTATGTCACCATAGATGCGGGGCAAACTATTTTATCATCACCAGTGACATTATTTGCATGGGAAAAGGACACTGCGGCACAAGCTTGGGTCAATGGGGAATATTTAGTTATTGGGGGCAAAGCTTCAGAAGAGATTGTGAAGGAAGATGAACAATTGGATCAAGGCATTTGGATAACAATTAAATTAGATATAGAGCCTGAGCTGGTTAGTGAAAATATTCGCAACTATTATCCAGAGCAAATATGGAATGCTACCTTTCTAGAAGGTACCGATTCCCTTCTTTTTCAAATGAAGTTTGATCATAAAAAGTATTTGCGAACCATTATTCATGATCCTCAAGTAGCAGAGTGGCTATATGCAGATTCGCACTTGTTGGAAGAATGGATGGTTGAGTCAGCAGCTCAAACAAAGGATGTTCGTCTTTTGGCAGCGACTACTCGGTATACACTTACTGATAATCAGCAGGTGTTAGTATATGAAGATGGTCAAAGTACTTTTTTACAACAAAATAATATCATTCGTAAGTATGAACAGTTTCAATTAGCCAATGCCTCCAGCATATCTCGTTATGATCAATCGGTTACTTTATTAGGACATTTTAAACGAACGACGGGAGAACAACTTCATATTATTTTTGGAGATGAATTATACTTCCCTTATGAGCCACGATTAATGAAGGGCGAATGGTTTATGTTGCCTACTTTTAATTTTATTCAAATGAATGAACAATATATACACGTCTTAAACTATGAAGCAGGACTTCAGTTGGATAGTCTATCGCCGACTTATAAACGGATAGCTATGGATGGTGTTCGATATGTAGGACAACAAGGGAGTCTAGCCATATTTCATCCTAACTTAGAAGTTGCTCAAAATGACGGAGCAGAAATGTATGCTAATTTGTTAGATCTGGCAAATAGTTCTGAAACATCAATTCGACCTTTATTGGCTACCAAAATAGCCGAACCGCAGATAAAAAAAGTGTCAATGGAAGGAATGCCACAGGAATGGAGTCAACATCCGATTGCCGATAGTCCACTTACTCATGATTTCAGTGATGAAAATGCTAACGATGAAATTCCCGAAGCAATACTATCCGCCATCAATGAGACTTTTCGACCATCCGATTATAGCTTTTCCAAAGCGATAAGAAGATTGGATAAAGAATGGTATGTACTGTATGAACAGCAGCTATATCAGTACAATAACGATACACTAGAGGAAGTGACCCGTTTACCCATCACTATACTATCCACTATAGGTGAGGCAGTCGGTGGATATGGAGCCAAAGATTATTTGAAACATAAGGAACACTGGTACATTGCTGATACAGAAGGGAATCGAGTCATACAGTTAAATGAGCAATGGAAAGTGTTAGCTACACTCGAAACGAATAAACCAAGTAAACTTACAAAGTATAAAGATCAATTAAAGATTACGGGGTTAACAACAGAAACTATAGTTGACTGGAACTTAAACGTACAAAGTTCGCAGCAACAATCATATACTACTGCAAAATTAAATGGTGAGCTGCACGGGTTCAAACATGGCGAATGGTGGGAAGATAAAGAACAGGGTAGAATATGGTACTATATCCAAGGCTACTTACATCAATTCAATACAAATACACAACAACACAGGGAAATTTATATTGGTCATCTGCATAATAACTTAGCCCAAGCACATATTTGGCTTGCTGGTGAACAAGTAATGGTCATGTTGGATCAGCAGCTACATCGTTTTGAACGAAATGGTATTTATATTGATACTATTTATTACCCTAGATCCAATCCTGACGGTATATATGATACCAATGTCGAAGGTGAAGGAACAATGGTTTGGGATGAAGAGACGAATATTGTTTATATCGTCCAAGGCTATCGTATACTAGCCATTTCATTGACAACCGGAGGAGTCACCGACATATTTAACCAAAACTATGCTGATATAGGAACCATTCAATTAGTGAACAATAACATAAGTTTTATGCTGCGTAGTTATATAGAAGAGAGATACCTTATTCGATTACCTCACGATGATCAACCTGACCTATCCTTTTACACTGAAATAGTGGAAATAGACAAAGTTACATTAGACCAATCGAGATATGTAGTAGAAGGATATTCCAATCAATTGTTATGGACCGAATTAGAAGTAGCTACCCCCATTTTTGTAATGCCAACAATACAATAATAGAAAAGGTAATAGCAGCATTATAATAGAAACTAAATGAAATCATAAAAAATTAAAAGAAGCTAAATGAAACTAAAAGAAATTATTAGCAATTACAGAAAATTATCGAATCACTAGAAACCTTTATCCTCTCACTTGCGTACTAAATCATAGTATTTCAGGAGTAATTGATAAAATATACTATTTAATGGAGGCGTGTAATGATGTTAATAACAACAACTGCAACAATTGAAGGATATCCAATTAAACAATACATGGGCATAGCTACTGGTGAAGTAATTATGGGAGCTAATGTGATGCGTGACTTTATGGCATCTATAACTGATTTCGTTGGTGGCAGATCTGGTGCTTACGAAAGCAAACTTAAAGAAGCTAGAGATGCTGCTTTTTCAGAAATGAAAGAGCAAGCATCCATAATGGGTGGCAATGCAATAGTAGGTATTGATATCGACTATGAAGTTATCCGTGATGGTATGTTAATGGTTGCTGTAAGTGGCACAGCAGTTGTTATATAGTTGAAAATTGTTCACAAGGGATGCGCAACTAGGTATTAATCATTAATCCTAGTGCTTATCCCTTTTTTTGTATGGCTGAAAGCATAACTATCTTATTTCTTCCTTTATTAGCGTATCCCATTCGCTCAGTAGTTTAGTAGATGAGTAGATGAGTAGATGAGTAGCCAATCGTTTAATATCTCAGCAGCTTAGTAGCTTATTCGTTTAATGTTCAATAGACTAGTAACTTGATCGTGTAAAATCTCAGCAGCTTAGTAGTTTATTCGTTTAATGTTCAATAGACTAGTAACTTGATCGTGTAAAATCTCAGTAGCTTAATAGCTCCATCACTAAATATTTCAATGGCTTAGTAGATGATATTTAGTAAGTATATTTAGTAAGTAATCTGGGAATCTGGGGGAAAGGTTTTATTTAATTAGTTTACTGAAATGGCTATGTTGTGTAGTTCGTGTTTTATAGATCATGCTGAGTTTTGATAACTGATGGAATATAGATGCTTTGTGAATAGTAGCATTATAGTAAAAACTCATCTCATCAAAATAAAATTGAAGATATTTGTTTTTGATTGTACCGTACGTTTGATTAAAGCGGCGCATCATATAGTCAAATGCTTTTTGTACTGCTCGTTTTTGGCGATACTTCATTCGAGGCGCATGTATAATGTTATCTTTTGGAAAGTAATTTTCAAAATGCATTTGTTTGAATGCTTGCACATAAGGCGAAGACACATTAGCACCGCCAACCATGTGTGCAGGTGGAATAAGTTTTAATTTGATACCAGTGACTATTGGATCTGTTGAGGAAGTTAAGTTAGAAATGATCGACAAAGTTTGAGTATAAGTACTAGTATTATAGGTATTAGCATGAGCGAAACTAGCTGTCGGATTGTATGTTCGAGTATGGATAGGTCGATGATTAAGATTATAAGTGTGGTCAAGAATAGGTTTGCGATTGTCATTAGCATTATCAAGAACAGAAATATGATTACGAGTAAACACATATGTAGGAGTGTTGGAATCAGAGTGAGTTGATTTATATGATTGGAAATTTGGTCTATTCATCTCAAACCCGATCATAACGGGCATATGCTGTGGTGCACGCTCAAACATAATCCCACATGTATGCAGTGGCGTTACCGATTGGTAGGACTCCGTATTCTGAACTTCTTCAAGGGAATTTCTTTTCAAATTATGATCGTCGGGCTTGCCTAACAAATTAAAAGAAATTGCACAGCTAATAGCTTGTCGAATTTTCCGGTGTAGTGCCCACGCTGTTTTGTAGTTCACTTGTAGTAGCAAATGAAGTTGATACGCATTGACTCCAATTTGATCTAAGGACAGGAAAAAGAAAGCCATTAACCATTTTCGGAGGGATAAGCGAGTTTGTTCCATTATTGTATTTGCTGTTAAAGTTGTTTGATGATTACAACAGTGACATTGATATATGGGCATTCTTCTTGTCAATATTTCGGTATAATTAGCATAGTTACATTTCGGGCAACGAAAACCATCGGGCCATTTTTGGTAGTATAAGTAAGTGTAGCATGCATTGTCGTCAGGAAATTGTTGTGAAAAATGCCTCCACTGTGCAAGTAGTTCTTCTTTAAGTGGATATTCATACAAATGAAAGCGATCACGAATATATGGAACTCGAAATAAAATGGATAAAATTAAGTCTTCGTTTTTTTGATTCATCGTTATCTCCTCCTTGTCTTCGTTTATTCAAAAAAGAGTTAAAGATAGCTTGTAGTTGGCTACATGTTCCGGTAAGTTAATGGATCTGTATCTAATTTAGTTACGTAAATGTGCGTAAGGATGTGTAGAGGTGCAAATATGCTAAAATAAACGAAATTAATTACAGGAACAAATGTTCTTATATAACTAATTATACCGAACATATGATCTCTTGTCAATGGTGTGGTGCTATTTAAAGTAGTTTTTTGTATAAGTTATTTTTGGGAATAAATGGTGCTGAGCGAAGTGGATACGGTAATAATGAAGGAAAACAAGACACGGAGTTGTCTCGAACCATAAATTAACAGAAGGAAAAAAAGAGGCGGGAAATATATTACATTTAGCGGAGAAGGAGTGGAATATCATTAAAGGAAAAACGACATGAAGTGACATATTTGTGGTAAAATAGAGCTGAAGTTGTTACTGATTATTTTGGCCTTTGGATGGTGATGTTCGTGAGACTATGGTTGAAATCAATTATTGTTATTATATTTAGTTTATTTCTCTCTACAGTAGCCTCGCTCCCTCCAGTTCAGGCAGGTTTTTTTGATCGTGTCAAAGATATTTATCAAGCACCTGAAAAGATTAAGGAAATAACAGAGGAATATGATGCTTCACGTCAAAAACTTGAGGAAGAGCTAACTAAGCAAGAAGGTCGATTAAATGAAATGAAAGAGAGTAATGAGTATTATCGTGCGCAGACGGAATTATTGGCAGCTGAAAATGAAAATTTGATGCTTAAGATGGAGAAGATTGAGCAGGATCGAAAAAAGTTATATCAAAATTTGGTCATTATATTTAGTTCCATTATAGGAGTTTTTGTACTATATGCATTAGCTATTCGAGTATGGCGTCTTACTGTATGGATAAAACAAGGACGTGTGCAGAATAGGAGGAAAAAACTACGATGAAAATTGTAGCGCCGCCTCCAATAGGGCATGTGTATGTAAGTTTGGAAGAGGAAGAGAAATTACATGTACTTCATTCTAAATCGATTATCGCTTATCAAGGCTCCCCAAATGGTCGAGAAGATAAATGGATGGATATTGGTGGTCTTTATCGCAAAAAGAAGTGGATACGTACGTTGCTGACTGCTCCATGTTCATTTGTTCTTGGCTTGCCGGCTGGTTTTTCACTAGAAGCTATTGAAGTTCCGGAACATAGTAATTTGTTGTTTGATTTTCGTCATGTTGTTTTTTTTACGGATGGCATGCAGTTTCGTAGTAAAATTTTGAAGCTAAAAACTGCTTGGATTACACGAGAATTGGTTCGGATTAAATTTTCTGGTCCTGGTAAGTTGGGCATTATTTCTGTCGGCGATATTGTTTCGATGCAACTAGATCCGGAAATTCCATTATATATTGATGCTAGTGCTCTAGTAGCTTATCCTGATAATGCTGCTATTCGTTTATCGGTCTATGGTAATTCGTTAGCGAGTCAAAGTATGAATGTACAATGGGAAATTCTTGGAAGTGGACCAGTGCTTATTCAAACAGGATCTAGAGATCGACAACTTGAAACGAAATTGACAGAAGACGGTTGGATTAAACGAATTCTTCGTGAAGTGCTACCATTTGGCAGTGTTTATATTAAATGAGCAGCTGACCGTTATACTTTAACAGTCTGCTGCTTTTTTTTGTAATGAAGCTTGTAGTATTGATTGATCAGCTGATCTAGTTGTTGTGATTTACGTTGCATTTCTAGTTCATGTATACAATATCGGTTGGACAATGAATTTAATTCTGTCCGCATGATCTCGATTCTTTCTTTCAAGTCTAAGCTCTCCTTAGTGTCTAGTTTTAGTCATATTTAAAATTACACATATATTTATTTCATACAATGATCGGTGACTAATAATAGCGCTATCGACTGTCTGTACATACAATTTAGGAGGTCTAGGAAAATTATACCCAAAAATAACGAAAACGACAACTATAACATTATTTTTGTCGTTATAACGACTCCAAATAAATTCCCTATATTCTACACTTAGTTTAGAGGTGTGGAGATGGAAAAACTAATACCGCTTATCGGCGCAAATATCAGGCTATATCGGCTAACTAAAGGTTGGACGCAGGAACAATTAGCAGAAGCAATTGGTTCTACAGGCTCATATATTGGTCAATTGGAACGTGGCGAGAAAAATTTTAGAATTGAAACAATTATTAAAATTGCAGATGCGCTCGAAATCGATACCTATGCACTATTGGAAAACATTAATGGGGAGTATTTGTATCAAAAGACGTGGGTGTGGGCTAGTTTAACGCTAATATTAAAACAAAACGAAGCCGTACAACGGAAAATTTATCGGGTGCTTAATGAAATGCTGCAAGATGAAGAAAAGTAACAGTCTTTTTTAGACTGTTACTTTTTTTAATATTATAAGCTGCTCATCGTATAGCTTTTGTAGCCGCCAGTTAAATTACGGACGTTGAATCCATGTTGGCTTAAAATACGAGATGCTGTGTATCCACGTAAACCGACTTGGCAATATACCCAAATTTCTTTGTTTTTATCTAGCTCGTCTAGTCGATCACGTAATTCATCAACAGGTATCGAAATAGACCCTGCAATATGCCCTCTGTCATGTTCCTCTTTTGTCCGAACATCTACTAGTACAGTTTCATCAATTGGACGCTCAGCAAGTTCATTTGCTACAAATACACGTAACCGATCTGCCAAAATGTTATGACCAATATATCCGGCCATATTTACGGGGTCTTTGGCTGATGAATATGGCGGAGCGTAGCAAAGCTCTAGTTCCGTTAGATCAGTAACGGATGCTCCGAAGCGAATAGCAGTAGCGATAACATCGATCCGTTTATCTACGCCATCTTTGCCAAATGCTTGTGCTCCTAATAGTTTTCCTTGCTCATCAAAGATAACTTTAAGGGCGATTGGAGAAGCATCTGGATAATATGTTGCGTGTGATGCTGGATGTAAATGAATAACGTGATAAGGAATAGCTAGCTGTTGCAATGCTCTTTCGTTCAAACCAGTTGCTGCTCCTGTCAGATCGAATAATTTTATTATAGAAGATCCTTGTGTTCCTTTGTAGGTCGAAGATAAACCAGCAATATTGTCAGCGACGATGCGACCTTGTTTGTTAGCAGGTCCCGCCAACGGTATGGCAGTTGCTGTATTACTTACAAAATGAGTAACTTCAATCGCATCACCGACGGCATATATATTAGCGATATTTGTTTCCATAGCATCATTTACTAAAATATGCCCTCTAGTTCCTAATGCGATATTAGATTCTTTTAGAAATGCGGTATCTGGTTGTACGCCGATGGCAAGAATAACGAGATCAGTTGTAATGGCTGTACCATTTTTTAAATGTACATTAATTTGCTCATTGTTATTATCTTCTTGTTTAAGATGTTCGAAAGAAGCTACTGCGTTACCAAGCTCTAATTGAATGCCATGATTCATTAATTCTTGTTCAGCATAAGCGATCATGTCTGTATCATATGGTGCCAAAATGTGTGGTGCTGCTTCTACTACAGTAACATCGATATTTAGTTCTCGCAGATTTTCTGCCATCTCAATACCGATGAACCCTCCGCCAACAACTACAGCATGCTGAATCGTTTGTTCATTTACTAAAGCTTTCATCCGATCTGTATCCGCAATGTTGCGTAGAGAAGTAATTTTAGGATGGTGAATCCCTTCAATAGGTGGCATTAAAGGTTTCGCTCCAGGAGACAGTACTAGATAGTCATAAGATTCTTCGTAATCTCCTCGATCTTTGCTGCGCACTGTAATGGACTTTGTATCACTATGGATAGCTACTACTTCACTGAAAATACGTACATCAATGTTAAACCGCTGTTTCATCGCTTGTGGTGTTTGCACCAGAAGTTTGGAGCGATCTGTAATTGTATCACCGATATAGTATGGCAAGCCGCAGTTAGCAAAAGAAATATGTTCATCACGTTCAAATAATACGATCTCTGCTTGTTCGTCTAGTCGACGTAGTCTTGCAGCAGCAGATGCTCCGCCCGCTACGCCACCAACAATTAATATTTTTTTACTCATCTTAAGTCCTCCTATAGTGTAAAGTTGACGCGGTGTCATTTTTTCGTTATATTTATACCCAGGGGGGTATTCATGATTTTATTATACGCTATTTTAACCCATTTGCCAATATTATAAATGATGAGGAGTAGATAATGTGAGTGAAATTCAAGCAAATAAAATAATAAACTGTGAAGGAATGGCATGTCCAATGCCGTTAGTCCAAACAAAAAAAGCGATGAACGAACTACAAGATGGGATGGTCTTAGCCATTCGAGCAACGGATAGAGGTTCTCTGGCAGATTTGCCACGCTGGGCACAAGGAACAGGACACCAATATATAGCTGTGGAAGAAAGTAATGGTGTGTGGGAACATTATATTCGCAAAGGTTCAGTTGCATCGCCATCAACATCATCGGTTGAGCAAAGCACTGTTTCATCGTCTGCAACGACAAAGGCTGCGCAAATAGGGACGGCAACCGAAATACAAACGATTAGCAATGAGCAATTACAACAAAAAATCCAATCAGGGCAAAAATTACACATTTTAGACGTACGAGAAGAAGATGAATATGCTGCTGGTCATATTCCAGGTGCTCAATTTTTTCCGTTAAGTGAATTAGCAGATCGAGTAGATCAACTTGATCCATCGATGGACTACATTGTTATATGTCAAGCAGGTGGTAGAAGTAGTCGTGCTTGTAACTATTTAGTGGAGCAAGGTGTAACGAACGTAGTCAATGCTGTGGAAGGAATGGGTAGTTGGGCATTCGAACAACAAAAATAGTAATATAGTTTGCTTGATTGAAAAGCGAGCCAGTCATCATTTTAAGTGTCCTCTTTGTAAAGGGCATTTAAATAATGAGCTGGCTTTTTTCGAATGGACTTAAACATGTACAGCTAACTTCGTGTGAAGAAATAGCTGCTCTAGTTCAATCGCTTGAATTTGCTGTAGCAGTAATGTCCACTTCGGTACGCTAGCAATAGCATTGCTGCTTTGTTGTACGAGATCCGTTAGCAATGCACTAGAAAAATGCCCCGCTTTGAATTGCAAAAGAATTTGTTTGACCTGCGAATTATCCTCTATAAATGTCCATTCCGCAAAATCTGTATGTAGTAATGATTGTGCCACTAATCGTGCCACTTTATCTGAAATTGGATGTGGCATTGCTTGTCTAAACCAATATTTTGCATTAGGATAGTCGCCCTCCATCCGATGCATAATTCCGTGCCAATAGGCGCCTGTTCGGTCATGTTCAATTTGTTGTGCGTAAGAATGAGATAGATCCAAATCATCGTTCAAGAGATGCAAAGCGGCGATAAGTGTTAAGCCAGCAGTGTCATGACGATAGGAGTGAAGCTGTTCGATCTGCTGTTGTAATGTATTACTCCAAATGGTGGAAGGAGTTAGTGGCACATGATATTGGCGTTCTACCAGTTGCGCAATAATAGTTTCTACACTGACCTTATCATTTATATTCATAGGATCGCTCCTTTCTAAATATCTGTAGTATATCATACTCTACTTTTTTGATTTGTTAAAAACAAAATTAAGCTGTAATGGCAACAAAAAGTGTAGAAATGATGCTTACGAAATTATGAAACTATAATAAAAAATGAATACAATGGTAATATAGGTCTAAAAGACTACAAAAAATAAGAACGAATAATCCGAAATACCGATTAGGAAGTCTAATTTGCAGTAATTTGAAAAAAAGGGCGGCAGTTAAATTTTGTTAGACGGTTACATATGTACGCGAGTGGTACGAATGTATTATTCAGCAATCGTTTAGAACGAATGAAGAGCTTGTTTCATATGATAATTATGTAAGTTAGAAGGGGTATATGCGTCAAGTGAGGGTAGTTTGGATGAAATGATAGTAAGAGGTTGGCATTTCTGTTTGTTAAACATCATAAGTATTTGGAAAAGCAGGAAAAAATCGTAACATAGACGAGATGTTTGTAAAAAGTGTAGGTGTGAAGCAAACAGATAAGTAGTATAGCTGAGACGAGCTAAGCTGAATAGACTAGTGAAGAAGGTGACGATTTTGTATGGAACAGTGGAATAAATCAAAAGTTTTGATCATAGATGACCAGGAGTGTCAAAATAAGTTACTGGAAAAAATACTGCAACAATTAGGCTTTAAACATATTTACTTTACAATAGATCCGATCAAAACTAAACATTTAATTACAGCTACTCAGCCGGATATTATATTGATCGGCTTTCATATGCTCCATAAAGATGGTATTGATCTGTTGAATGAAGTTAACGAGTATACAGAGAAAGAGCCTTATTTGCCTGTGCTATGTTTAGTCGATTCTATTACACCTTCTACCAAACAAACTTTGCTAGAAACAGGGATGCACGATTTTATTTATCGACCTTATGATTCTATTGAAGTAAAATTGCGTATGAGTAGTTTATTGCAAGTAAGACGTTTACAAGTTATGCTGCAACAAAATAGTAATCATGTGGAAGAGAGAGTGCAGCAGCGTACAGAAGAACTACAATTAGCAAAAATAGAAATTTTAAGTTTACTTGGTAGAGCGGCAGAGTTTCGAGATGACCGTACAGGTGAGCACACACAGCGCGTCGGCTGGCTTTCTGGAAAAATTGCTGAGCGGCTTGGGCTGAAGGAGTCAATCGTAGAAATGATTGCAGTTGCAGCACCACTGCATGACATCGGAAAAATTGGTATACCGGATGCTATTTTACTTAAACCAGGTAGCTTTAACAAAGAAGAATTTGAAATTATGAAAACCCATACTACGATCGGTTATCGGATTTTAGAAGGAACTTCCTTCAGCATTCTGCATATGGCAGGTATTATTGCAAAGTATCATCACGAAAAATGGGATGGCACGGGATATCCATATGGCTTAAAAGGCGAGGAGATACCATTGCCTGCACGTATTGTTGCTTTGGCAGACTTCTATGACGCGTTAACACACGAACGACCATATAAACGGGCTTGGACACCAGAAGAAACGATTGAAGAAGTGCTACAACAAAAAGGCAAGCATTTTGATCCGCAAGTTGTTGAAGCATTTCATAAATTATTTTATGAAGAAGATTTAAGCAAGATGCTAACCAATAACATTCATGTTGGATAAAATAGTAAGACCCATAGAGTGAAGCTTGAAAAAGTTATCTCTTGTGGGTCATATTTTATTTCGGCTTGAAAAAGCGCTTACGAAGTAGTATGTTTAGAAAATGTAGAAGTAGCAATAAAAAAGGGGGAAGTAATGGTGGAGCAGGTAAGAGTTGGTTTTATCGGTACTGGTGGGATGGCAAGACACCATATGGATATATTAACGAAAATAGATGCTGTAAAAATAACAGCTGTCTATGATTTAAATAAATCATCGGCAGAAGAAGTTGCTAGCCAGTATGGGGCACAATCGTTTAATGATGAATTGCAATTGCTTGATTCTGGACTTATCGATGCATTATACATATGTACACCGCCGTCTACTAGAGGGACGATTGAAATTCAAGCAGCAGCAAGAGGATTACATTTATTATCTGAAAAACCAGTTGGTCTACAAATGGAAACGGTTAATCAAGTGCGGGCAGCTATTGACCAAGCGGGTATTATTAATAGTTCAGGCTATTGTTTGCGCTATCAGCAAAATGTACAGAAAGCAAAGCAATATTTGGCGGATAAACAAGTCAATATGGTAGTAGGTTACCGCATCGGTAGTTTGCCACCGGCAAAGTGGTTTGCTCAAATGCATATGTCGGGTGGACAATTAGTCGAGCAGTCTACTCATCAAGTGGACATTATTCGTTATATTATAGGGGACTTTGCGGAAGCGAAGGCGGTTTATGCTCAGCGGAGCATTCGTCAAATAGATTCGGAAGCGACGATACCGGATGTTGGTGTAGTATCGTTTACGATGCAATCTGGAGCAATAGGCTCGTTTATTAATTCTTGTGTATCGAACTATCATGGACGTAGTGATATTGAAGTATATGGTCCAGATTACTATTTGAAAATAGATGGTGGCACGTTAATTATCCGTGATGCTCATCAACAGCTGGAGGAAACATATCAGACCGATTATTATGCGGAGCAAAGTAAAGCGTTTGTTGCAGCCGTTCGTGCGAATAATCAACGCTTAGTATTGGGAAGTTACGGTGATGCCGCAGATACGTTAGCCGCTACTTTAGCTTTCAATCAAGCTGCAGAGCAGCGGGAACCAGTGAAGATTTAATCGAATAGTACTGTCTACTTTTGTTGTGCTAGTGGGAACTCGACGACAAGCGTAGGCAGTTTTTTTGTTACGTGGTTATGATATAATAAACGTAATATTTTTGCGGTTACACCAATTGGGCAAAAGAAGGAGAATGGCGTTATGAAGTATAATCGAGTATGTCTCATTGTATTAGATAGTGTAGGTATCGGCGCTCAACCGGATGCGGCACAGTTTGGTGATGAAGGCGCACATACGCTAGGTAATATTGCAAAAACAGTGCCAGACATGCGGCTGCCCAACTTGGAGCGTTTAGGTTTAGGTAATATTGCGCCGTTGGATCACATCTCGCCAGTCGATCAGCCACAAGCGCATTTTGGCAAGATGCAGGAAGTTTCGGTGGGGAAAGATACGATGACCGGTCATTGGGAAATGATGGGGCTTCACTTAATGGAGCCATTTCAAGTATTTCCTAACGGTTTTCCAGAGGAATTAATTACACAGTTTGAACAAAAGACAGGTAGAAAAGTGTTATGTAACAAACCTGCTTCCGGAACAGAAGTATTAGTGGAATATGGTAAACAACAGATGGAAACAGGCGATTGGATTGTATATACATCGGCAGATAGCGTATTTCAAATCGCTGCTCACGAAGATGTCATTCCGCTGGAAGAGCTATATCAAGCGTGCCAAATTGCCCGTGATCTGACGATTGTTGAACCGTATCGTGTCGGTCGCGTCATTGCTAGACCTTATGTCGGTCAACCAGGGCGGTTCGAACGTACGAGCAATCGACATGACTATGCCTTGAAACCACCAGCGCCAACAGTGCTGGATCATTTAAAAGCAGCGGGCTACGATGTCCGAGCGATAGGTAAAATTAACGATATATTTGATGGGGAAGGAATTACTCACGCTAGTCCAACTCGTCATAATTTAGATGGGATACAACAAACGATCTCGGCATTGAAGCAATCTTTTTCGGGGTTGTTATTTACTAATTTGGTTGACTTTGATTCATTGTATGGACATCGACGCAATCCGCAAGGGTATGCGGAAGCATTGCAGCAATTTGACGAATGGTTACCTGCTATTATGGCGCAGATCAAAGAAGATGATCTTCTTATTATTACAGCCGATCATGGGAATGATCCTACTTTTGCTGGTACAGATCACACGAGAGAGTATGTTCCTTTATTAGTATATCAGCCGCAGCTAGTGGAGCAGCAATCGTTAGGCATTAGATTAACATTTGCTGATATAGCTACTACATTGGCAGATAACTTTTCTGTGGAGAGTACGGGAAATGGGCAATCTTTTTTAACGGAGTTGAAATAAAATGATAGATAGGCAATATAAGTTGGAGTAGGGGGCGTGTTCATGCGAGCTTATGATATTATTGCGAAAAAACGTGATGGCAAAAAGTTAACGACAGCAGAAATAGAATTCTTTATTGTAGGCTATATGGACGGTTCCATACCAGATTATCAAGCGGCTGCGTTTAATATGGCTGTATTTTTCCAAGGGCTGGATGATGAAGAAACTTCTGCATTGACGATGGCGATGGTGCAATCAGGTGATCAATTTGATTTGAGCGCTATTCACGGCATTAAAGTAGATAAGCATAGTACGGGTGGCGTAGGTGATACAACGACTCTAGTATTAGCTCCTTTAGTAGCATCCGTTGGTGCGCCAATGGCAAAAATGTCAGGTCGCGGACTTGGGCACACGGGCGGTACACTGGATAAGCTAGAGGCTATACCGGGATTTCATATCGAGATGGAGCAGCAGCAGTTTGTTGACGCTGTTAACCGTGTAGGAGTAGCTGTTGTAGGGCAGACAGGCAATCTTGTACCTGCTGACAAACAGCTCTATGCTTTACGTGATGTGACAGCGACGGTAGAAAGTATTCCGCTTATTGCAGCCAGCATTATGAGTAAAAAAATTGCAGCTGGTGCAGATGCCATAGTGTTAGATGTCAAAGTTGGCAGTGGCGCATTTATGAAGACAGTAGACGATGCTTTTTTGCTCGCACATAAGCTGGTTAATATCGGTGAGCAGGTTGGTCGGAAGACTGTCGCTATTATTACTAGTATGGATCAGCCACTCGGCAACGCTATTGGAAATACAGTTGAAGTACAGGAAGCGATTGCTACATTAGCAGGTAAAGGACCATCCGATTTGCAAATGCTATGTTTAACTTTGGGTGGGCAAATGCTTTATTTGGCAGAAATAGTAGACAGTCCGCAAGAAGGAGAACGATTGTTACTACAGTCTTTACAGGATGGAACAGCTCTTGCCAAAATGCGCGAATTAATTAGTTCACAGCAAGGCGATGCTTCTGTTGTTGATGATCCGCAAAAGCTACCGCAAGCCAATGAACAAATGACCGTATTAGCAGAAACAGAAGGATATGTTAATGCGATTGAAGCAGAACAAATTGGTTTGGCAGCGATGATTATGGGAGCGGGACGAGCAACGAAAGATGATCAGATCGATTATGGTGCTGGTGTTGTGCTACAGTGTAAAGTAGGAAGCTACGTTGAAGCAGGTGATGTGCTTGCAACGTTATATAGTAATAGAACAGATAAATTTGCCGAAGCTGCGCTGATGGTGCAACAGGCGTACACGATATGCGAAGAACAGCCAGTGGCGATGCCATTAGTATATGGCGTAGTAAGTGTAGCTGGTGAAGAGCGATATGTGAATTAATAATTAGTACAGAATAAGCTACTTGCTTTGTAGAAGCCGGAAAGTTGCTCCGACCGCTACATCGTAGGTAGCTTTTTGCCTTTTGTAATGGTCCCGCCATTTGTTGCACAGCATGTAAGATTTATTGCTTACTTAAACGGTCGGCTACAGATTGTAGTAACAAAATATCATCACCGCTTAAGTTTTGTATACTTTCTAACAGTGAAAACACCGAATCGTGAATATGTATTTCTTCATCTGTCATATAGGCTTGATTCAATTGGCTATAAAATTGCCATTTACCTCGAAAAAAAAGATTAGCTCCATAACTTTCATGTAGTTGATCTTGCTCGCTTATTAACTCTCCTAATAGAATCCAATCGATGGACACTTTATATGCATTCGCTATTTTCATCAAGATGGCACCACTTGGAATGCTATAGCCATGTTCAATGTTATTAATGGTTGCCGAAGTAGATTGAATCATCTTTGCAAATGACTCCATACTATGTCCATGCTTTAATCGGATATCTCGTACTCGTTGACCAATACTAGTAATGATCTGTGGATCAATGCCATGTTTTTTATTAGGTTGCTCCATGTATACACCTCTAATTGTCTTAGTAAAGTTCTTATCTCGTGTTTTATTTTGCTAATATTAACTAGTGAATGTATTGACAATACTAATTATTACTAGTATGGTTAATATATAGTTGGTTATTGGCTAGCCATTTTCAGTATACCACTAATCTTTATTAATGAAATCACTATTTGTTTAAGGAGGGCAGCTTATTGTCACAAAAACAGATTACACCACTTGGATGGAAAATCATGGTCAGACTAGCTGAGCAACAACTTACTCGTAAACAATTTTGTGAACAAGAAGGAATACCTGAAAGTAGACTTTCAAACTTAATTACCGGATTGCGTCCCGCAAAAAAGTATAGACAAATCGTTATAGAAAAGTTAAATATTCAAGATGAGTTTGTAAATAGTTAGTAGCTTAACGTGTAGTTATAGCTCTTATTGTTTCATAAGTTGTTTAATAAATGTTTGTCGATAGGATATAACGCCTTTAAGATTTGATCTCTATACCGTAATATAGAGATAGTCTTAAAGGTTTTTTTAATATAGGGAAGGTTTTGATAAAAATTAATAAAAATAGAATCGATAGTAGCGTCATATATTATGTGTACAGTGTGATGTGCCATGAAGATGAACGAGCGCTATGCGAGTTAGAAGTGCGGCAGCTATTAGCAGTATCGACAACAATCGTCGCTGGATTGAATGTAGTCATTAGTAGCCGAGATGTGGATGTCACCCGAAGCCCTTTTTTGAAACAACGAATTGCCGCATGGCGTGCTGCGCTAAGTACAGAACAATTGATCGAGCAGCTATCAGCGCTACCGCTAAATGAACAGCACAACCATTGTAATGAACGATTTAAAGTAGAAGTGTGGAAAGAACATGTTATGGAACAGCAGGTAGATGAGTGGGAGTGGAGGGATGAGCAAAGTGATGCCAAAGAGCAGTTAGCGCGTGTTGCTGTCAGTACACCTGCGCACAGACAGCAGTTGGCACGGCAGATCGGTGAGGTAATAGTTGGTGAGGTGGATTTGCAACAACCAGAGGTTATATTTGGTGTTGTATTTGCTGCTGGTCGTTGGCACTTTGGGGAACAAGTGACCAACAGCGGCAGGTGGCTTCGTCATCGTTACAAGCCACGCCAGTATTCAACGGCATTAACTCATCGGATGGCTCGTTCGATTGTTAATATCGCTATACCTAAGATTAACAATTTTACAATAATTGATTTATGTTGTGGCATAGGCACGGTACTACTGGAGGCAGCATCGATGAATATTGCAATTGCTGGTAATGATCATAACCATCATATCGTGCAAGGAGCAAGAGAAAACATTGCTTATTTTGGCTATGAAACGACTGTGACGGTTGGAGATATGCAGCTTATTCAGCAAAAATATGATATTGCCATATTGGATATGCCTTATAATATTTGTTCCACACTGAGTGAGTCTGACAAGCAATCGATGTTAGAGCATGCACGCTATATTGCTAGCCGATTAGTAATTATCACTGTAGAACCATTAGATACTCTGCTAGAAGATGTTGGGTTTTCCATAATTGATCGTTGTACTGTTAGAAAAGGGAATTTGGTGCGTGAAATTATCGTCTTGGAGTAACGACAATGTGTGGTGTAGGAAAAATAAAAAAAGGTACTATTTAATTATAATCATTATCATATAGTAATTGACATATAATTAATAATTGTTATCATTAAGAAGAGATGATAAATAATATAATACAATATGTTGAGGTGATTCGTTTGAGTACGAATAATAAGCATTTGACGACAAGTTTTGGAGCACCCGTTGCGGATAACCAAAACTCTATGACAGCAGGCTCAAGAGGACCAACACTCATTCAAGATGTACATTTGTTAGAGAAATTAGCGCACTTTAATCGTGAACGAGTGCCTGAGCGAGTGGTACACGCCAAAGGTGCAGGAGCACATGGATATTTTGAAGTTACGAATGATTTAACAGCCTACACGAAAGCTGATTTTTTATCAGCAGTTGGAAAACAAACACCTGTATTCGTTCGGTTTTCTACAGTAGCTGGCGAATTAGGTTCAGCAGATACAGTAAGGGACCCACGTGGTTTTGCCGTTAAGTTTTATACAGATGAAGGAAATTACGATTTGGTTGGCAACAATACTCCTGTGTTTTTTATTAGAGATGCTATTAAGTTTCCAGATTTTATTCATACGCAAAAACGCCATCCACAAACACATTTGAAAAACCCGAACGCTGTGTGGGATTTCTGGTCATTATCTCCAGAATCTTTGCACCAAGTAACGATACTTATGTCTGATCGAGGAATACCGGCAACATTTAGACATATGCATGGTTTTGGTAGTCACACGTTCAAATGGGTGAATGGAGAAGGAAAAGCGGTATGGGTGAAATATCATTTTAAAACAGAACAAGGTGTTAAAAACTTAGATGTAGCACTAGCTGCTAAGCTGGCAGGTGAAAATCCGGATTATCATACGGAAGATTTGTTCCATGCCATTGAAAAAGGTGATTATCCTGCATGGAAACTTTGCGTGCAAATAATGCCTGAAGAAGATGCAAATACGTATCGTTTTGATCCATTTGATGTTACGAAAGTGTGGTCGCAAAAAGATTATCCGCTAATTGAAGTAGGTAGAATGGTACTTAATAGTAATCCAACTAATTATTTTGCTGAAGTAGAGCAAGCGACATTTTCACCGGGATCATTCGTACCTGGCGTGGAAGCATCACCAGACAAAATGTTACAAGGAAGATTATTCGCGTATTCTGATGCTCATCGTTATAGAGTAGGTGCTAATCACAGTACAATTCCTATCAATCGTCCGAAGGCAGAAGTGAACAACTATCAGCGTGATGGAGCGATGCGCTCGGATGATAACGGCGGAGCAAGCGTTTATTATGAACCGAATAGTTACGGTGGACCAAAAGAAGCACCACAACATCAGGTGAAGCCGTTTGAAGTATCCGGTGAAGCAAACAGTGTAGCTTATGATCACGACGACCATTACACGCAAGCAGGCGACTTATATCGACTGATGGATGACGGAGAGAAAAGTCGCTTGATCGATAATATTGTAGCTGCTATGAAGCCAGTGGATCGGGAAGATATTAAACAAAGACAAATAGAACATTGGCGCCAAGCAGATGAAACACTAGGTCAACGAATAGCCGAAGGATTAGGGTTAGCGTAACAGCAATCATCGTTCATTTCTATAAAGAAGGAGCTTTCTCTTAACCCAATGGGGATAGAAAAAGCTCCTTTTGTCATTATTTATTAGGACAGGTTTTATGATGAGAGTACTTTTGCATTGTCCAAATGTTTTCGTTGCTGTACTCGATTAGCATAGTAGTGAACGGCACGATAAACAACTTCACCAAGCGCAATGCCAGCAATTAAATCAATTAATGCATGTTGCTTAATGAAAATGGTTGAGAAGATGATCGACCATAGAATAACTGAAAAGACGATACGCCATTTAAATGTAAGTAGTTTATGTCGATTCATCGTAATGAGTAATATATAGCTAGTCAATACATGTACACTTGGTAAGCAATTTAATGGTTCATCATTACTATAAACAAGAGTAACAGCATAGGACAGTAAGTCGTTGTTAATAATTTCTGGGCGTGGCACATATGTCGGAAACAAAATGAAGATGACATTACATACCATAACTGCTGCATTGTAAGTTATAATTGTCTTCCAAAATAAAGGCTTGTTTTTTAATCCAATATAAATAAATCCAAGGTATAAAATGGGCATCCATATAACATACGGAATAACGAACCAGGTAATGAAGGGGATTTTTGTATCAATCCAAAAATAATTGTAAAAAGGTTCTCCTTGAATGGATTGGCCAATTGCCAAATAGATTAGTCCCTGCAGCGCAATAGTAAGCACAGCAAGAAGATGCCAATTTTTTTTCGCAAACGTTAGCATAGTAACCTCCGTCATTTGTTATTGCTTTTATATCCTACATGCAATTGCATTATTAAGCAACCTAAGGATGTAACTTCGACATAATATAGGATATGCTTCTCATTTGTGGAAAATGAGCTTCTCAATTAACGCGTAATGTATTAAAATTTTGATAACACAATTGATTTGGAGGAAATGTGATGCAATATTTATGCACTTATATTAAGGAAGCAGAGTTGAAAGCGATTGCGGAGGATGTTTGGAAACAACTACCTGAGATGGTACTTCGAGACGTAGTGACGGAACAGCCGCCGGTATTGTCTACAAAAGCAAAAGCCTGCTGGAGTGAGACTCATCTATACATACGTTTTTGGTGTCAAGATAATTATATATTGTCCAAATATGAGCATAGAGACGATCCGTTATACGAGCAAGATGTTGTGGAGGTATTTATAGATCCGACTGCGACTGGAGAGCACTATTATGAGTTTGAATTAAGCCCTCATAACGTTATCTTTGACGCTGCGATTACGATTATAGATAAGGATAGAGCGAAAGCGGCGAAGCGGGGTGCTAATGAGTTACCGTATATGACAGTTGATAAAAATTGGGATGCAACGAACTTACAAACACAAGCGTTTGAAGTAGAGCCGGAGTTGTATTGCTATGAATTACGATTACCCTTTACGGATTTGAATGCAGAAGTAGTTGCTGGTCAGCGTTGGCGATGGAATCTATATCGAATCGATGATGATATGAAAGGGGTACGTCATTATAGCGCTTGGGCGCCGACTGGTGTTGTCAATTTTCATGTGCCTAGTAAGTTTGGTGAATTAGTTTTTGTGAAAAACTAATGATACTAAAGGGGCTATACAGATAGCCCCTTCGATAGTCAGCTTATAAAATAGTTACATTTTCTCTTACTCGTTCTAGGTAAGCTGTTTGACATTCCACTAGTAGACGAGTACCGTTTTCTTCATAGTTAGTTTGGAGAATATTCGCATTCTCATTAAAGTAAGCAATTAGTTTGCCTTGTTCGTAAGGAATAAGCAAATCGTACGTTTTATAGTCTTTAAAAATCTGCTCACTTATCAGCTGCAGTAGTTCATCCAACCCAGCTTGTTCATGTACCGACATATATACTGTTGAGTCTTGTATTCTAGGGTAAGGTTTATCCGTTAAATCACATTTATTAAATGCATATATAACCGGTATTTGTCCTGCGTCTAGTTCGTTTAATGTTTGTTCTGTAACAGAAATAAGCTGTTCATAATTTTGGTGCGAATAATCGACGACATGGACGAGTAAGTCAGCTTCTGTTACTTCTTCCAATGTAGAACGAAATGCTTTAATTAGATGATGAGGCAGGCGACTAACAAAACCGACCGTATCTGTTAATAAAAAGTTTTTCTTATCTGGCAATTCAATTCTTCGTACAGAAGTTTCCAGTGTCGCAAACAACATATCTTTCACAAATACCTGTTTGGTAGCTGCATCATCAAATTTCTCAATAAACGCATTCATTAAGCTAGATTTTCCCGTATTAGTGTAACCAACTAGACAGACAACTGGCATTTCGTTTTTACGACGTTGTTTCCGTTGCACTTGGCGAACAGCTACTAATTTTTCTAAATCTTGTTGTAGCATAGCAATTCGATCTTCAATCCGGCGGCGGTCTAGTTCCAGTTTCGTTTCTCCGGCACCTCTATTGCGTAGTCCTGCGCCGCCACCTTGTCTACTTAACGAAGCACGTAAACCGACAAGTCTCGGTAACATGTATTGTAACCGAGCTACTTCTACTTGCAGCTGCGCTTCTCTCGTTTGGGCACGTTCAGCAAAAATATCAAGAATTAATACTGTTCGATCAATAACAGTACATGCTAAAGCAGCTTCAAGGTTACGAATTTGCGATGGAGATAGTTCATCGTTACAGATAACGACTTCAGCTTCAGTAGCATTCAGTAAGGCTGTTATTTCCTCTACTTTCCCACTACCAACGTAATGTGCTCGATGGGCTTGTTCTGCTTTTTGGTGCAGTTCCCCCGCTACTTCGATATGACAAGCTTCTGCTAAGTTACGTAATTCTTCCATCGCATATTCAAAATCATGCTGGTGTTGTTTTTCAACTCCAACTAATATAGCTTTATATTTTTTTTCATGCATTGTTCGTATTATCCCCTTTTAATGTAATTGTCGTTGTCATTAGTATTTGCTAAACGTTGATATATTACTATTTAGGCTCTACCTCAACATTAGTACTTGACGTGTGAACGTGCAGATAATCTCCCACGGCTCGGGCATTTACAGGAAGGAAGAAGCGATTTATACGATTTTTCACACAAGTTGCCTTCAAATTGATTCCAATTGATTCGATTGTACGAAAAATCGTACATAAAGCAAGGCGCGGCGGTCAAAAAGCGAAATTTTGTATGATTTATCGTATAAATTAGTCATCATTGCCTGGAAATGACCATTCTCTGTACGAAAAATCGTACAAAACGGTCTTCCATGCCGCGCTACCCAATCAACATCAGCACAGGTCAATCACTGATTTCGGTTTTGAGCCACTATTGATACGCAGTAAAATATAAAAAGCACAGGCAAACTAAGCCTGTGCAGTGCGTGAAATGGGTCAAATGGTAAACAATAGCAATAATACTGCAATAAAAATAGTAGACAATAAAAAAGCCAACTATATTGCAATGAATGGTATTGTTCAGTCGTAAGAGTATAAAAGGGCAGACCTATTCCGTTATCACTGCACAGAGCAGTGTAGAAGTGCTATTAAATTACTTGCGCACAAATCTTAAACGGATTGAATTGATCACCCTGAACCCTCCATTCTGAAATTCATTCCAGTATACCATACTGTGCTTCTAGACGCAAATAAATGTTTCCAGTACTTGCCAGCATTAAAGTGCTATGCTATATTAATTGGAAACGCATACATTTCGGAAGAACCGAGCGATAGCTATCTATTGTTCGGTTTTTTTGTTTTGTATGTTTGTTTTTTTAGAAACATATTAATACTAATTAGGGAGGATGACTAATGAAGGATGATGGCACTTTGTACCAACCAATCGATCATTACTTGATGAATCATTATAATGAACAAGACCGTAAATGGCTGTTACGGCAATTAATTTTTTTACATGAGTGTAATGGTCAATATAGTTATAAAAATAAAATTACCCGCGGCAATATTACGGTAGATAAGCAAGGTACATTGATTGAATGCGCAGCTACTGCATTACGAACGTTACAAGATTATTATGCCTCATCATCCTATAGTAAACGAAAATCGTTATATTAATTAAGGATAGTTATCGCATATAATATAGGTATCTAAGCAGCAGGGAGTGAACAACTATGCGTATACTATTACAACCCCGCAGTCGTAACTGGTTACTATATCTACCTATTACGACTGCAGTTATTACGATTATGATTTATCTAGTTCGGTTTGTTATGGCTGGAGCGACATTTGATGTTGTTATTGCACTTCGTATGTTGCTTTTTAGTTTTATAGTAGCTTCTATTTATAGTTTATTAGGGTACTTTGGTTTGCGTTATATACTGCTCCTATCTAAATTAGGGTTGTTGCTCGGTTTGGTCATGATGAGTATTCTATCACAAGGCAACGCTACTGGTTGGGAAGACTTGGCTGGCTTTATTGCTTTTCTGTTTCTATTCGGTGCCGGCTTCGTCGTAGGTATTGTAGTCGAATTGATTCGAATCATCTATGTGTATATAAAACAGAAAAAACAATAACAACAGTAGTTATAAATTACGTCTTTACGATTAAATTGTTTATTTTATCTAGTAGTTGTTCATACTCTTGTTCATATTGGACAATTTTCTTTCTTGCTCCATTAATAGAAGTGCTTAACGTATTCATCGTCTGCAAATTGTTGAGAGCCTGTTTAGCAGATTGTAGTCGTAAAGCGTTTGTTAATAATTTACCTTCATCTGTAAATAATTTATTTTGTTTACTAATGGTACTATTGGCGTTTTTAATATTGCTTAACAGATTGCTTCCACTTGTGAGCATCGCCCGCAATTCTTTTTTGCGGGCTGTTGCTGCTGCTTTGGCTTTAGTTAGCTCTGCTTTCTTATTGCGGATGATTTGCTTCGCTTGATCTGCTGCTGCTTTCGATAGTGCTAGTGCGACATTAGCGACCTTGACAGCTTCTTTGTTCGCTGGTTTCATTTGTTTAATAATTGTTAGCTGCTGTCGTTGTTGTTCATAAGTTTTAATTATAGGATCATATTTTTTGGTGACTTGAGCTACTTCGGAGTTTAGGCGTTGAATGTGGTCATTGTCGAGCTGACTGATGGCGGATCGAACTAGTTTTTCTTTCGCTTGATTATTACTTTTTAGTTTTTTCGTTTGTTGCTCTAGCTCTAACTCTTGTTTTCGATTCGTTTGCAATTGATTATAACCAATAGTGAGTTTATCAGTAATCGTTGGTTCGCTTTCTTTCGTTAGTTTGTCAAAGTTTTTTTGTGCGGTAGTAGTTAGTGTGTAGCTAGCTGCATAGGTCGTTGAAGCTGGTAATAGCAGTAGGACAGATAATAATGTAGCAGTAAACCAAGTGAATAATTTCATAATATAACCTCCCAAATAGTAGTGGTATCCATACAGCAAGGGGCAGAAAACTAATCAGTAATGAGTAGTAAACTAATCAGTAATGAGTAGTAAACGACAAAAAAGCACCCGTCGCTCATCGGTTGATGAGGCGAACGGGTGCTTCCCTTTTTGTATTGATTAGTTTCCATCTTACCGTTAACGGAGCAATTCGTCAAGAGCAAAATGTTAACGAAAAATGGTCGCATGAATGTTAGATTTGTCCTATACTATGGTTCAAGAGAGAAGATGAGAGAGGAAGAAAACAACATGAGTTATAAAATTGTGTTTTTTGATATTGATGGAACATTGGTTAATGATGAAAAAGTAATTCCAGCGGACACGGTACAAGCGATTCAACAGTTAAAAGCAACGGGAGTAGAACCTGTTATTGCCACGGGACGAGCGCCGTACTTTATTCAGCCATTGATGAAACAATTAGGAATCGCATCTTATGTATCATTGAATGGTGCTTATGCTGTATACAAAGGGGAAGTTGTTTTTCAACAAGCAATGGATAGAACTTCGATAGAAAAATTAGTAGAAATTGCAGAGCGTCATGAGCATCCACTTGTATTTGAAGGGACTAAGCAGTTTGCAACGAATCAAGAAAATCATCCGGCGATGGTAGCAGCGGTGTCTTCGTTAAAGGTTACTTTGCCTGCTTATAATCCACAGTTTTGGCAACAGCACAATATTATGCAAATATTTCTACACTGTACTAGTAGCGACGAGCATTTGTATGCAGCTTTACATGATGATTTGACCTTTATTCGTTGGCACGAACAAGCGATGGATGTATTGCCACTCGGGCTGTCCAAAGCAGTGGGAATTGAAGCGATGTTAAATAAACTGGGTTTAACGAATGCAGATGCGGTAGCGTTTGGTGATGGACTGAATGATAAAGAAATGCTTCGTGCAGTTGGGCTCGGAATAGCGATGGGCAATTCCCACGCTGATTTGTTGCCCCATGCTGATTTTGTAACGACACATGTGGATGAGCAAGGGATTCGCAACGGTTTAATTAAAGCAGCATTGTTACCTGCATAGTGTTGTTATTTACTGTTCACCAACTAGCCTGTTAATACGTACAATAACCTAATGAACAACATCGAGTGAAGTTGGAGGGTGCGCTGTGATTGTAATTTCAGGTGGTGACGTGTCCCAAATAGATCCGCGAATGTTATCTGATTTGGAATGGAATATAGTGCGTAGCAAACAAGCGAGTAGCAACGTATATCACTATCCATCGTTGGATGCATTATTATTTGAATTAAAAATGCGGACACAAATTGTAGAAGCTGCTAAGGCAATGTACCGTAGTGGCGTTGGTTTTGCAGATTTTCATAATTCTCGTAGTAATCCACAATACTGGATACGGACGCAAAATGGTGGCTTTCTATTGAGGCCCGGTGTAACGCCATCTGCCGGCATCCGAGATATTTATACACAAGGATATAAATACGCATTTGAATGTGCCGGGGCAATTATTATTAATTTATATAAAGCAGTATTGGAAACGATTGGTGACCGGGCGTTTAATTACTATTTTCAAAATTTATATTTACGTGATTGGCAGCACGATAGTGATTTAAAGTTGACCTACTCCTACAATAACCGAGATGTCTATCCGGGCGATGTACTATACTTTCGGAACCCAGATGTGAATCCAGCAACGCCAGAATGGCAAGGTGAAAATGTCATATTGTTAGACAGAAATCTTTATTATGGTCATGGTGTTGGGATTGGTACGAGCGAGGATATTATCGCTGCACTTAATCGAGCACGTCGTCCGGGCAGTCGTCGATCTGCTTATTTGGACAATTTGGTCGTTCGTCCTGACTTTGAAGCAATTCGGATGCTGACGGCTAACGTAGGTCAATATGGTTAAGTAAATAGCTGTCTTTGGACAAAATAGTAAATATACAAGCAAAAACATCCCTTACTCTTCTACAGCAAGAGGCAAGGGATGTTTGTTTTTTAGCGAATGACTTCCGGTTCTGGGAAGGTCATCCCTTTCAGATCTACCGTTACTTTTTTCATATATAGAGGATCTTTATTCGGTCGATCCAAGCCGTCTCGAGGTTGTGCCGCAATTTCGTCTGCTACTTCGATTCCTTCCACTACTTTACCAAAAGCAGCATAATCTCCATCAAGCCCTGCATTTTTGTTCACCATAATAAAAAATTGCGTACTAGCAGAATCGTTCATTCCACCAACTCTAGCTGTTGAAATGACTCCCCGCTCATGGAGAAGAAAATTTTTAAAACCATTATTTGCGAATTCACCTTTAATTGTATAGTCTGGTTGCCCTGCATCGGCAGCAACGAGCTCACCAGCTTGTACCATAAATTTAGGAATTACTCTGTGAAATATTTTTCCATCATAAAAACCTGCTTGTACTAGTGAAATCATATTATTAACCGTATTTGGAGCTACTTCAGGAAATAGTTCTACTTTGATTACTTTATCATTGCTCATTTCGATCGTTACGACCGGATGCTTGTCCGAGCTTTCCAGTTGCAATTCGTTTGTTTCGGCTTTTTTGCCACAGCCTGTTATAACCAATAAAATACTGACACTTAGCGTAAGAAGTAACATCCATTTTAAAGTTGTTGATTTTGTGCTGTTCATGATCTTTTAAGCCCCTTTTACACGTTAGTTTACTTTCGTATCATACCAAATCTTTTTAGCAGATGCTAGTAGCTCTAGCTATCGCCTATAACGTTATGTCTTTGGCGGCGTATGATAATAACAGAAGTATTAATAATGCTAGAAGGAGAGGTGGAATATGAAAGAACTGCATTTGTCTGGCGTAATTATTAGTTCCAAGTCATCGATGTCAAGTAAGTGGAAAAAGACAAAAATTTTACGAAAAGAAGACGAGTTACATCGTTATATTCCAGATACAAGTAAGCTAACCAGAAAATCCTTATGGCGAATGCTACAACATATGCAGATGGTATTTATTAAACCTGCGGTTGGTTCTGCGGGAAAAGGTGTAATGAAGGTAGAAAGAGTTGTCGCCCCACACGGAGACGGTGTTACTTATTATTATCAATTGGGAGCGAGAAAACGTTCCTTTTCTTCGTATTCTCAATTATATACTGCTTTGCAGCATGAAATGAAAGGAAAGGCTTATATTATTCAACGTGGAATCCATTCCTTGAATCACTATGGTACGCCTTATGATTTTCGTGTCGTAGTTCAGCGTACGCCTTCTGGCGGTTGGGAGATGACTGGTATTGTAGGAAGGATGGCACAACCAGGTAAAGTAGTAAGTAATGGCTCGCAAGGTGGATCGGTAATTGCTGCCAATACGTTATTGCTAGGAGCGGTAGGGGTGGTGCAATATCGACGTGTGCTACGCCATATTCAAAGAATAAGTATTAAAACGATGAAACGAATGCACGGAGCCAACCCTAAACTAAACGAAATCGGTTTAGATATTGCTCTTGATCAACAATTGAAGCCGTGGATATTGGAAGTTAATTTACATCCCGATCATTGTTTATTTGCTGTACTATCCGATCAGTCGATGATTAGAAAGATTGTTGCCTATGGTGCGAACTACGGTAAAACATACAAACTTAATTGCTAAATGTTACAGTTACCCATTCTTGAATAGTATAGGTGATTAGTAAATATATATTCTAATTACAAAACACAACAAAAAAACCACCTCAAGTAGCTTAGAGCTAGACTTGGACGAAGTCAATCTTATGATTGGTTCGCTTCCAGCCGTTGGGGTGGTTTAAATAGAAATATGTTCTAATATTGAATTGCATTTAGTTTAGTCTAAAACAGCAGCCATGTGCGCTTTCGTCACAGACCAGTGTGAAGTGTTCCAATAGTTAGCTTGTTTGTCAATCATCAACACTTGTGGAGATTCATGTTTTATTTGAATAGCTTCTGCTATCTCATTTGATACAGGGCGTGATTCAATTACTTTGACTAAATAGTAATCTACATCTGTGCGAGGTGTATCTTGCAAGTAACTCATGAATTCGTTATAAGCGTTACTACTGACAGGACAAGTTGTACTATGTTTCAAAATAACAGCAGGTCGTTCGTTTGTTTGATGCAATACTGCTTCCCACTGCTCGAGTGTAGTTAATTCTGTTAGTGACACGAGAAAAACACTCCTTTGCTAATCGTATTAACATAGAATACAGTTATATTTACTTAGATTCATCGTCGCGTAATTCTATATGTTCAGGCATGTCTTTTACGTAATCGTCGATAATTTGTACTTCAACCATACAGTTGTTACGCATAAACTTAAAAATGCCATTGTTGAAATCTGTACCGATTTCTTTATAGAAAATGCCTTCGCACACATCTTGCAACGTATGACTGAAATTCAATCGATAATGGTCACTTTCTTTTAACAAGTAAGCTCGAATACCTTTTTCGAAGTAACCGTCATTAGAATTGTCCAGGTCACGCGAAACAGAGATAACATGCAAATCAACAAATGGAATTTCATTCAATAAGGTATTAATAAATGATCCTTTTGTAATTTCACGCCATCTGCTTTGAGCGGTCTGTCCGAGTACGATCTGGGTAATGTTATGCTTGCGGGCGACTTCACGAATCACTTTGGCTACAGGTCTTGGCTCGTTGTATTTAATATAAAAGTGCTGGACGTTATGCTCTTTGGCAAGTTCTTTCCACTGCTCAATATAATGCGTTTTTTCAATATCAAGTTCGTCTTCGGGCAGAGGGTCAACTGTTAGAACATAAAGCGGACAATTCAACATATTGGCTATTTTGCCGCCGCGACGAATTAGTCTTTCTCCGTTTGGACCATAATAAACACAAACGAGTATGCTTTCATCCATTCTACCGTTCCACAAGGAAAAGGTCACCTCATCTTCTTAACATTAAGTGTGTTGCTACTGTCAGTTATATCATTCACAACATTGTCTACAGCGTACATTTTTTGTTTGGTTCTGTCAATTCCTATAGTTTATAATAATGACTTGTCCGTTGCAACCGTTGATATTGTAAGGATTTCATAGCGTTTGGTGCATATTAGCCCCAAAATCAGCTCCACTTGCTTTTTAAGGCTTCAGAAAATACTTTTTACCAACTCAAGATGTTAAAAAGATTGGGGATAGACATGCTATGTTGTGGTTTTGCGAAGTAGTTGCACCGATCATTGCGGAGAATTAAAGGTAGAGCTATCGAAGGTAAGAGTAAAAATCTAGAGTTATGTAATATTGTTTCTGAGATTTATCAATTCATTTATGTATAAATCTAACTGTTGACTTGTCTCAAATTGATTTGTTTGGTGTTGTGATCTCATTGCGTCAGAAGGATTTTCAAGTATATCTAAAGCTATGCCGGCTGCGATTGCCGATAGGCCATCTCCTAAAGTAGCTATAGATGCTCCAATGAAGGCAAGTCTAGCAGCAAGAATTTCTTTTGACGATGATTGATTTGAATTGTTATTATTTCGATTCATTTTCAACCTCCTTCTTTCCTGGAAAATTAAATATCACTTAACGATAACGTATGCGTTTTTTTAAATTTATAGAACAAAGGGGTATATTCTTTGCGACCTAGAAACTCCATAGTGTATAATAGTACTGTTGCACATGCAATGTTAACATGTCATGAAAAATAAAATATAGAAAAGATATTAGGAGGTCCCGTATTGTCCCTACTTCACGCAACTGTACTGACTCCCTTTTTCTTTGCCTGCTTTGTGCCGGTATTGTTCAAAAAAGTGCGCAGTATCCATACTGGCTGGTTTGTACTGCTTGTGCCATTATTGTTATTTAGTTATTTTTTTACATACTTTATTGCAAATTATTTCCCCCAAAATTCAGCGATGACTCCGATGCTTTTTTCTATACCGTGGATACCTTCTTTGGGTATGCATTTTACCGTCTATGTTGATGGTTTATCCTTGCTGTTCTTACTCATTATTACCGGCATCGGTTTATTAGTTGTGTTGTATTCCATTTATTACATGTCTAAAGAACGCGAAGCACTTCATAACTTTTATATTTATTTACTCATGTTTATGGGGGCTATGCTTGGTGTTGTTTTGTCGGATAACGTACTTGTTTTATATTTATTTTGGGAATTGACGAGTGTTTCTTCCTTCTTATTAATTGCATATTGGTATCAGCGGAAAAATTCGCGTCATGGTGCGCAAAAAGCGATGTTAATTACGATGTTTGGTGGATTTGCGATGTTGATCGGTTTTTTAATGCTTGGTCAAATGGCAGACACACTTAGTATTCGAGAAATGATTACTTCACTAGATAGTATGACAGATCACGCTTTATTTTTTCCAGCGATGTTACTTATATTATTAGGTGCTTTTACGAAATCAGCACAGTTTCCATTCCATATTTGGTTACCAGATGCGATGGAAGCACCAACTCCGATTAGTTCTTATTTGCACTCCGCCACGATGGTTAAAGCAGGTATTTATTTGATTGCTCGGTTTACTCCTATTTTTGGTGGGCAGATGGAATGGTTTTGGATTATCGTTACAGTCGGTGTAGTTACGCTGTTTTGGGGTTCGTTTATGGCAGTGCGACAGGTCGATCTAAAAGCATTACTTGCTTATTCTACAGTGAGTCAATTAGGGCTTATTGTTACATTGCTTGGTATCGGCTCTCTAGCGTTAAATGATCAAATTAGTACGAATACAACGATTCAAGGAATATTCGCTGGCGCAATGCTCGCAGCAATCTTCCATCTGGTCAATCACTCGATATTTAAAGGTAGTTTGTTTATGGTTGTCGGTATACTCGATCATGAGACGGGAACACGTGACGTTCGTAGATTGGGTGGATTAATGAGCATTATGCCAATCTCTTTTACTTTGGCGATGATCGGTGGTCTATCGATGGCTGGCTTGCCGCCGTTTAGTGGGTTTTTAAGTAAAGAGATGTTTTTTACAGGTGTTTTATCTGTAGCACGCCATATGCCTGCTTGGACCGTCATTTTACCAATTGTAGCGTGGTTGGCTAGTATATTTACGTTTGTTTACTGCTGTAAGCTAGTGTTTCGTACTTTTACTGGAGAGCATCGCCCGGAACTGCTTGATCGTAAGCCGCATGAAGCACCGCTCGGCATGTTAATTCCACCGGCTATTTTAGCATGTTTAGTTATTTTATTGTTTTTCTTTCCCAATGTGCTATCACAAAAAGTACTTCAACCTGCGTTGCTTGCTATATTGCCGGATTTGACGATGCAAACAGTACCAACGCAAATTTCGGCCTGGCATGGTTTTAACTTGGAGCTACTAATGACTATATTAGTTGTTATTATCGGTAGCTGGTTATTTATACAATTTAAACGATGGGCAGATATTTATGACAATTTACCGCGTAAATATACGTTGAACAATATGTATGATCGTAGTTTACATTCCCTTGAAAAGATGGCAGCTAAATTAACGGGTAGCTATATGACGGGCAGTTTGACTCACTATTTAATGTATATCTTTTCGTTTCTAATTATTGTTGTTGGTGGTTCGTTGTTACTGCAAGGGGCATTCGTTATTGATTGGTCTTATACTTCACCAATCATGCCGCATGAATATATATTGGGACTACTTATTGTAGCGTTATCGATCTATGTTATATTCGTTAATTCACGTATTCAGTCGATTGTTACGGTAGGTGGTATCGGTTATCTAGTTTCTTTGTTTTTCGTTATTTTCCGTGCGCCGGATTTAGCTCTTACTCAATTAGTTGTAGAAACGATAACGACTTCGTTGTTTCTACTATGTTTTTACTTTTTACCAAAGCTGAAGAAGGAGCTTAAACCGCTCAAGTTGAATATTGCTCATTTACTTATATCGATTGGTGTCGGTGCTACACTTACGTTAGTGGGACTTTCGGCGATGGGGCACAAATTATTTCCATCCATCTCTTCCTATTTTGAGGATGCGGATACGTTAGCCGGTGCTTTAAATATGGTGAACGCATTGCTTGTAGACTTCCGTGCGTTCGATACGATGCTCGAAATTGTCGTATTATTCATTGCAGGTATTGGTGTATACACATTAGTTAAACATCGTAAGTCAAGGAGGCGATAATAATGAAATTCAAAGATACGATCTTGCAGACGGCAGCCAAAGTTCTTGTGTTCATTATTATTACTTTTTCTATTTATATATTGTTTGCTGGTCATAATAATCCAGGTGGCGGTTTTATCGGTGGTTTAATAACCTCTTCTGCGCTACTGCTTCTTTATTTAGCATTTGATGCTCAGACTGTATTCGAAATATTGCCGATGAACTTTCGTGTAGTTGCAGCGATCGGTTTGCTGTTAGCCTTTTTAACTGGTGTTGGTGCTTTATTGTTTGATGTACCGTTCTTGACACAATATTATGAATACCATCATGTGCCGTTACTAGGTAAGACAGCTATCTCTTCTGCCTTAATATTCGATTTGGGTGTATATTTTACAGTTGTTGGTACGACGATGACTATCATACAAAGCATAAGCGAGGACATATAACATGGAGATATTTATTACGCTTATTGCCGGCGTGTTGTTCACGACTGCAACATACTTAATTTTAAGTAAAACATTATTACGAATTATTATCGGATTATCGTTATTTTCGCACGGTGTACATTTAATGCTTATGGCAATTAATGGGTTAAAAAAAGGAGCCGCACCATTACTTGGTCAAGGGGCAACTAGCTATACGGACCCTATTCCACAAGGTTTGATATTAACTTCTATTGTTATTAGTTTCGCCCTTACAGCCTTTGCATTAGTACTTGGTTACCGCTCCTATCAAGAGCTAGGAACGGACGATATGGAGAAGCTAAGGGGACGGGATGATGAATAATTTAGTTGTGTTTCCATTGTTTATACCGATTTTTTGCGCCATTATATTATTTATATTTCCGAAACAGTTACGATTGCAGCATTTACTGTCTATGATAGGAGCAGTAGGTTCGGTTATCGTATCGGCGGTGTTAATTGCTCAAGTGAATCGTGATGGTATTCAAGTACTTCATCTTGGGGGCTGGCAAGCGCCATACGGCATTTCTTTAGTAGCAGATATGCTAGCTGTATTACTAGCTACTGCAGCTTCTATCGTTACGTTAGCGGCAGTACTTTATACGAAGCATACAACAACAGACGAAATGAAACGGCACTATATTTATCCGCTGATGCTATTATTGCTTGGCGGAGTGAATGGAACATTTTTAACGGGAGATATATTCAACTTATTTGTGTTTTTTGAAGTAATGTTACTGGCATCCTACGTGCTACTAAGTTTAGGTGGAGGTCGGGTACAACTACGGGAAACGATCAAATATATTATCATTAATACGATAGCATCCAGTTTGTTTGTTATTGCCATCTCTTATCTGTACTCGATTACCGGTACACTTAATATGGCGCATCTGGCAGAGCGAGTAGCACTAGCTGGACAAGATGGACTACTTACTACAGTTAGTTTGTTATTTTTGGTCGTGTTTGGATTGAAATCGGCGTTATTATTATTTTTCTGGTTACCTGGCTCTTACAAAGCAGCGCCCCTACCAGTACTAGTGATGTTTGGAGCATTGTTAACGAAAGTAGGAGTATATACGCTATTGCGTACTTTTACATTGATTTTTCCACATCAACCACAAGTCACACATATGACGATGCTTATTATGGCTGCTATTACGATGGTGCTTGGTGCGCTTGGCGCGATTGCATATTCTTCGATAAGGTCGATTCTTGTATATAATATAATCGTATCTATCGGGTTCATATTGTTCGGGATAGCAATTGCTACGCCGGAATCGTTAACAGGATCACTCTTTTATTTGCTGCACGATATGTTCGCTAAAGCGCTTGTTTTTATACTGGGAGGTACGATTATTAGTATTACTGGTACAGATAAGCTGAAGGAAATAAACGGTCTTATTCGTTTTAAGCCGTGGCTTGGTTGGTTATTTCTAGTGGCAGGATTAGCGATTGCTGGTGTTCCTCCATTAAGTGGATTCGTGGGTAAAGTTACCATACTACAAAGTGGTATTGCTAATGAGCAGTATATGATGATTTTTATATCTATTGCGACAAGCTTCCTTGTGATGTACTCGATGATGAAAATATTTATTAATAGCTTTTGGGGAGAAACACTGTTTAGTCAAGGAGAAGAAAAAGCAAGCGGCAAAGGCGCGTTGCTTCCAGCAGTTATGCTTACAGCATTGGTTGTTGGTATGGGTGTTTTTGCAGAAGCGGTATTACCTTTTATTGATCAAGCTGCACAAGTGATGACGAATCCTCAGTTGTATATAGAACGGGTGTTATATAATCGTTAAAAATATTGATCGCTCATAGTACCAACAGGACATTGAAAGTTTTGATAGGCTAGAGAGGACGTGATCATTGGTGACATTACAAATATTATTGAACCTATGTGTGGCAATGGTCTGGATGTTGCTGCACGATGAATGGAATGCTTTAACCTTTATGCTTGGCTATGCGTTAGGTTTGTTGATCATCTTTTTATTACGTCGCTTTTTTAACGCTCGCTTTTACGGTTATCGGGTATGGGCGATTATTAAGCTGTTATATTTATTTATGTTAGAGATGTTCAAGTCATGTATTACGGTAATCGCACAAATTGTTCGTCCGAAAATTACAATTCAGCCAGGAGTTTTTCGGATGGAAACAACGTTGAAAACAGATTTTGAAATAACGATGCTGTCTAATCTGATTACGTTAACGCCAGGTTCGGTTATTATGGAAGTCATTCCAGAAGAAGGCATCTTATATGTCCATGCGATGGACGTTGCGATACATCAAGAAGATATTGAACAAACGAAGCGATTGTTTGAAAAGGTTATTCGAGAGGTGATGGGCTAATGTTCGATAAAATATTAATCGTATGCATGATGCTATTAGCTGTTTCTATTGCGATTGCTTTAATTCGAGTGATGCGCGGGCCAACGTTGCCGGATCGGATATTAGCACTGGATTCTATTAGCTATAGTATCATTGCGATTGTAGCATTGTTGTCTATTATGCTTGATTCACGAGCGTATATGGAGACGATTTTATTGATCGGTATATTAGCCTTTGTCAGTACGATTGCGTTATGTCGCTTTTTGGAAAGAGGTGTCGTCATTGAGCGGAAGCGAGATCATTGAACTATTTGTTATTATACTAGTCATTTTGGGAACTATTTTAAGCTTGCTAAGCTCGCTCGGTTTCATTCGTTTTCCTGATGTTTATAACCGATCACACGCAGCTACGAAAAGTACGACGCTCGGAACGATGTTTATTTTAATTGCGGCATTTCTATACTTTTGGCTAATTCATTCCATCATTAGTGTTCGATTATTGCTTGGGATTATATTCGTCTTTTTGACAGCGCCAGTTGCCGGTCATTTAATTGTTCGATCTGCTTATCGTTCTGGGACGAAGCTTTCCGATACAAGTATAAAAGATGAATTGCGTGATGATTTAAATAAATGGGAACAACAGCAAAAACAAGAAAAACAACAAAAATAGTAAGGGAATTAATGGATATATCGGCATGTGTCTGAAAACCCATTATTTTGTCAATATAGAAATAGTAATCACATATCCAAAGGTGAAAAGCCGATCTTAAGGTCGGTTTTTTGGATTTACAAGTGTTGTAGCCATTTCGGACTTGGCTTTAATCGCAAGAGACCTTAAAATTTATAGGAAAATTTGTAGTAGGAGAGTATAGTGGGATATTATGCGAAAAAACGTACAAACATTCGAATAACCGAGTCGAAAAAAAAGTTTGTACGAAAAATCGTATAAAGTGGCTCGAAAATAGGTTGAACGTAAGGAATTTATACGATAAAACAAACAAACAACCGTAATTGCCATGATCGGAATGCATCTTTGTATGAAAAAACGTACAAACTTATTTTTCCATAAATTTTAATACTCCATTTTTCAAAATCAGGCTCAACATGAATTGCTTGGAAGATTGTAACAAGTAATTCTTTATCTCGCCAATTTGTCTAAAATTGCAGTATAATCATGGCATTACAAAAAGTTAAGAGGAGAATGTTCGATGCGGGAGCAAACGATTATCCGCTTTGAAAATGTAACGAAACAGTATGCGGCACATGAAGAAGCGGTGTTAAAGGATGTAAGTTTTACAATTGAGCGGGGACGTTTTTATACATTACTTGGTCCATCTGGGTGCGGAAAAACGACAATTTTACGGTTAATTGCTGGATTTATCGAACCGACAGCTGGAAATATTTATTTTAATGGAAAAGTAATTAACAAAATACCTGCCAATGAAAGGCAAGTGAATACTGTTTTTCAAGATTATGCGTTATTCCCACATTTGAACGTGTTTGAAAATATTGCTTTTGGGTTGCGGATTAAAAAAATGAAAAAAGCAGCCATCGAAAATAAAGTACAAGAAGCTTTGCGTTTTGTTAATTTGCCAGGATACGAACAGCGAGAAATTACAGAAATGTCTGGTGGACAGCGGCAACGTGTTGCGATTGCGCGTGCTATTGTGAATGAACCGGAAATTATTTTGTTGGACGAGCCACTATCAGCGCTTGATTTGAAATTACGTACAGAAATGCAATATGAATTGCGAGAACTGCAACGAAGATTAGGGATTACGTTTATATTTGTGACACATGATCAAGAAGAAGCGCTGGCGATGTCAGATGAAATATTCGTCTTAAATAATGGGCTGATAGAACAGTCTGGTACTCCTAATGATATTTATGATGAACCGATTAATCGCTTTGTTGCTGATTTTATTGGCGAATCAAATATTGTTAGCGGACGGATGCGTGAAGACTTTTTAGTAGAATTTGCTGGGAAATTGTTTGAATGTGTCGATCAAGGGTTGATGCCTAATGAAGCTATAGATGTTGTCATTCGTCCAGAAGATTTGGAAATTACGGTGCCGGGGCAAGGAAAGCTGCAAGTGAAAGTAGACTCGCAATTGTTCCGAGGCGTTCATTATGAAATTAGCTGCTATGATGAGGCGGGTAATGAATGGCTCGTTCATTCGACACGTAAAGCAGAAGTAGGCGAACAAATTGGACTACATTTTGACAAGGAAGCGATTCACGTTATGCGCTTGAATGAAACCGAGGAGGAGTTCGATAAGCGACTCGAATCTTATGGTGAGGAGTTGAGCGAAGGTGGCGATTAAAGCAAATCGATTATACTTAGTTCCTTATCTTGTTTGGCTTGTCTTATTTGTAGTAGCTCCGATACTGCTTATTTTGTATTATTCTTTTTTTGATGTGGATGGAAATTTCACTTTCTATAATTACGTACGATTTTTTACACCTGTTTATTTGAAAATGACACTTTATTCGTTTTGGTACGCTTTTTTGATTACTATGTTTTCATTGCTCATAGCGTATCCAACTGCTTACTTGTTGACGAAAACGAAGCATAAACAGCTATGGTTATTACTTATTATTTTACCGAGTTGGGTTAATTTACTGCTCAAAGCGTATGCTTTTATCGGGTTGTTCGGAACGCATGGGCTAGTAAATAGTTTGTTTGAAGTAAGCGGCATTGGCGCAAAACAAATATTGTTCACCGATTTTAGTTTTGTTTTTGTGGCGGTGTATATTTTTATTCCGTTTATGATTTTACCGATATTTAATGCATTGGAAAAACTAAATCCAAGTCTTGTTTTTGCAGCCCGCGATTTGGGGGCTTCTAGCTGGATGACATTTCGTAGAGTGATATTTCCGCTGACCGTTCATGGTGTGAAGGCAGGTGCGATGTCCGTATTTATTCCAGCGTTATCATTATTTATGCTAACTAGATTGATTGCAGGTAACCGAGTCATTACGTTGGGTACAGCAATAGAACAACATTTTTTAGTGACGCAAGATTGGGGAATGGGAGCGACAATTGCTGTCTTCCTAATTATTATTATGGCGCTGTTCATGCTGCTCACAGGCGGCCGTAAGAAAGGAGCGGTTGAATTTGGCAAAAAGTAAGTGGAAACCATCACAATTGTATTTGCTGCTCGTTTTTTTAGTGCTATACGCTCCGATCGTGTATTTAATCGTATATTCCTTTAATAGCGGCGGTACGATGAGTGGATTTGAAGGCTTTACATGGGACTTTTATAAGGAAGTGTTTCAAGATACTCGTTTGTTTATCATTGTGTTGAATACATTCGTCATTGCTTTATTATCTGCGTTAGTAGCTACTATTCTTGGTGTGTTTGGAGCAATTGCTATCCATTATGTCCGCCGTAATCGAGCGAAACAGATGCTGCTAACATTGAACAATGTGCTGATGGTTAGCCCGGATGTTATTATTGGTGCATCCTTTTTAATGCTGTTTACTTTTGTTGGTGTGCAGCTCGGTTTTGTATCTGTATTGCTGTCGCATATTGCGTTTTCTGTTCCAATTGTCGTTATTATGGTGTTGCCTAAGCTGGAAGAAATGAGCCATAGTTTAATTGATGCGGCGCGAGATTTGGGTGCCAGTCATCTGGATGTGTTAACAAAAGTTATTTTGCCGTATATCAAACCGGGTATTTTTGCGGCATTCTTTTTGGCACTTACAACTTCGCTTGACGACTTTGCGGTTACTTTTTTCGTGACAGGTAATGGTTATTCTACATTGGCTGTGGAAATTTATTCGAGAGCAAGACAGGGTGTTTCTTTATCCATTAATGCTTTATCGGCGTTACTATTCGTATTCACGACGCTACTTGTCGTTGGTTATTATTTTATTAGCCAAAGAAATGTTAGTCAGCGACCAGTGAAAGGAGCAACGCACAAATGAAACAACTCGTTCGTACTTTTCTACTGCTGTCGGTAGTAGTAATTGCTATGCTGTATTTGACGAAATGGCTTAATTCCAGCGCTGGTTATTCTGGTAGTAATACGCTGACGATTTATAACTGGGGTGATTATATTGATCCGGAATTGATGAAACAATTTGAGCAAGAAACGGGAATAAAAATCATTTATCAAACATTTGATTCTAACGAAGCAATGATGACAAAAATAGCACAAGGAGGCACTGTATTTGATATTGCTGTTCCTTCTGAGTATGCGATAAGTAAAATGCAGGCAGACGGATTATTACGTCAAATAGATCACAGTAAGTTGACCAACTTACATCATTTGGATGAGCGCTTTATGTATTTGCCATTTGATCCAGACAATGCTTATTCTGTTCCATATTTTTGGGGAACACTTGGCGTTATTTTTCATCCCGACTTAGTTGGAGATTTGACTTTCGATAGTTGGAACGATTTGTGGAACCCAAAGTTAAAAAATCAAATTTTACTTGCGGATGGCGCTCGTGAAGTAATCGGTATGGGGCTGAATAGTTTAGGGTATTCTTTGAATGATACAGACCAGCTACATTTGCAAGAAGCGATGAAAAAATTAAACCAATTAACGCCGAATGTGCGTGCAATTGTTGGGGATGAAATCAAAATGTTGCTTGCGAATGAAGAAGCGGCTGTCGGGCTCGTCTGGTCGGGTGATGCTTCGGAAATTATGGATGAAAATGAAGCGCTAGATTATACTGTTCCGCAAGAGGGATCTAATTTATGGTTTGATAATATGGTAATTCCTACGTCTGCTCGTAATATCGAAGGTGCGCATCAGTTTATTAATTTTATGCTCGATCCAGAAGTAGCGGCGCAAAATGCTGAATATGTTGGGTACTCTACTCCTAATAAAACAGCGCTTGAATTGTTACCAGAAGAAATTTCTACAGATGAACGTTTCTATCCGGATGAACAGTTAACAACTCGTCTCGAAGTGTACAATAATTTGGGTATTCGTATGCTGTCCTATTATAACGAACTATTTTTGCAGTTTAAAATGCATCGAAAATAAAAAAATAAGGTTACCAAATGAAGCGAATACAGTTGTGACGTAATCGTTACAATTGTAAAAATTGGGAAGAATAAAGCGCTTTTCGACCCAAATTGGACAATTTCCTAAAATTATATATAAAAATTTATGAAAAACTGCTTTCAAAAACCGGTTTGACAGGTTAAAATTATTAAATCGGCTATGCCTCGAGTCGAATTTCATTATAAAGGACTGAGAAGGTATGACAGCAACTACGGTTAAAGAGAGTTTAAACCCCTATGAGATTGCTCAGCAGCAGGTGGATGCAGCCGCAAAGCTGTTAAAACTGCCGGAGCATGTCATCACTTTATTGAAGCATCCAAAGAAAGTTTTATCGGTTAGCTTCCCTGTGAAAATGGACGACGGAACGGTGCGAGTATTTGAAGGTTTTCGTGCACAGCATAATGACGCGATCGGACCTACGAAAGGTGGCATTCGATTCCATCCAGACGTAACAATGGACGAAGTAAAAGCTTTATCGATGTGGATGAGTTTCAAATGTGGAGTAGTAGGCTTACCATATGGCGGTGGAAAAGGCGGTGTTATCTGTAACCCGCAAGAACACAGCAAAGCAGAAATTGAACGAATCAGCAGAGCGTTTATGGAAGCTATCGTTGATTTCGTTGGACCGGACAGAGATATACCAGCGCCTGATGTGTACACTACTTCCCAAATTATGGGTTGGATGATGGATGAATACAGTCGACTGAAAGGAAGATATTCACCGGGTGTTATTACGGGCAAACCGTTGATCATTGGTGGTTCCAAAGGACGGACAGAAGCGACTGCTCAAGGTTGTGTGTATACGATATTAGGCGCACTTGAAGATAAAGGATTGCAAGCAGAAAATGCAACCGTAGCTGTTCAAGGTTTTGGTAATGCAGGTAGAATTGCCGCTCGCCTTCTTGCGGAAGCAGGATGCAAAGTAGTGGCGGTAAGTGATTCCAAATGCGGATTGTATGATCCGAATGGTTTGGATGTATCGATACTTGAAGACTTGAAAGATAATGCTAGCCTCGCTGATTACGGACAAAATTGTGTAATTACTAACGCTGAGCTACTTGAATTAGAAGTAGATATCCTCGTACCAGCTGCTCTAGAAAACGTAATTACAGCCTCCAATGCAAACAACATCAAAGCAAAGATTGTTGCTGAAGCCGCAAATGGACCTACAACTCCGGAAGCAGACCGTGTATTGTTTAACAAAGGAATTACAGTTATTCCTGACGTACTAGCTAATGCTGGTGGTGTTACGGTATCTTATTTTGAGTGGGTACAAAACTTGCAACATTACTACTGGAGTGAGCAAGAAGTGTTAGATCGTCTAAAAACGAATATGATCATTTCTTACGAAGCAGTTCGTGATATGGCGACAGAGTTTAATACAGATTTTAGAACAGCTGCTTATATGATTTCGATCAAACGGATCGCTTCTGCAATGGAAGCTCGTGGTTGGATTTAAATCACATTGCGTTAAAAAAGTTGAAGGATGATGAATCAGTGAATAATACAGTAAAAATCGGTATTGTTGGCTATGGCAATTTGGGTCGTGGGGTGGAACTAGCTGTTAATCGCAGTTCCGATATGGAACTTGTTGCAGTGTTTACACGCCGTGAACCATCGTCCATTCAAGCTTCTGTACCTGCTTATACGATAGAAGATGCTGCAAAATTTGTAGATAAAATAGACGTGATGGTATTATGCGGTGGGTCAGCTACCGATTTGCCAGAGCAAGGACCTTTGTTTGCTCGATCGTTCCATACAGTAGATAGTTTTGATCGTCATGCTAAAATTCCCGAGTATTTTGCGGCTATGGATGAAGTGGCGACTGCTGCTGGAAAGATTAGTGTTATATCGACAGGCTGGGACCCAGGATTATTTTCTTTGCACCGTATGCTCGGTGAAGCTATTTTACCGGAAGGTAATGAGTATACATTTTGGGGGAAAGGCGTTAGCCAAGGTCATTCCGATGCGATTCGCCGCGTTCCCGGTGTGAAAAATGGTGTACAATATACGATTCCCAGTGAAGATGCGGTGCAGCGTGTTCGTGATGGAGAAAATCCAGACCTAACAACAAGAGAAAAGCATATTCGTGTATGTTATGTTGTAAAAGATGTACATGCGGATGCGGATAAAATAGAAAGTGAAATCAAAACGATGCCCAACTACTTTGCGGATTATGACACTACCGTTTATTTTATTACGGAAGAGCAATTGCAAGCAGAGCATGCGGCTATGCCACATGGTGGAACGGTTCTACGTAGTGGAACTACAGGTTCAGGCAACAAACAAATTATGGAATTTGGTTTGCAATTAGGCAGTAATCCAGAGTTTACAGCAAGTGTAGTTGCTGCTTCGGCTCGTGCAGCTTACAAAATGGCGGCTGCAGGACAACGTGGAGCAAAAACAATTTTTGATATTCCACCAGCCTATTTGTCATCGGAATCTCCAGCAAGTTTACGCAAACGATTATTATAAGTCATTATCATATAGTTTATAGATTGAACTACTAAAGCAAAGTAGCAGGTTTTGGATAAACCACATGCCGTTATCCAAAACCTGTTATTTGTATAGTGCAGTAAGGAGGAAATCCAGTTTGAGCCGTGTTATTAAAAATGAACAAATTAAAGCTGCTGAAGTTGTGTTAACTGGTTTGGATGGGGAGTCATTAGGAATAGTAACTCGTGAAGATGCAATGCGGCTCGCTAAGGACGCTGATGTTGATTTAGTATGTACTTCATTGCTCGAAAGCCCTCCACCTTGTCAATTGATTGCTAAAGGTGAAGCAAATAGACAGCGTGATCAACGTAAAAAAGCAGAAAGCAAAGCAACGAACGCAAGTAAACCAAAAGAGTTACGTCTGACTGTCCAAATCGAAGAACATGACTATGATACGAAATGTAGGCAAGCACAAAAATGGTTGCAGCAAGGAGAGCAAGTGTTGTTAACGGTCAAAGTGACAGGTAAGCAGTCGGCACAAGCAAAACAATTAGTGGAGCGACTAGTTACTGACCTAGCTATTTACGGTAAAAAGCAATCAGGTATCCAACAAAGTGGTAAGCAAGTAGCCGTCGTTTTGTCGCCTTGACGTGCAGCTTGTTTATCAAGTACACTATAATCACGCTTAATTTCCGATCATTCGAATCGGGAAGCGGGGGAACCAATTTTGTGGGGCGAATAAATTAGTACAGCTGCTAATTTTAGGGGACCATCTTACCCGAGTCCGTCAGCTAACCTCGTCAGCAGTGGATGGGTCATCAGCATCATAAGATAACTTCAATCAAGTGTGACCCTGATTAGTCAATAGAAAGCTATGTGCGCAGTAGCAGTCTATTGTCTTGCGGAGCTTATTGCTCAGCCGGGGTTATTTTTGTTTTTCTAGTAAGACCCAGCTTAAATCCACTGGTGAAGCGTACAAATCAGATTGGGAGGGATTTGTATGGCACAGCCAAAGTACATTATTAATTTGGATCGATTAACAGACATTCCAGAAAGTGAACGAGAGAAACTAAAGCCGATTACGGAGAAGTTTGCATTTCGTGTCAACGATTATTATTTATCTCTCATTGATTGGCAAGATCCTGATGATCCGATTCGGCGGTTAGTTATCCCCAATGAAGGAGAGCTACTGGAGTATGGTCGTTGGGATGCATCGGATGAAGAAGCGAATTACGTTGTACCTGGTTGTCAGCATAAGTATGGGACGACGGCACTGCTGATTGTATCGGAAGTATGTGGAGCGTATTGTCGTTATTGTTTCCGTAAACGATTGTTTCGCAACGATGTGAAAGAAGCAGTTTCCAATGTTGATCCCGGCATTGCGTATATTGCTGCTCATCCGGAAATAAACAATGTTTTATTAACTGGTGGTGATAGTTTAATACTCGGGACGCCGAAATTACGAACTATTATTGAGCAATTACGTCAAATTGAACATGTGAAAATTATTCGACTTGGTTCCAAAATGCCGGTCTTTAATCCAATGCGTATTTATGAAGATGAAGGATTATTAGATTTAATTAGACAATATTCCACTCCTGAAAAACGCATTTATGTAATGGCTCATATTAATCATCCTCGAGAAGTAACCGAACAAGCAAAGCGTGGCTTTGACGCGCTGCATGATGCAGGTGCTATCGTCGTCAATCAAACTCCTATTATTCGAGGCATTAATGATAATGCCGATACGTTAGCAGAGCTACTTGATATTCTATCGTGGGCTGGTGTGACACCTTATTATTTCTTTATCAATCGCCCTGTAGCTGGTAACAATGATTTTGTCGTTCCGTTGGCAGATGCCTATCGATTAGTAGAGCAAGCAAAAGCTAAAACTTCTGGTCTAGGCAAACGAGTCCGATTGTCGATGAGTCATTCTTCTGGAAAAATAGAAATATTGGCTATTGAAAGTGGCAAAGCTTATTTAAAATACCATCAAGCTCGGGAAGGAAACTACGGGCAATTTATGATATTGGATTGTCCACCTGATGCTGCGTGGTTCGATGATTTGCCTGGAAATGAACAGTATTGGAATAAACCAACAATTGATGACAAAGAAGAGGTGCTGAGCAGCTAAACGGCAACAAATCATATGGCACAAGTACAGAATATCATCTTCCGTATTGCATACAGGGGTAGCTTGTTGTTCACCGAGGCAAGCTTTATAATGACTATAAAGCTGAACAATGAAGTTACTGTCAGTTGATAATGCGGAGGAGGAGTATTCTACATGGATGAAAAAACAGGTGAAATAATAGATAAAATGATACAGCAGACGCAGGTAGAGCCATCGTTAGCTGCCATGATTGATCATACGATTCTAAAAGCGGATGCTACAATCAGTGAAATAGAGCAATTGTGTGCTGAAGCGCTACAGTATCGTTTTGCAACGGTATGTGTGCATCCGTGCCATGTTGCGAGAGCTGCTGAATTACTAAACAGTGAAGTAGGCATTACAACGGTAGTTGGTTTTCCGCTTGGAGCATCAACTAGTGCAGCGAAAGCTTACGAAGCAGAACAAGCGATTCGTGAAGGTGCTACTGAAATTGATATGGTACTTAATATTGGTTTGTTGAAGTCTGGTCAAGTAGCAGCAGTAGAGGCGGATATTGTAGCGGTAGCGGCTGTATGTCGTGAACGAGCAATATTGAAAGTAATATTAGAAACTTGTTTGCTGACAGATGAAGAAATCGAAACAGCTTGTCGTTTGGTTGTGCAAGCGGGCGCTGATTTTGTGAAAACATCGACCGGCTTCGGTCAAGCAGGAGCGACAGAACATCACCTAACGTTAATGCGCAGCGTAGTTGGTCCGAATATTGGTGTGAAAGCATCAGGAGGCATTCGTGACCGTGCTACAGCGCTACAGATGGTAGCTGCTGGTGCTAATCGAATAGGAGCTAGCGCAAGTGTTGCTATCGTAACAGAATAATAGCTAAACAAGTCAACGATTAAGCAGCTAATGTAATATTTAACATAACAAAAAGAAAACAGGTAAGCCACAGAAAAGGACCTACCTGTTACTTTATTGTTAACTCGTTGTTTGTTAATTGCGAATAGGTGCTTCATACAAGTCTGCTCGTTGTTGCAAATAACGGAAAAAGGCGGTCGAAGCTTCCGCACGAGTAACCGTTTTGCCAGGCATAAACTTCTGATCGGTTAGCGACATAATATCCAATCCAACGACGATAGCCACTTGTCCTTTTTTGTTAATATTTTTTGCATCTTTAAAGTTTGTGTTAAAAATAGACTCATGATCGGCTAATGTGTTATAACCAAGTGCACGTACGATTAATTCAGCCATTTCTTCTCGTTTTACAGGTTCTTCCGGATGGAAGGAACCATCGCCAATGTCAATCAAGTTTTGTTGCAATGCAAACTCGACATAAGCAAAGTAATCAGAATCAGTTTCTACATCTTTGAAAGTTGGTTGTTCTTGTGGTGAACCAGCATCATTGGCTGTCATCTGTTCTGTTTCCGACATCATAATATGTCGGTTTTGGTTTTGTGCCAATACTAGCATTTTAATTAATTCTCCACGTTTGATCGTTTTATTCGGTTCCACTTTTCCATCATTTAGCTCAAGTGCTTTGTAAGCAATCATCAATTCTAACTGAGATTCTGCCCAATGCCCTTTAATATCGCTGGCTTGTGGCAATTCTAGTTTCGTTGGTAGACCTTTTTCGCGATTAAGCCACTTACCAGTCGTTGCATCCAACCAAACCTCTTCGTGCAATGCTCGAGGTGATAATTGATAAACTAATTCCACTTCATACTTTGTATCTACTTTGTCTAGTGACTCTCCACTTGCCTGCATCAAATTATATTTTTCGATTGGCAGCGGTTTGTTATCGTACCAGTATTGCTGTACAAGGCGATAAGTAAGCTCCGCGCGGTAATATTCTAGCCATTGTTCCATCAATTGATCGTTAGCGACAATCGTTGGTGCTTTGCTTGGATAGTCAAGCGGTATAATGTTAGAGCTAAAGCTTGCAACCTGACCTGTTCTAGCGTCGATAGCAACATTAATGTAGTCGTATTGTGTTGTTGCTCCATGTACTTTATGAGCAAATTCAATATAGTAAGAGAACTGATCGTTTTCATTTACATTTTTGTACCGTTCTGGATCAGGTTTAACTACATATAGTTCATGAGTAAGCCAAGGAAGCTGTTTTTTGATCGTTGCTTCTGCTTTGCTTATTGCTTCATCAAGCGAAAGGATTGCTGGTTTTGTTGTTTCATTTGCTGGTTGCTCATACATATAATAATGATAGTTTCCTATCGTACCTGTTTTAGCATCGACGGTAGCTGAGACGCTGCCCAAATCTTTTTTACCATCTTTTATCGTCCATTCCAAATGCCATACTTCTACAGATTCATTCACTCGCTCATCTACATGTTCTTGGAAGCTACTATACTGTAATTCCGCATTTTTAGGAAGAAACATTGTTTCTTCGACGATTTTGGCTGCTGCTTGCTCATCTGTTATTTGTTTGGTAGGTTTTTTCGATATCGGTGTAGCAGTTAAAGGTTTCTCCGCTACTTGTTCTTGATTAGAACGATATTGTTTTGGGTTGCTTACTTTGCCTGTCACAGCATCAATAGCATAAGCAGGTAATTCTTGAATAAGGATAGGTTTTGCTAAGCTTTGATTTGTATTATGTGGAAGTACATATTTTAGCTGTGGTTTAGCTGCTGCAATGATTGCTTTGCGTGCTGCTTCCGCATTCATATAGTTTGTTATTTTAGGAAATTTAATCGTTTCGTCCCAAACCATACTAAAGCCATTGATGTGTCCTTCGCTATTAATTTGCAACATGACGTAGTTATTGTTAAAAGATACGCCATTCACTATTCGATCATAGCGCAGCGTATGGTTGACTTGTCCTGTTAACGGTGGCAAGACATCTTGACCAAATTGCTCATTAAATTTCAGTTGATCGATATATTCTGCCGCTACTTGTTTCAGAAACTTATCTGCAAGTGGCTTAGCCGCATCCCGATTGACCTTAAGAGGATAAGCTGGTTTCGCGGATGGATTATTGAGATACGTTTGAAATTCTAGTAGTTGCCCTGTATTAGCATCCAAAGAAACACTAATATTACCTTTGTATTTGCCGTTTTCTTTTTTAACAAAATCAAGATTCCAAAGCTGACGTTTACCTTCTGCTAGAAGTACGTTGGATAGACTTGTGCTCTGTAGTTTGTAATCTTTGGGGACATGTACTAATTTGCGAGCGTACTCTTCCGCTTTGTTTTTTGCAATTTTAGTATTGGTTTCTTCTTTCACCGCATTACTTCCTTTACTGGTAGTACCGGGTTCAGCACGTTCGACTGTAGTAGCGACATCATTGGCTGCTATTTCAGCAGAAGCAGTGGATGGATAAGCTGGAAACATCGTAAGCGTCATTGCAATTGCGATGGAAGCAGCAGTTTTTTTGTGCCATTCTTGAATCATGTCTATAAAACCTCCCTTAGTAGTTAAAATCGTTGCTACTTTTCTTAACGAGATGAGAGTAAAAGTTGTTGCATAAAAAACGATAAAAAGTATATTTCTTTATAAAAAATAAAAACCACCTAACTTGTAGCTGGCTTGTCCACAGATGAATATCTGGGAATCCTACTACAAATCAGGTGGTTTGTTATCGAATTATTATCTGCTAGTATTACTCCGCAGGTTTTGCTTCATTGTCAGCTGCCGGCTCATCTGAAGCTGGTGTTTCTGAAGTTGGCTTTTCTGAAACTGTTTCTTCTGAAGTTGGTTCTTCTGAAGCAACAGGCTCTGGAGCAAGTGAGTTAGTGATCTTTGCTTTATTCATCAATTCTGTCGTTAAGTTTGCAACTTCTGGATTAGCAGATGCATCCTCGCCTATAAGCAATATACGAATAGCATCTTTGGACTCTTCTAACGTTGCTGCTAATTTTTCATCCGTTTTTTTGATGATATGGTAGCCAAATTCTGTTTTGACCACATCACTTAGTTCACCAACTTTAAGTGCAAGTGCTGCTTCTTCAAACTCTGCAATCATATTTCCTTTACCGAAGAAGCCAAGATCGCCACCAGTATCTTTCGTTCCATCTGTTCCTTTTTCTTTAGCTAATTCCGCAAAATCAGCACCAGCTTGCAATTGCTTCAATATATCCTTCGCTTCTTGCTCAGTTTCTACAAGAATATGAGAAGCTTTCACTTGCCATGTATTAGCAATATAATTATCGTAGAATTGTTTGATTTGCTCTTCTTCTATTTTTGCATTTGGTTCATGTATTTTTCTTATCATCGCTTGTTGACGAATGTTATATTTTAACATTTCTTCGTCCATACCCATCATAGCTAGTTGGTTTTTATAATTTTCTTCGCCACCATAAGCTACTTTTAATGCATTTAATTCGTCGTTAATATCTTGATCGGAGAATGCAATGCTTGATGCTTTCATGTGTTGCACTAACAACTCATCACGAATCATACTGTCCAGTAGTGAAGGACCGACTAACATTTCCATCGTATCGTATAATTCACTTTTTTGAATGGTTGTCCCATTTACTTTGGCGACCGTTTCGTCTTTCATGCCAAAAGGTGGTTTAATAAGAACGATGATCAATGCAACTAACAAGATAAGAGTGGAAATCATCCAGAACGGATTTCCTTTTTTGGCTGGAGGTTCATTGCCAGCACCATTGCCAAAAGTAGAAGCTACCATAGTCTCTTTGGGCTCATTAATATCATCCGATACTGGAGCTACCTCCGATAATTGTGATGTTGCTTCTTCGGATGTAGATACTGCTTCGCTCTCTGTTTCTATCAAGTGTTCGTCTGTCGCAGCCTCCTTGTTTTGGCTATCATCATGTGACTGCGAGTTATTGTTACTCATTTAATAAACTCCCTTCGAAATTAACTTTTCCATAACTATATCAAAATTTTCAAATAAAAACCTTAATATAATATAAAAAATTGCAGCAGTGGTCGAAACGGCGGTAAATTATTGCTATACTAATAATGGAATTATTATCGTAATATTACTTATCGTGGGGGAAGAAATGCTGACAGTCAATGGGAATATTGTTTATTTTTTAATATTGTTATCAGCTTTAGTTGCATTTGGCACATCATATATGACCGTTTTTTCATGGATCAGAATAACTGCATTGGATAGAATGACATCGCTTAAAAAGAAACATGGCTTGTTATGGCTGATAAGTATTCTATTGTGCACTAGTTTTTGGGCTGTATCTTTCCTGACGAGTACTATTTATATATTACCGCTAAATGCAGTAATAAATGGAATGACGATCGTTACGATAATGATGAGTTTAGGAGCTACCTATCTTGCTTTACGTATTGTAGTAACTATTTCACTCAAACGTATGATAACGTGGATGGCAAGTGCAGTATTAAGCTGCATTATATTAATGGCTAATATCTTTAGTCAAACGTTGATAACGAATATAGATTTTAATTGGTGGCAAATCATTAGCTTGTTTGTTGCGTCTGTACTGACAACCATTGTAATAAAAGGCGCAATACAATTAGTACTATGTAGTATGCAACAGCATAAACGAACCTTGTATTGGCGAGAAACGATGCTAATCTCTTTGGCACAGCTAATAATACCATATACGCTATTAGGAGAAAATGCACTGTCATTCGATTATAGCCCGTATGCTGTTACTTTAGTGGAACAATATAAGCTGATTTCTATGTTGCAGTTAACGGTGACCATTGTTGTTGTCATCATTTTAATTAATGTCATGTATATTCTACTATTAGAGAAACAATCATTAAAGGAAATGGCACATAGCGATCCTTTAACAGGATTGCCAAATCGACATGCCTTAAACCATTATATCGAGCAAAAGTATGCGCAAAACAATCGTTTTGCTTTATTATTTCTTGATCTGGATCAATTTAAGTGGATCAATGACACGTTAGGGCATGATATTGGAGATTTGTTAATTCAAGAGGTAGGTCATCGTATTCGTTTGACGATTACGCAAAAAAGTGAGATTTTTCGTTTTGGTGGCGATGAGTTTTTAATTGTTACAGATACTTACGAACGAGAGCAAGCGGAACAATTAGCAGAACGATTGTTAGATGCGATTCGTCTTCCTTTTCATTTGAACAACAACGAGCTTTATGTTACGGGAAGTATCGGTATTAGTTATTCGCCAACTCATGGCAATACGATGCAAAAATTGTTGAAAACGGCAGATACTGCGTTGTACTATGCAAAAGACCTTGGAAAAAACCAGTATTGTTCCTATGATGATGAATTAAATAAAAAGCTAATGCGTAAAATGGAAATTGAGAAAGGGCTATGTGCAGCCTATTTGTATCAACAAATTGAGTTGCACTACCAGCCGAAGTGGAATGCATTAACGAATCGTCCGGTTGGTTTTGAAGCTTTGTTGCGCTGGACACACCAAGGGTTAGGAGCTATTTCTCCGCTTGAATTTATACCGATGGCAGAAAAAACAGGTTTAATCGTGCCACTAACAAAGTGGGTATTAGAACGGGCGTGCGAGGATTGTGTAGATTGGAATAGGAAAGCTGATACAAACTATTCTGTATCGGTGAATATTTCCTATAAAGTGATCGAAAGTAGAAATCTATATGCTATGGTGAATCAAGCATTGGACAAGTATGGACTAGCGCCGCACCTATTAGAGTTAGAGGTAAACGAATTAGCAATGATGCAAGATGGTAGGGGGACAGTCGAGCAACTAAAGCAATTGCAACAATTAGGAGTGAAAATAACGATGGATAATTTTGGGGCAGGGTATACATTTTTTGGCTCATTGGATCATGTTCCGTTTCACACCTTAAAAATTGATCGGAAATATATAGGGAATTTGCAATCGCCTTCTAAACAAGCGATAGTAAATTCACTCGTTACTTTATCGCAGCAACTGAACTTGCAAATTATTGCGGGAGGTGTTGAAAACGAGCGGCAATTGCAATTTTTGCAACAAGCTGGCTGTCACATTATGCAAGGATACTATTTTCAACACCCTATTTCTCGAAAGGAACTGTATGTTTGGCTCGATCAAATTGCTTAGAGTAAGTGGAGCATCACTTGTTGCAATACCCATAATACAGCTAGATGAGCAGGATAAAAACTGCGCCATAACCAGCGAGGAACTGATGATTTCTCGAGCTGGTTCACCACGAGTGGCATGTAGACAAGTAGAATAGTGGAAAAAATACTAAATTGCTGGATGACCCAACCGAATAATAATAAGCCAATGATAATATTAAGTGCTAAGTGCCAGACAAGCCATAGTTTTTGTGGCGCATAACGATAGATCAGAATAAGAAGCAAACCATATATACCGTAATCAAAAGGAATGAGAAGCGATACAAAAACAGCGCCTGCCACGATAGCGAATTTCCATTCCACTCGGCGAGGTGCTACATCTAATGCATAAATGGTTAGCAAACCGACCCACAGTGTTACGATGGCATTGAGCTCCCATGTGCTGAATAGTAAGGAAAAGGGAAGCTGAGCAATGATCGCCAGCAAACTAAGGCGTACCATATATTTTTTTATATTTCTTGTCCGATGGTACCCTTGTACTAGTAAATAAGCATAGAGTGGAAAGGCTAGTCTACCTATTATCCGCCAACTAGAGTCTTCGGGAAAAAAGACAACACCAATATGATCGATAAGCATAGTTAACATTGCGATGAGTTGCATAATAACATCACCTTAATTTCTAGAAACTGAAAGTCTGCGAATATTATATCATGGTCTATTAAAACAACCTATAAGGTCGACATAGAAGCAATGTCGCACTTATAGGTAAGTGGCGTAAAGCGTTAATTATAAACCGGCATTTTTTTGTAAACGTTTGGCGATTTGCATAAACTCTTCTTCCGAAATACCAGGTGCAAACTCCTCTGAATTGTTCGGTAAATCATACATAGGAGCTCCTTCAGGGTTGCCGTTGATCACTTCCAACTTCGCACCGGATAATGGGTTTTGTCCGTTCCATATAAGGGCGACATCTTTAAAATCATTCGGACTAAACGTATACAGTTTATTACCCAAGCCCATAGCTTCGAATTTGCGTGCTGTTTCGAAATGGTCGTTACTAAGATCAGGAATTGGAATTAATTTTTTTACATCAACTCCTGTAGCAATTTCTAATGCTTTGGCATAAGCGAGTATATGAACACCACCCCTTACTAATAAGTAGCCTATCATTTCTCTTGCTGTTGGATGATCTGTCATTTCATATACACGCATTTTGTGAGTCCGAGCGCCACATTCCAAGAAGAAATTGTGCAGTAAATCGAGTACTAAGTTGCCACTATTAAATACGTTATCTCCCGTCCATGGTCTTCCCATTGAATCACCAGGCAGGGCTGTTTGTGCTGTGCTAATAAAAAACAAACTATTGCGCAGATCAGTTGCTGCTTTAAGTGGAGCGCTATCAGGTGTTCCTGGGCTGGTCGTTCCTTGCAGCACCATGTTGATTGCCGCTGTAACTAGTTCGACGTGACCTAACTCTTCTGCGGTAATACTGGCAACGAGGTCGTAAAACGGTTTTAATCTCTTTTTTTCACGAAAGTTAAACGATTGGAATAAGTAATTATTGAGCGTTGACATTTCTCCATATTTTCCTCCAAGCAATTCTTGCACAGCCGCTGCAGCGTTGGCATCAGGATAAGGAGAAGGCGGCAACTCGATTTGTAGTCGATTAATACGTTGAAACACACTATAACCTCCTTACAATCTTCGCAGTTTTCCTTTATAAGTTTATGCGATTAAATCTTGCGTCATGACCTGTTATTTGAACGAATTCAAAATTCCGCTAATGTAGCTTACCAAGTACCCATTCCCTATAAGCTCATAAGGCATATACTACTTCAGATAGACAGGAAGGAGGGAGAGAGATGAGCAGACCTTCAAGACATCATTGTCACTGTGGTTCAGTTCGTCATGTTTCCAATAGTGGACACAATTGTTCACGAAGAGTAAGCAGATCAGTGGCAGCTACGCAAGAGAATGCTGCGGAACTAAGTAAGTTTTTTGGTAAACTGAAACATCGAGAAACAGCACGCAAGTTCAATCGGGCAGTGCGTGCAGGCGATGCCTGTGCTATCGAGCGTTTGTTAGGCAGACATTGTAAAGTTCGTGCGTTCTTTAAAAAAGATCATTTCGACTGCGTGAAAATAGAGTGTGTAGCAGGTAGACATGCAGAGAACGTTACAACAGTTGTAATATGTGTGCGTAAATTACGCAGACGTCGTAGTTAATCGTAAGTTGGCATAAGAAAATAAAAAAAGCAGCGCTGCTTCGTAGCACAATAGTGCCGGCAGCGCTGCTGTTCTTTTAACTCGTTTGAGCTGTTTGCTCCAATTCCGATGTACAAAACTTGCAACGTGTTGCTTTAATAGGTACTTGAGAGAAACAAAATGGACAGTCTTTTTCGACTGGTTCAGCTTCGACAGCAGGCTCCTCTTTTTTAATGCCATTACGTAACGTATTAATGCCTTTGACCATAAGAAATATACAGAAAGCAATAATTAAAAAGTCGATTAACGTATTTAAAAACTGTCCGATGTACAAAGTAGGTGCAATTTCAATTTGTTCTACCGTCATGTTTTCAGTGGAAACTAAAGGGATTTTCCACGCTTTAAAATTCACTTGCCCTAGTAATCTACCAACGAGTGGCATAATCATATCATTGACTAGTGAAGTAACGATTTTTCCAAAAGCTCCACCTATAATAACACCGACTGCCAAATCGATAACGTTCCCTTTTACGGCAAACTCTCGAAACTCTTTCATTATTTTCATAGCGAACCCTCCAGCTCTATTCATAAACAGTATACCCCCGTAAATCCACACATAATCATTTATAAGTTGGTGATAGATACCTGCAATATTTTAATAGGAATAGATATAAAAAGCAATGAGTCTTTAGCCATAAATGATATTTACATACCGTCTACTAGTAGGATGCTAGTCTAGTATAGAAAAATGGCGTAGTCGTATATAGAAAAGGATGAAAAGTGATCAAAGTCACACAGTAAGAATAGATGTATTACGGAATAAATGTAAATCGTAAAAAGGATTTTATAGTCATTTGTCGAACTTCCTAATAGCTGGATACATACAAGAGGGAGGTCATAGATGAACTGGTCATGGCTAATAGAACCACCGCTGTTACAATTAATGATGGCGGGCGTTTTAACATATGTATTATACACACTATTTTCTATTGGCGATTTTTATAAAGTTAATCGCAAGTCTTCAACAATATTAGGGACAATTATTATGTTATTTTTATATGCCGTGAGTCAGTCATTATTATGGACGTTTACTGTATTTTTAATTAACCCTTATAGTCTATCCGCAAAGTTCAATATGCTGCTGATCGCATGGCACATCATGATGATGATCATAGCGGGAGGTTTTTTATGGAAATCAACATTCAAATATCGCTATCGTATCAGTACATTTTTGTTTAGTACAACGATCGCTGGTTTTTCCATTTATTTTTTATATCAATTTACAACGATGTCGTTACAACAATTTCTCTTAACTTCTATGGGACTTATTGTTATAGCAGTTATCGGTAGTAGTCTCTCTACATTTATATATAAGCATCCAAATATGACCGGATATAAGTGGAAGTCCGCTATTGTGGCGAATTTATCTATTTGCTTTAATAATTTAATAATTATGAAGTCAGCAGGTCCATTAAATGTTGAGGATCAATTGGTAAACGTGTATCGAGTGGTGCAGTTTAACTGTTTTATAATGTTGTTTATGTTGCTGCTTATTTTTACAATAATGATGCATTGGTGGCAAGGGCGTAAATCGGTAGTAAGAACGTATCATGTATATCGACAATTTGTCGAACGATTTATGGATACTATGGCGATTATTAGAGGAGATCGATTTGAGTATATTAATCCATCAGGTTTGAAAATGTTTGAAATAGTGAAAAAAGATGATCTATTAGGTAAATCATTGTATTCGTTTATAGATGAGAAAGATAAAGAGAGACTACAACAATGGTTACAAGGTGACTGTACATCTCATTCGGAGTCTATTGAATTAAGTTGGCGGACGACGACGGGGAAAGTAGTTAATACCGAAATTACGATTATTTTATGTAAATCTGCGAAAGAAACGTACCGTCAAGTATGGATGAAAGACATTATGGAGCAGAAGCGAGAAGAAGAATTAAAATTGCAGGCTGCCAAATTGTCGGCTGCTAGTCAGATTGCTGCTGGTATTGCACATGAAATTCGTAATCCGCTTACTTCGGTTAAAGGCTTTTTGCAGTTGATGATGTCTGGTCAAATACATAAAAAGAAATACTATAATATTATGGACAAAGAGCTGCGAGATATCGAAGTTCTTATTAATAGTATGCTGATGCTTTCTCAACCACTAAACCATGAGTTTATACGTATAGATGTTCGTGATGTGATGCAATCGGCTATCGATACGTTGGAAGAGATGCTACGAGAAAAACAAATTGCTATCGACTTGCGCATTGCCAAGCAACAAATAGAAGTTTACGGTATACCTAATCAACTGCAGCAAGTTTTTGTCCACATCATCGAACATGGCGTGATTACAATGTATGCAGGTGGTACGATAACGATTCGCATCTATATGGATAATCATGGTTTCGCAACAATTGTCATTCAAGATGAAGGAGGTGGAATATCGGAAGAACAGTTGGCTAGGATGGGACAGCCATATTATATTACGGTAGAAGAAGGCACAGGTATCGAGCTTATGATTGCTTACAAAATTATTGATAATCATCGTGGGCGGATTAAAGTAGACAGCGTGGAAGGTTTTGGCACAACGTTTACTTTGACATTACCTGTGATGGAGGCAAATCATGCTTGGAAACCGGATCATGCATAATTGAAAAAAATAGGGATTGTCTCCACAAGTGAAACTGCGGGGATAATCCCTTTCTTTAGTGGAGCGTCATTTTCGCACGACATAACGCTACATTAACTATTTAACTGATAACGTCCTTCTATTTTTTTGCCGCCAAACCACATTACAGCGATAACCACAATGATCACAACAAATCGCCAAGGCTGCTGCATTAAATTTGTAATATCCATACTTAGCAGAGCTATAATCAAAATCATAACTGCTTTCCCCATCATAGTTGCCAATAAAAATGTATGCAAAGGTACTCGGCTGAAGCCGGCAATTAGTGTGATTAATATCGATGGCGTAAAAGGGAAGCCAGATAATAAAAATAAAGGAGTGAATCCTTTTTCATCAATCCATTTAAAAAAACGTTCCGATTTGGGAAATTTGTTCGTTACACGTGTTTTGACATTTTTTCCGAAATAACGACAGAGTAAAAATAATATTAACTTACCTGAAGATACTCCAATCCATGACCACAAAAAACCTAATCCAAATCCATATATGTTTACATTAGCGGCGATTATGGCAATCAACGGCAAAACAGGGATAAACGTTTCTAAAAAAGTAGCTAATATTCCAGGTAGTGGACCATATGCCGATAGACCTTCTAACGCACCTTGCATTTGTTCCAAATCCATCTGACGTATTTTGTCAATCCATTCATGTACAGCGCTCATCATTAATCTCCATTCTTATAGATTGTTGCATAGAAAATACCGATTACTGCGAATAAGATGGCGCTTGTCCAAACGACAGAAATCGATCCATTCCATAGTGCGATAAACCCTCCTACTGTTGGACCGAACATGACCCCTATACCTTCAAAAGATGAGAGAAACCCCCAACCTAACCCTTCTTGCTTCGGAGGGATATAGGAGGCTAGTAGAGCATTCCATGTTGGTAAAATCGTAGAATAGGCAAGACCAAGACCAATAGCTATAAACAAACCGACCCAAAACGTTGGTCCCAAAGTTAATAAATATAATAGACACGCAAACGCACCAAAACCCAGCCCTAAAAACCATCGTTTACTATTTACTTTGTCAGCAAGTTTTCCCATTGGTATTAAACCAAGTACAGCACATGCACCACCAGCGGTTAATAGAATCGAGTACTGTACTCCGCTGAGGCTTAATTGTATTTCGGCAAATTGCGGCAAAATGGGAAGAAGCATACTTGCTCCTAATGTTTGAAGAATCATCCCGGGTAATACAAGCCGCATTTGGGACAATTGTTTCTTAAGTACAAGGAACTGTTGTTGGGTAGGTACCGGTTTCACACGCGTTACTTTATCTTTGCTCATCCAAGGTGTTAACACACAAGCAAGTATAGAGAGTGTAATTAATAAAGAATAGGTAAAAGTAGCACTATAATCGAGTAATATATTACAAACAATTGGGCCACTACCAAGACCGACTAACCAGATTGTATATAATACGCCCATTTGCGTTGCACGTTGCGATTCGGTAACTTTGGTTAAACAAACGATCCATAGTGGGGACATACCAATACCATATAACCCTGCTGCACTAATGAATAACCACGGTGCTTCAGCAAATTGTAACGTATATACACCAACTAGAGACAATAATAATCCTATAAAGACAATAAGTCGACCAGAAAATCGATCTAGTAAATAACCGATAACTAACTTAAATAATGTATCAACGATGTAATGGGCAGAAATAGCTAATCCTATCACATCCGACGATAACCCAAGAACTTTTGTTCCATAAATAGGCAACATACTTACTAGTACTGCTCCACGTACAAACTCAACAATAAACAAGATGACGGACATTAACTGCATTTGTTTATTGAACCAACCAGCAGGTAAACGATTATTAGAATGAATGGAAGCAGTTGCCTTCATAATAACTCCCCTTTGCTATAAGCATGTATTATCAGTATCATTAGTTTAGCCTTGATTTATCCTATTTATTGCATGAAGGAGTAATCAGATGTCAAAAATACCGAAAAAAACATCTAGAAAAGGAATAATTCGTGTTGTATCTAGTTGTAGTGTACTAGTGATTATTATTATATTATTTTTATATTATATAAAACCAGCAACGGTATTGCACCTTCAATACGAATCTGTACCATTGAGTACAAAAATTTGGGACAGTGTAGAGCAAGGGAAACTGCAAATTGAATTTACTGAAACAGAGATCAATCATTTGTTAAAAAAATATATTAAAGCAGAAATTAATGAGTATACACGTATTCTTGGCGCTGATTTTAAACTGGTTGATCAAGGTATCCATGCGATACTTCATTTACAATTTTTTGAACGAATAGATGCTCATGTAGAAGCGAAATTATCGGTACAGTGGACGGAACCATATTTGCAGATACAGCCACAATCGTTGCAGCTCAAACAAATACCTCTCCCTCCATGGATAATAAAGTCGATGGTGTTTCCCATCGAGCTGCCCTTTTTAGATATTATTTTTTTGAAAGATTTCATGATCACTACTGATAGATTAACATTGCAATTTGGCTTGCGTCTACCTCAGTGGTTATCGGATTAGAAGAAAAGGGAAATAAATATATAAAACCTAAATTAAGGATAAAAAGCAGTCTCATGCTAGTTGAAATCAACGGCATGGAGACTGCTTTACTATATTAATGATGAGAATGAGTTTTTACACGTATGCTTGTGGTGGCGAGCATGTTGTAAAAGACAATGACATGTTTGTATACATTTACTTAAATAATATTAATTCCAGCATTAGCATAACCAGTAATAGCAGAGGCTACAGTAAGACCGTTTAATTCTGCTGAAAACACAAGTAGTAAACGAGTGCCACTAGCTACAGGAATGTTTAGATTACTTAGCGAACCACTAGTTCCGGCACCAATAGCTACAATCCCTGGTATATTAGGTGATAATGTTACTTGAGTACCAGCAAGTTGAGTGAATTGTGTCCCTGTTCCCGTTGCTTGATATAATGTTGCTCTAATAGTAAATGAACCCAAAGCTAAACTTAGCGATACAGTAACGTTAAAGTTAGCAGCAATACCTGTAATTACACCATTACGTGGCATAACAAACGCTGAATTAATAAATGTTCCTCCTGCGCTAGTCAGATCGATGATATTGCCAGCTAGTAAAACCGTAGTACCACTACTACCAAATCCAACGACACCTACTGATCCAGCTAACCCTCCAACTAGTGTTGTTAATGCAAGTGGTAGTCCAGAAGCAAATGGAATGATCGCCCCAGCTCCCGTAGCCCCGGTCGGTCCCGTGGCACCCGTAGCTCCCGTCGGTCCAACTAATCCGTCAGTTCCCGTAGCTCCTGTAGCTCCCGTTGGTCCAACTAATCCGTCAGTTCCAGTAGCTCCTGTAGCTCCCGTTGGTCCAACTAATCCGTCAGTTCCAGTAGCTCCAGTAGCTCCCGTCGGTCCAACTAATCCGTCAGTTCCCGTAGCTCCAGTAGCTCCCGTCGGCCCAACTAATCCGTCAGTTCCAGTAGCTCCTGTAGCTCCCGTTGGTCCAACTAATCCGTCAGTTCCCGTAGCTCCAGTAGCTCCCGTCGGTCCAACTAATCCGTCAGTTCCCGTAGCTCCAGTAGCTCCCGTCGGTCCAACTAATCCGTCAGTTCCTGTAGCACCAGTCGGTCCAATTAATCCGTCAGCTCCCGTGGATCCTGTTGGTCCAATTAATCCATCTGCTCCCGTAGCACCAGTAGCACCAGTCGGTCCAATTAATCCATCGACTCCTGTAGCACCCGTTGGTCCAATTAATCCGTCGGCACCCGTAGCCCCCGTCGGTCCAACTAATCCGTCAGTTCCTGTAGCTCCTGTAGCTCCCGTCGGTCCAACTAATCCGTCAGTTCCAGTAGCTCCTGTAGCACCCGTTGGTCCAATTAATCCGTCAGCTCCCGTAGCTCCTGTAGCTCCCGTCGGTCCAACTAATCCGTCAGTTCCCGTAGCTCCTGTAGCACCCGTTGGTCCAACTAATCCGTCAGTTCCAGTAGCTCCTGTAGCCCCCGTTGGTCCAAGTAATCCGTCAGTTCCAGTAGCTCCAGTAGCTCCCGTCGGTCCAACTAATCCGTCAGTTCCTGTAGCACCAGTCGGTCCAATTAATCCGTCAGCTCCCGTGGATCCTGTTGGTCCAATTAATCCATCTGCTCCCGTAGCACCAGTCGGTCCAATTAATCCATCCGCACCAGTAGCCCCCGTCGGTCCAATTAATCCATCGGCTCCTGTAGCACCCGTTGGTCCAATTAATCCGTCGGCACCCGTAGCCCCCGTCGGTCCAACTAATCCGTCAGTTCCCGTAGCTCCAGTAGCTCCCGTCGGTCCAACTAATCCGTCAGTTCCCGTAGCTCCAGTAGCTCCCGTCGGTCCAACTAATCCGTCAGTTCCCGTAGCTCCTGTAGCACCCGTCGGTCCAACTAATCCGTCAGTTCCCGTAGCTCCTGTAGCTCCCGTTGGTCCAGCTAATCCGTCAGTTCCAGTAGCTCCTGTAGCTCCCGTCGGTCCAACTAATCCGTCAGTTCCAGTAGCTCCTGTAGCACCCGTTGGTCCAATTAATCCGTCAGCTCCAGTAGCACCAGTAGGTCCAATTAATCCATCGGCTCCTGTAGCCCCCGTTGGTCCAATTAATCCGTCGGCACCCGTAGCTCCCGTTGGTCCAATTAATCCATCTGCTCCCGTAGCCCCCGTCGGTCCAACTAATCCGTCAGTTCCCGTAGCTCCAGTAGCTCCCGTCGGTCCAACTAATCCGTCAGTTCCCGTAGCTCCAGTAGCTCCCGTCGATCCAACTAATCCGTCAGTTCCCGTAGCGCCCGTAGCCCCCGTCGGTCCAACTAATCCGTCAGTTCCCGTAGCTCCAGTAGCTCCCGTCGGTCCAACTAATCCGTCAGTTCCAGTAGCTCCTGTAGCTCCCGTCGGTCCAACTAATCCGTCAGTTCCAGTAGCTCCTGTAGCACCCGTTGGTCCAAGTAATCCATCAGCCCCCGTAGCACCTGTAGCTCCTGTAGCTCCCGTCGGTCCAGCTAATCCGTCAGTTCCCGTAGCGCCCGTAGCCCCCGTTGGTCCAGCTAATCCGTCAGTTCCCGTAGCGCCCGTAGCTCCCGTCGGTCCAACTAATCCGTCAGTTCCCGTAGCTCCTGTAGCTCCCGTCGGTCCAACTAATCCTTCAGTTCCAGTAGCTCCTGTAGCTCCCGTCGGTCCAACTAATCCGTCAGTTCCAGTAGCTCCTGTAGCCCCCGTTGGTCCAAGTAATCCGTCAGTTCCAGTAGCGCCCGTTGGTCCAATAAGTCCGTCAGTACCTGTAGCTCCTGTAACACCTGTATTTCCTGTATTTCCTGTCACTCCAGCAGCGCCAGTAGCTCCTGTAACGCCAGTAGCCCCTGTTGGGCCGGATGCTGCTGCCGGTATAAGTAGCTGATAGTCCGGTGATATACCAGGTATGCCGGACGGTGGACTGTTTACAATAATATAAACAGCCCCGTTGTACGTAATTAGTTCACCATTTGCCATTGTTAATGTTCCTCCTTGTATGAAGTATTACTCTTTATCCTTAGTGTTGAATATGACGATTTCTCTTTAGCTGATCCGAGCAGCAGAGATTGTTGCGTTGAAGACAAGAGTCGTGGTTCCCGAGCCTATAAAATACATGCCGATAGCCGTATTAATCGCCGTCACAGTGAATATGATCGTATTGCTCGCCGTTGTTCCCGCATTAGATATGATCGTCGTGTTCGGGATCGGTACAGTGTTCACACGAAGCTCTACCGGTACGGACAAGGTCCCGCTTACGGAATACGAGATCTCGTATTTGCCCGGGTTCAGAATGATTTCCGCCCCGTTGCTGGAGATCGCACCGTTCGAGGTCCCCGGAGTTGCCAGCGGAATGTTCTGGTTGGTTGTGAGCGGTCCGAGAGTCGACACCAAGCTATATTGGCCATTCTCCAGGAAAGCCGGACCCGTTTCCCCGGTAGCCCCTGTAGCACCTGGTGCTCCTGCTGTCCCGGTTGCTCCCGTTGCTCCTGGTGCTCCTGGTGCTCCCGGTGCTCCCGGTGCACCTGGTGCTCCCGTCGGTCCTACCGGTCCGCCGGCGGGGCCAGTTGGCCCGGTTGCTCCCGTTGGTCCCAAGAGCGTAGGTGCAGCCAGAATCGACTCCATCTTGTCATGGAGCGTCATCTCCTTGCGGGTGGNCCCCCGGCAATGTCCCCAGGGCATACTGTAGCTTCTCGCCCTCAGCATTAATAATGTGACTTAATCCCAACTCCTCCATAGCGATGGAGGCCAGAACCAGATTTACAACTTCATCACGTGTTAAACTGATCGTCGGTGTGATGCTTGGAATATTGGGCAGTGACAATATAATCCCTCATTTCTCTTAAATTTTTACTCACTTTTATTCATGAGCTATCTATTAACATATGTTGCATATTCGATTATGGCATGAGCGATTTGGCTATCTTTGAATCAAAATAGGGAAACCAAGAGGAAATTCAGCAGGCTCTTCGTCACTATAAGTTCAAATAAAGAATATTAAATAGGCAGTGTTCGAAACGCAGGCAAAGTGGATCGGCTATACTAAGTTAGACAGAAAAATTAAGGGGTAGTAGAATAATAGAAATAGATGAAGGAGTGGAACTACTAGCCTATCCAAACAAAGAAGAACATTCACAGCAGCATGTAAGAAACAAATGGTTGATCTCCATGTAAATGGTAAACCTGGAGTGTCAATTGTTACATCATCAGCATTAGATAGAAGGATGAAACAAACGCAAACGACAGGGAAACAAACGCAAACGACAGGTTCTTTCAAAGAAAAGGATAATCGATCCGCAGAAGAAAACGAACTTATCGCACTACGAAAGGAAATTCAGCAACTTAAGATGGAGAACGACATTTTAAAGCATCGAGAAAGATAAAAGTAAAGTTAAAACAACTCAGTTTAAACCAGGCAAGGCGATAAGCAATGAATATAACATGAGGAATAGCTTGAACAGAGCGTTTCAACAAACCAATAAAAAGTGTGATAGTCAGCGATCTCCCTTATATTAGAGTTGGTAGTTGTTGGAACTATGTTTGTACCTTGATCGATCTCTAAGTGCCAAAGGTTGTCCATATGATAACGCTGTTGCAGAAGCTACATTGTGAACCTGTGGAACCAGTTGGTCCTTGTGCTCCCGTAGATCCTCCGCCTAGTCCCATTGGTCTGACATATCCTCTGTATCCGCGTGGCCCTCTAGTACCTTTTATTTTTCTAGGTTTACTCCTACAAACACATTAGATTGGTTTTAATGATTTACATGAACAAGAACGGGAATATTTAGCTGTTCTTTATTACTACTTTTTTGCTGCTGAAAAACCGATATTTTTTTTCTTTACAGATTTGCTCAGTTTGGACACCTCCTAAATTGCTTACTTTATCTTATGAAATTAAGGAGATTTGGTATGGGGAAAAAGCTTTACTTCCTATAAATGGACTGTTATACATTAATCCCTTTAAAAGGGGGTATTGTAGTGAAAGCATAAAAAAAGCAGTAAGCTTATCACAAAGCTCACTGCTTAACTTTATTAATAGATTATTAACTAGTAAAAAAAGTGGTTTATATCACTAGATTTTTGGGAAAAAGTTAGATTAGTAGACTAAATAGTAGGGGGTCTTTGTTCAATTCCAAAAACTGAAACCCTTTTTCCGTCATTTTGGAAATGAGTAGGTCATAGTCTTCTTTATGCTTCAGTTCTACTCCGACAAGCGCGGGTCCATTATCTTTGTTAGATTTCTTTGTATATTCAAAGCGAGTAATGTCATCGCCAGGTCCCAGTACATTATCAAGAAATTCCCGTAATGCGCCTGCTCGTTGTGGAAAGTTAACCATAAAGTAATGTTTGTAGCCTTCGTATATTAACGACCGTTCTTTCATTTCTTGCATACGATCGACATCATTGTTACCACCGCTAATGACGCAGATGACAGTTTTTCCTTTGATTTGCTCCTTGTAAGCGTCAAGTGCTGCGATTGGTAGTGCCCCAGCGGGTTCTACAACAATAGCATTTTCATTATATAGATCTAATAATGTAGTACATACTTTTCCTTCCGGTACTAGAATGACATCATCTAATAAATCTTTGCAAATTTGAAATGTTAATTCTCCGCTCCGTTTTACAGCTGCGCCATCAATAAACTTATCAATTTGATCTAACGTCACCACTTTATCTGCTTCAAGAGCTGCAAGCAGGGATGGGGCACCTTCAGGCTCGACCCCAATAATTTGCGTCTTTGGAGATACGCTTTTCATATAAGAAGCAACGCCAGCCGCTAATCCGCCGCCGCCAACCGATAGGAAGACGAAGTCTGGCTCATGCTCTGTTTTCTCCATAATTTCTTGTCCAACGGTTCCGTTGCCTGCAATAATTTTTCGATCGTCAAAAGGATGAATGAACACCATTCCGTTTTTGTTGCATTCTGCGACAGCAGCTTCATAGGCATCATCAAATGTATCACCGATCAAAATAATTTCGATTTCTTTGCCGCCAAAAAAAGCAACCTGTGAAACTTTTTGTCTCGGCGTTGTGCTAGGCATAAATATCTTTCCTGGTACACCAAGTGCTTGACAGGAATAGGCAACACCTTGCGCATGATTCCCGGCACTTGCACAGACTACTCCTTTTTGTAACTCCTCACTTGGCAGTGAGCGCATCAAATGATAAGCTCCACGTATTTTGAAGGAGCGAACGACTTGCAGGTCTTCTCTTTTTAATAACAATTCACACTGGTAACGCTCGGATAGTACACGATTATATTGTAAAGGAGTTCGAGTGACAACATCCTTCAAATGCATTTGAGCTTGTACAATTTCTTCTAGGGAAATACGTGTATATGGTACGGTAGAGTCCGTCAATTTTGATCATCCTTCCAAATCTGATTAGACCGAATTTTATTATCATTATATCATACGATTATTTTTTTATAATTGCTAATGTCATTTGTAACGACATCAATAAAAGATAGTGAACTAGGATGCATAAAAATAGGCTTGAATGCAAAAACTGGGTGGACAGCATGAATCTGAATTTGGATAGAACAGGAGAGAGTATTATGATTGATCGGTTTTCATTGTCTACAGAACCCGTCCATATTGCGGAACAATTTCAAGTGATTAAGACGTTAAAGACAGCAGAACAACGTTACAATATTAGTCCCACCCAGCAAACAGTCATTGTGATGAATGACCGCCATCAAGTGAGATCACTACAACGAGCAAGGTGGGGTTTGTACCCATTTTGGGCAAGAGATGCTGTAAATACGGCACACAATGAAGTGGGGCATAAAAAGTTTCTAGGTGATATGATTCGTAGGCAGCGTTGTATTATACCAAGCACAGGTTTTTATGGTAAAAAGCAAATTGGAGTAGAAAAAGATCCGCGATTTATGCACGTCGTGGTGAAAAATCGACCGTTGTTCGGTATAGCTGGTATGTATGATTGCTGGAGAACACCTAGTGGTGAAGAAGCTATCGCGTTTACTATGTTAACAGCTGATTTGTCAGGTCCGATGTCTACTTGGCAGTCGAAAGTACCGATTATTTTGGATGAAGAAGGAATGGAACAATGGTTAAATCCAGAGCTACGAGAATGGAATCCATTGCGCAAACATATCGTTCCGTTAGATAGTTATGTGATGCATGCTTACCCTGTTACTAATGCCGTACATAACGAGCAATATGAGTCTCCGGATTGTATTCGAGAGATTGATTACGCCTAAATAATAACAAATAAGTCGCGATTCTCTTATAGAATTGCGGCTTATTTGTATTTCTTTTACAAAACAGAGCATGGCTGTTCATTTCATTAATGTGTATAATAGATAAGTATTGAATAGAATAGGAGCGGTTTAGGATGGAAGAATTGGAACAACTAAAGTACGAATTGAATGTGGAAACTGCGCTAAAAGTAGAACCAACTACGGCATTATCTACAACGTTACAACATTATGCCAAAGTACGGTTAAATGAATGGGCGAGTTTGTTCAAAGTGAATGGTCGATCAAAAATGAACAAAGAGCAACTGGCACAAGCGTTGGTACCTTATATGGCTGATCCAAATTTGCTGTGTCGATTGTTTATTATATTGAGTGATAATGAATGGAAGTTTTTTGAACGATTGCTAGATAATCAGTTGGTTGTGCAGGAAAATACGGTTAGCCCGAAAGATTATATCACGTTACAAACGTGGGGTATTATTCATTTGTTTCATCATGAACAGCGGATTTATTCCGTCGTATCGGAAGAAGTGTTCGAAGGTTGGAAGTTGGTTGATCAACGATTATTAAAGCAGCAGCGACAACAATATATTCTCATCCATCGTTATATTTGCGCGTTCGCTAATTTGTATGGAGCTTTTAAAATAGAGCAAGTGGTAGAAGTGTTTAATAAGCAGCAAGCGAAACAAATTACGATCAAGGAAGCTGCGAAAGTATTAGTGGAATCTATGGATACAAATCAGCACTATAGTGCAATTGGCGAATATATCGTTCATTCCTATTTTATAGAGCAAAGTCAAGAACAAAAATTAGATCCGAATGAATTGCAGTTAGCGGACATCTTGATGCGCCGTAGCGGCAAACCTTGGTATACGCCAGATGCAGCTGAACTGCTCCGATATAGCGATGTCTATTATTACGAAATAACGCCACAGCTGACAGCTTTGTATGATTATTTGAAGATGTATATGATTGACGATGAAGTAGTATTAGAAAATTTGTTGGATGAAATGCAATATCGTTGTGCTATGGAACAACCAATGCAAGAAGTGATGCATGTTTTTTTGAACTATGATATTCATTTTGATATGCATGAGCAGCTCCAATTAGTTGTCGCATTAGTGAATGAAGTTTATAACAATACGCGTATTTGGTCTAACGCCGGCTACACACCACGTGAATTGTATGAACTGTATGAACAACCATCGTCAAATAAGCAAACTCATGGAGCGCCTAATAGCTTGTTACGTTCGACAACGGTTCAGGTAGACAAAAAGCTGAAAATAGGGCGGAATGATCCTTGTCCATGTGGTAGCGGTAAGAAATACAAAAAATGTTGTAGTGCATAATGGTGCAAGGTGGATTGGGCAAGTAGACAGGAGGTTCGTATCGCATGAAAAAACCATCATTTGTACAGCCGGATGCCGAAACATGGCTGCAAAAGTTTCAATTTTCGTTTCCTATTCGTATCCGTTATTGTGAGACGGATATGTTGGGACATGTTAATAATGTTAGTTATTTTATGTACTTTGAGCAAGGGAGAATTGAGTATTTTGAAAACCTACTTTTAACAAGTACTTTGTTTGGCGAACAGGCCGTTTCTGTAGTCGCTGATTTGGAATGCCAATATTTTATGGAAATGTTTTTACAAGATAAAATGGAACTGCACGTTCGTGTCGCTCACCTCGGTCGTTCCTCGATGGAAATGGAGTACGCAGTAGTCGCGGATCAGCTCTTAAAAGCAGCTGGAAGAGGGACAATTGTGTTAGTGGATAAACAGACGAATAAAAGTACACCTATTCCAGATCATGCTCGTGAGGCAATTATTGCTTTTGAAAAATTATCTACTGATTTGTTATGACATAGGAAAACTGCTATTTAAGACGCACTTAAGCTATTTAGAATTAGCTCGTCTGGTAGCAGTTTTTTTGATGAGCATGTTCTTTATAGATGGTTCATATAATTGTAAAGCGATTACAGTCATTTGAGGATATGACATAAAGAATCAGTCAGAATGATTGAAATAGGAAGAATATAAGGAAAAATCTGAACATTTAGATTGTTTACTTTTAAATAGAAGCTGGAACTGCTATAATAAAATAGAAGCGTAAATTATTGCACAAATGGCCATGGAGTTGCCTGCACCGAATTGGCAAGTAGCAGTTAAGTTGCAGTTGCTTTCGGAAATTGCTGATTGGGACGATCATCCACGTATAAGGGAGGAGATTTCATGGCGAAACATAGCCAGAACGAAGTCAAGGAAAGCCTGATGGAACTAACAAGAATTTTCCAACCCAAGGACGCCAGGAAGTTTGTCAAAGATTATGTACGGAAGTATCGAATTACGGGTGGTTATGAAGATGAACTGACGTCGCTTGTAGAAGATGAGATGGTAAAGATTAAGTCTTCTGTAGGCTAACAGTAGTCTATACAAGCCACGATTCGAATGACATGATGATATTGATTATGATGACGTATTTGATTTAATGTTATGAAGTCCCAGCAGGCATTGTTTAACGCTCAACTACCAGCTACATCACAGTAAGTGTGAAATATATATAGTAGAAGGGAGCATTTTTTTAGTTATTTTTTGATAACTAGAATGCACGTTGTACGCTGCTCACACTTTAATCGTGTGATAGCTTTATATGCTTTTTAATCAGTATGTCATTTGTTACTATCCAAATATATAATAATGCATCGTATGCTTACGTGGCAGAAGATGAACAGAATATAGTATGAATAGCTTTGCTTACCGACTAAAGTGATAGGTGGCAAAGCTTTTTTGTATGGAAAAAACAAATGGACTAAAGAACATTTAAGCGTAGCTATATAGCTGCGTTTTTGCTGTGTTTAAATCTAAAGATAATGTAAAAAGTGGCAAAATGGATTGCTACTATGTGCATTTATTTCTATACTATGGTTGGAAATAGCCAATTGATCGTCTGAAATAATGAAAGGGTGATTTGTATAACCGATTAAAATTGCTGATTATAACTTAACCTACTCTATTATGACTGTATTTTAAAGACTTCTAAACTACTAAAAGGGTGAGAAAGTTGAAAAAAAATAGATTATTTATTGTATTAACGCTCGTTGTAACTTTAATGATTTCTAACTTAGGATTAAGTAGCAATGCGACTGTTGCTGCTGCAAGTGAAACGGGATTAGTCTTTCAACCTGGTAAACAAAATCATGTAAAGCTTGATAAAGTATTGTCAGAAATTCCGACTACATTTGAAGCGAAAATTAAACTAGCGAAAGACCACAATCAGCGACAGGTGATATTTGGAAATTATAAAGCAGGTGCAGCGGCGGTCTATTCTGTAGAATTAAGTGCAAGCAACCAATTGCGTTATTATGAAATTTCTAACGGTACAGTAAAGGATAGAACGACTACTGATCTAGCTATAGTAACGGGAGAATGGATCAACTTAGCTGTAACTAGAGATGTAGCAGAAAAACAAGTAGCTATCTACATTAATGGACAACAAGTGCAAGTGTTTAAAGATTTAGAACTAGCTGATCCGAAAATTGTACAATCCAATACACATAGTATTGGGACAGATACAAGAAATGGTATGTTTCTTAATGGAGAAGTAGCTGACGTTAGACTATGGAGCAATTTACGAAAGGCTGATGAAATTACTCAATTTGCTGAAGTAACAGGTGCTGAAGCAGGATTAATGCATGCTTGGGAACTAGATCCTTCTGTATTGAGCGGTATTGTAAATGTTATTAAAGATAAGGCTGGCAAAAACGACGCGACACCTATGAACTTTTCTCGTACTTATACAAGTGAATTTGAGGGTAAAGGTATTGATTTTGCAAGTGGGAAATTAGAGCTGGCAGTTGAAAAGCGCTTCAGCGGTGCGCCTCGTACAGTAGAAGCATGGCTGAAAGTACCAGCTAATACTCCGGCTAGTAAACGAGTAGGAACTGTACTTGGTAATTATGCTGGGGATGTTGTATATAATGATATTTCTAGATTTAATTTTGAAATAAATACAAACGGTAATCCACGTATTTATTGGCAAAAAACTGGTGCACAAGATCAAATTTTCGGGTATGTTGCGGAAAACGTTAATATCAATCTAGGTGATTGGGTGCATGTGGCAATCGCTATTGATGATGAGAACAAAAAAACAACGACTTATATTAATGGCGAAAAAATGCACGAAGCGGCAGCAACGGTACCTATTCCGAATGATCGTACATGGCGCGAGATAAAAATTGGTTCTGATTATCGTGGGTATAGCAATGGTGTACCATCACTTCATTTTAATGGTGAAATTGCTGATGTACGGGTATGGTCTACGACTCGAACAGCCGATGAAATTAAAGCGAATTACAACAAGTATTTGCAAGGCAAAGAAACAGGATTGATGGGCAACTGGAAATTAGATGAAATGGTCGATAACAAATATAAAGATGTTTCTACAGAACAAAATAATGCTTTTATTTATAACAACGAAACTACGAATTGGTTAGAGCCTAACTTTCCAGAAGGTGACTATACGATTGCGGTTATTCCAGATACACAGTATTTAATTAGTCATCAACCTGCCTTTACGAACTATATGACTTGGATTAGAGATAATGCAGAGAAGCTCAACATTGAATTAGCGATTCAAGTAGGCGATTTGGTTGATGCTCCTAGAAATGATGCTCAGTGGACAAGTTCTTCCAACGGCATGAAATTGCTAGACGGTGTGATGCCATATGTATTCTCAACCGGTAATCACGATATGGTTATAACGAAAGATCCACCGAAACGTGACACTACAAAATATAATCAGTACTATCCGTATGAGAAATACTCTAAAGAACCAACATTTGGTGGAGCCTTCAAAGAAGGTATGATGGATAATACGTATCATTTTGTTACGATTAAAGATGTAGAATATATGATTGTAGCGATGGAGTTTGCTCCGAATGATGAAGTGTTAGCTTGGGCGAATGAAGCAGTTGCTGCAAACAAAGATAAACGTGTTATTATAACGACGCACTCTTACATGTATCATACGGGAGAGCAAATTACGAATAAAAAAGGACATTCGGACCCACCAAGTGCATACCTTGCAGATGGTAATAACGGGGATGATCAATGGAATGAATTTGTAAGTAAGCATAAAAATATTATATTAGTTACATCTGGTCATATTGGTTATCACGATCTAGCAAAACGTGTAGACATTGGGGAGCATGGTAATCCAGTAACACAAATGCTTGTCGATGCTCAGTTTATGCAACGTGATCTTGGCATGGTTATGCTAATGACGTTCAAAGAAGGTAGCAACGATGTTGCCGTAAATTGGTATTCGGTGACAAAAAACAAGTTTTATCGTGCAGCGAATCAATTTAATATGAATTTGAACGTTTATCCAGATGGTGGTGGTGAGCCGAATCCGACAGAGCCAACACTAGCACTAGCTGATCAAACGGTAACGAAAGGAAGTATGGTTACTGTACCACTTACACTAAGCGATGCAGAACAAGTAACAGGCTTGAACGGACTATTAGAATATGATAAAAACTTATTAACACTAGAGAAGTTTGAATTTGACATGTTCAAAGAAACTGGTGCACACAATACGACGGTAGCTGGAAAAATTGGATTTGCTGGAGTAGCTAAGCAACCACTAGGCACGAAAGAACCTATTGTAGTAGCACAAGCGGTTTTCCGTGCTAAGGCAGATTTGACAGAAGATGCTGTGGCATCATTAGTGCTGAAAAAAGTTCAAGCTTCTATTGATGAGAATGAAACTAGTACAGTCGCTAAAGATGTAAAAGTAAGCAATGCTTCGATTACGATTAAAGCAAGTGGTCTTTTAGGCGATATCAATGGTGACCTTGCCATTACTATTGTTGATGCGCGGATGCTACTAAAAATGATTGTGGCACAAGATCAAGCAGAGCTTGCTGCTGTGAAGGACATTGCTGACTTGAACAAAGATGGCTTAGTGAACACAGCTGACGTTATTGCTATATTGCAGATGATTGCTGATCAATTGGCAGAGTAAAGCTACGATTAATATAAGAGCTAAAGCATTTGATATGTAATTAAAAAGCCAATAACTACAAGCGGATTATGGGGTTAATCCCCTATCGCTTGGGTAGTTATTGGCTTTTTGCTGCTGGATATACGATTTTTATAAGGTGAGTAAACCATTGTGCTTTGCTAATATTTGTGGAATTTGTAATTCCCGTAGTACTGTAACTACTTCTTGAATGCTATTTTTTTCGAATTTTTTCAAAATGCTATGCACCTGCGATTTTAAGGTGGATGCTTCTACTTGCCGTAATTTACAAATTTCTTGTCGGCTATAATCCTTCAGTAATAAATCTAATACTTCCATTTCTGTTGGTGTAAGCAAAACTAACATATGAAAGTAACGTAACAAACTTTCTTCAACTGTTTTAATCCGTTTAAATTCTTTTGTAATTTTACCAGCAATGTTAGCATTCAATGACGGCATGCCGCAATAAGCGTCTTTAATCGCAGTCAAAATAGTTTCTGCTGGCATGTTTTTAAGCAAATAATTAGTCGCGCCCATTTCAAATGCTTGAAACAAAACATCATCCGTATCAATGACGGTAAGGATAATGATTTTAATATCAGGCAAATAATTCAATATTTTTTCTGTAGCTTTCAGACCCGCTTGTTTTTCTTCTAGTTCAATATCCATTAAAATAATGTCAGGTTGATAGAGCGCTGCCAACATTGTTCCTTCATAACCACTAGCTGCTCTTCCAACATATTGCATTTGCGAATCTTTACTCAAAATCATTTCATAACGTTTGGCTATAAGATCATCGTCTTCAACAATAAGAACTTTTATTAAGTCGCTCAAAGTTGTCCCTCCTAATGGATAGAAGTTCTTAGCAAAGGCATAACTATATGAAAGGAACTGCCTTCTCCTAGTTTACTATTTAATGTTAATTGTCCACCATGTGTATTAATAATTGTTTGACAAAGTGCCAATCCCATCCCCCAATTGGTTGCTGTTGGTTTGGATGAGAAAAAAGGTTGGAAAATAAGCTCCTTAAATTCATCAGGAACACCTATTCCATTGTCACGAATAATTAATTCTACCCACTTATTTTTGATAATAGTCTCCAGTTCTATACTTCGTGTTTTTTCTGGCACTTGCTGTAAGGCATCAACCGCATTGGATAATATGTTTTCTAACACTTGTGAAAAATAATAAGGATCGGCCATAATCGTTAATGTTTGTGAATGCTCATGATAGGTTATATTTACCGCTTTCAAATCCTCTTTCATTTCCGATAATACAGTCGTAATCAATGGATGCAGGACAACTGGTTTAAGCTCCATTTTGGAACTGTTTGTTTTTTGATGAATGATATCTAGTCGACTATAAATATTTTGACAGCGGTTTTCAATAACTTTAATTTCTTTCACCAGTTCGGGTGAATCTATAGCCATTTCCCCCAATATTTCAGATTGAACCATAATGGCGAGCAATTCATTTTTCATAAAATGACTAAATACTCGTGAAGTTAATGTAGCAGAATCGATATTATGTGAGATAACGGCTTCTTGATTTTTTATTTTATTTTGAATACGAGCATACATGTAAATGCCATATAAACTAAATAGCAAACAAAAGCTTACGATGTAAGGAAGTAGTGCATACATGGACGGTTTGCCAACTAATATTATTGGTTTGAAACGGATAAAGTCGGCTGCTTTTGAAACGCTAATTAATATATTAGGCGCCCAAAAATTAATATAATAATAAGTCACCTGCATAGAAATGTAACTTATTGTAATCATTACAATTGTACTGCGAATTTGTTTTACTTTTGGTGCATCGAATAGTGCATATATTACAAGAGAAATACCAGCAACAATATAAGCAGTATTAATAATAAAAGTGGCTTGATGGATAGTTTCATAAAAAGAAATAAACTGCTGCGAAGAAACAAAACTAGGATATAGTTTGAAATATAAATAGGCGTAAACGGTTGGATCATAGAGAATGACTTGTATTAAACAGGGTAAAGCTATCGCAATATATAATAATTTTCTATGTTTTTCTATATGCAAAGCAAAAAATATTGCCGAGCATAATCCAGAAAATAAAAATAGCATGGAAGAGAAGTTCATGATGCGTATTAATAAATAACGTGAAATGGGCAGAAACATTAATTCATTCTGCACTTTTTTTGTAACCCCAAAGTAATTATATAAGCTGTAATAATGATAAGCATCTTTGGACATATAAATAATGATGCTACTTATGACAAATAAAAAAGACAACCCCATGACCAGCATAAATAGAGTAGCCTTTGTATATTTCTGCTGTGTAAGACAAAAGATAGCGATTGCAATAAATAGAATAAACATGAAGAAAATGACCATGCAGGTTACGTCCTTTCATAAGTATGCAATCCTTATATTATTGGTAATTATATTAATTTTAAACTTGTTTAAGTATCATGTAAAGGTTGAAGAATCATCAACCCTCCTCTAATATTTGTTTTCCAAAAACTAACGTTCATTAATTTAGCTTAAGTAAGAGAGAATATCAAGGAAGATCATTGGGGCAGGTTGGATGATGAAAGTTCAACCTTATGGAAAACAAGCTTTCAAGATACGATATTAATATCAAAGCATATAGGAGGCTAAAAAAATGAAAAATAGAAAATGGTTAGTTAGCATTACGGCAACATTAGTACTTGCTATGTTGATCAGTGCTTGTGGCGCTGGTGAAAAAACAAAAGAACCAGAAACAACAACAGGGGAAGAAAAAGTTACTTTACAATATTATACTTGGACGGACGAAGCAGAGTACATGAAGAAAGTTGTTGACGCTTTTAATGCGCAACATAATGACATTCAAGTGAACATCAATACAATTAGTAATGCATCGGAAGAGTATAACACAAAAATGATGTTGAACTTGTCCAGTAATTCTAAGGTAGACGTTTATAGTATGAATGGTCCTGCCAACCTTGGCTTGTATACATCCAAAAATCAATTGCTTGATTTGGGAGATAAAATTAAAGAAGCAGGGGTAGAAGTAGGCGCTTATGGTCCAATTTTGCAAGATATTACAGGTAAGCTAACGGATGATAAGTATTATGCACTTCCGTATCGTACATCTTCTTACGCTTTATTTTATAACAAAGCTATTTTTGACGAAGCAGGGCTTCCCTACCCAACAAACCTTACTTGGGAACAATATGCAGAGTTAGCGAAAAAGCTGACAAAAGGTGAAGGTACGAATAAACAATGGGGCGGTTATTTGGCAGATTGGATCACGATTCCAATTGCTACATTACAACAAGGGCATACTATTTTGGATGACAATTTAGATAGTCTAAAGGATTGGCTACAATTTCTAGATACTATTTATTACAAAGATGAATCACATATGAGCTACAAACAAATGAAAGCTGAAAGTAGTGACTGGCTGAAAGAGTTTGAAAGTGGCGATGTGGCGATGATGATCAATGGTGAGTGGGCTGTGAACATGTTGAACGCTGATGTTGCAGCAGGTAAAACTGACGTGAAATACGAAATGGCGATGTTGCCACAACCTGCAGGCGCAGCGGATGCGACTTCTGTCGGTGGATTAAGTACTTTCATGGGAATTAATCCAGGAAGTAAACATCAAGATGCAGCATTCAAATTCGTAGCATTTGCAACTGGAGAAGAAGGCGGAAAAATTATTGCAGAAGCAGGCGTGCTTCCAGCATATGCCAATGATATTACGAAAGAAGCCTTTTTGAAAGCATCTGGCTTAGAAGGAAGTAAAGCTTACTTTGAAGCAAAAACAATTATCGAAGATCAACCTATTCCACAAATAGATCAAGTGAAAAGTGTATTTAAGGAACAATGGGAATTGTTTTTATTCGGAGAGCAGAATGCAGAAAAATCAGTTAATGAATTTATGAAGCAGCGAGATAAATTACTTGAAAAGTAATAAGCTCAACAAAGGGAGTTGTTGTTAGGTGGCTAAATTCCTTAAGCTAAGCAGAGAATATGCACCCGGTACATTGTTTATACTTCCTGCTTTCTTATTATTCGCGGTATTTATATTCGCACCTCTGCTATACGGGCTTTATTTAAGTTTCACCGACTATGGTGGATTCGATATTCAGCCTAACTTTATCGGGTTAAAGAATTATATAGAATTATGGCAGGATGATTATTTTCTTATTTCTTTAAAAAACAACATGTTCTATACGTTGATGTTTGTACCGTTAACTTTAATATTATCTTTACTGTCAGCGGTGGCGTTAAACTATGTATGGCACTTGACTAAATTTTTCCGAATGGCGTTTTATTTTCCACACATTACGTCGATGGTTTCCATTGCAATTGTATGGGGTTTACTGTTAAACCCCATACGGGGACCAATTAATGGTGTGTTGAAAGCCATTGGTATTAGTAATCCGCCAGAATGGTTAATGTCTTCCGAGTGGGCGTTAATAGCTATTGTTATAGTGGCTGCTTGGAAAAGCTTTGGTTACTATATGATTATTTTGTTAGCCGGTATTCAAGGCATTCCAGAATATTTGTATGAATCAGCAAAGTTAGATGGTGCTGGCGCTTTTAAACGGTTTTTGTACATTACATTACCAAGCTTGTCACCGACCATTTTCATGGTTACTATTTTAACCTTTATCAGTTCGTTCCAAGTATTCGATCTTGTGTCTGTTATGACTGAAGGTGGACCGGGACGTTCTACTAACGTACTTGTTTTCCGGATTTATCAGGAAGCATTTATTAATTACGAAATGGGCTATGCGTCAGCGATGTCGATCGTATTGTTCGCCATTGTAATGATCATCTCCATTATCCAATTCCGCTTAGAGAAAAAATGGGTAACCTATTAGAAAGGAGAGTTTAGATTGCAACATATATTCACGAGCAAAGTTAGAAAAAAGACAGTATATGTGATGTTGTTAGTTTTACTTCTCCTTGCTTCGGTTATTGCGCTGTTTCCATTTTTGTGGATGATATCTGCATCTATTCGGACGGATGTTGATTTGTTCAAAAATCCAATGAATTGGATTCCTAGCTCCTTATATTTAAATAATTATCAAGAAGTATGGAAAGCTATTCCATTCGCAGCGTTTTTAACTAATACGATTAAATTATCGGTCATAACAACTGTGCTACAGGTATTTATTTGTTCATTAGCTGCCTACGCGTTTGCTAAATTAAAAATACCGTTTAAAAATCTCGTGTTTATGTTGTTTATGACTAACTTAATGATGCCGTGGCATTCGATTATGGTTCCACAATTTAATATTGTACGTGAGCTCGGATTGTATGACACGCATACTGGTTACGTACTTATTCAACTATTTAGTGGTTTCGGTATCTTCTTATTACGACAGTTCTTTATGTCTCTACCGAATGAGTTGAATGAAGCAGCCAGAATAGATGGATTAAATGAATGGGGTATATATTGGCGCATCATTTTACCACTATCTAAACCGGCAATATCTACACTAACTATCTTTACATTTACCTTTATGTGGAATGACTATCTAGCACCTTTAATTTATTTACAAGATGATGCGCTGAAAACATTGCAGCTAGGTTTGAAACTGTTTCAAACCGAACATACGACAGATTACGGCTTGCTAATGGCTGGAACTGTGTTAGCGACTATACCGATGATTGTTGTGTTTTTAATTGGCGAGAAATTCTTTATTAAAGGCGTTGCTACAACAGGGATGAAAAACTAAACGGGCGAAGGAGATTACCAATGACAGTTGATTTGCAAAAGTTTGTTCAAGTTACAGGGGAAGATTTTACGATTGACGGTGAAAAAATATTTTTTCGTGGCTTTGGACTAGGTACGTGGATGAACTTGGAGCACTTTATGATCGGGTTACCTGGTACAGATACGATGATCAAGCAAGCTTTTCAAGATGTTTATGGCGCAGAACGTAGTGAGCAATTTTTTCACCGCTTTTTGCTGGAATTTATGGACGAAAGAGATTTTGCCTATTTGAAAAGCTTAGGAATTAATTCACTGCGTTTGCCGTTCAATTATAAGTATTTTATTGATGATCAACGTCCAGGACAGTATAAGGAAGAAGGATTTATTTATCTAGATTATATTGTATCGCTTTGTGAGAAATATGAAATCTATGCGATTTTAGATTTACATTCTGCACCTGGTGGTCAAAATCCAGACTGGCATTGTGATACGTCAAGCGGTTTACCATTGTTATGGGAGTATGGCGCTTTGCGGGATACCGTTATTGGGATGTGGGGACATATCGCTCGCCATTATCGAGATAATTCGTGGGTAGCCGGCTATGATATTGTCAACGAGCCAGCTTTAGTTAAGGATGCGGATGTGTTCAACGATTTCTATCAAAAAGTAGTTGCTGAAATTCGTAAACACGACGAACACCATATTATTTTTATTGAAGGTAATGCATTTACTACGGACTTTTCGATGTTAGATCCAATAGATGATCCACAAGTTGCATATGAGTTTCACTTTTATCCCTTTGTTGATGAGCCAGCAGTACTTGACCCTAAGATGGATCGAACAGTAAGACAAGCGATCTTCAAAAAAGCATTTGAAAAAATGTTGACCATTCGTGAAAAGTATAAACGCCCGTTATGGTGCGGTGAATTCGGTGTTTCACTACAACCTGATTCGATTGGTTTTGATGTAAGTTTACTGGAAGATATGATTGATCTGTTCGAAGCTAACAATGTTTCGTGGGCATTATGGACGTATAAAGATGCTGCGTCGATGGCACTTACCTACCCTAAAAAGGATACAGCTTGGCTCACATTTACAAGAAAAATTAAAGAAGTATGGAACCAGGAAGAAGAACAAGCGAAAGGCGAAGCTTTAGTAGATTATATGGCAGAAACATATTTCCAGCCGATCTCCAAAGAATTTCGCTATCCGCTTCAATTTAGAATGCGTTCCATTATGCAAGCCATTTGTGTCGAACAGAACTTGAAACCATTTCTACAGCAATTACCTTGGGAAGAAGCTTATGAACTACCTGCTTCCTTCCACTTCGACCAATGTGAAACATTCCCAGATTTAGAACAGTTAATGCGTAAATATACAAAAGCTTAATGATGTAGAAAAGAGGGAGATACGTTGCAACTATTATTGGATGGCAAATGGAAAGTAACCCATGTTGCCTATAATGAATCGATCGCTCCATTGCTAGAACCTTCCTTTGTTCCTGAAGGATGGTTGGATGCACAAATACCGGAAGAAATCCATGCGACGCTCAGAAATAACGGTATTATTCGTGGGCATGTATATAGTAAGGATACCGATGAAGAGAGATGGATAGAAGAAGCTGACTGGGTTTATTATAAAGAATTATTTGTCCCAAAATCGATGCAAGCAAAGCAAGTAAACATTACTTTTAAAGGTTTGGATACTTTTTGTGACATCTATTTAAATGGTGAGAAAATTGGCTTTGGCGAAAATATGCATGCTGCCTTAACAATTGATGTGACGAATAGTTTACGCTACGGCGAAAGAAACGTTTTTGTTGTTAGATTTTATTCTCCGATTAAATATGTGGAGCATTTGGATCAAACTGACATCTTCTCGATTACTACGAGCGATCGTATATTGGCACGCAAAGCTCAGATGAATTATGGTTGGGATTTCTGTGGACGCTGTGTAACGACAGGAATATGGAAGTCTGTAGAAATTAATGCTTTTAATGAAGCACAGATTGACCATTACTATTTGTATACGAAGCGAGTAGAAGGCGATAAAGCATATTTGGCGTTGGAAATAGATACTTTTGCTAATGATGAAGATTTAACGGCATATCAATACCGTGTATCTTTGGATAAAGACGGAGAAAACGTTTTGCTAAGCGAAGGAAGTCTAGATCACCACCTATCTCTAGATTTAACGGTAGATCAGCCATTATTATGGTGGCCACGTCCTTACGGTAATCCGGAATTGTATGACTTTACATTGACTATTGAAAAAAATGGGAAAATAGTGCAACAGAAAACACAAAGATTTGGAATTAGAACGGTTCAAATTATACAAGAAAATCAAGTAGATGGTCGTTCGTTTATCTTTGCTGTCAATGGACGTAAACTATTTATTCGTGGTGCCAATTGGGTTCCAACCAAAATGATTTATACCGATATTACTGATGAAGATTATGAAGTACTTATGGATTATGCCGAAGATGGTAACATTAGTATGCTACGCATCTGGGGCGGTGGTATATACGAACATCATAAGATGTTCGAGCTATGCGACGAAAAAGGGATTATGATTTGGAACGACTTTATGTTTGCTTGCGGGATCTATCCACAAAACGAGGAGTTTTTGGCGAACGCAGCTAATGAAGCGGAATTGATTATTAAAGAATATCGAAACTATACGTCACTTGTCGTATGGGCAGGCGATAACGAAAATGGACAAGCTTACGGCTGGGCTGGTCGACCATATGAATTTATGAATGACAAAGTAAGTAATGTCGTACTACAAGAAGCATGTCGCCGTTTAGACCCTAATCGTTTTTATATGCCAACATCACCATATAGCCCTGACGAGTTTTTCAAAGGTGGAGATAACCCTTCTTCGCCATATCAAGGAGATGCTCATATTTACATTATGTCTGCTGATCCAGGAGTGCAGGAATATCGTGATTACGGTAAAAACTATTACAAACGGATCAAAGGATTTAAACCGCGATTTATGAGCGAATTTGGTTTTATTAGTTTTCCAGAAAAAGATACGTTTTATAAGTTCAACTTTTTAAATGAACCAATTCGTGCTCGTGGAGAAATGACGGAATTTCTACCTTTTACGAACGAATATATCGATAATCTTGATCATGATAAACTTATTTATTACAGTCAAGTATATAACTCGATGGCGTTTAAATACTGGATTGAATATTTTAGAAGTTTAAAATGGACATGTGCAGGTTCTCTTTATTGGAAGTTTAATGACCCTGTAGCGGACGTTAATAAAGATAATATATTCCCAACTCATATGGCTACTGTTGATATGTATCAACTGCCGAAGATGACATTCTACTATACGCGCCGAGCTTACGATGATGTTATCGTTACTTGCGAAGAGACGCCAGATGGTTACGATGTTTATATCATTAGTGAGTTAATGGAAGACATTAAAGGGCTAGTTACTGTAGAACACCGTGATTTTTCAGGTCAGGTAACAGTAATTAAACAGCTAGATGCTCTGTCTGTAAAAGATAGCTCAACGCTTATATGTCATGTGAATACTAGCGATATTCCAATCAAAAATGCTGCACGTGAGTACTTGCGAGTTGCTTTTATTACGGATAATGGAACGTTAGATAATCGTTATTATTTCAAAGACATTCACGAAATCAATCAATTACAGTTAGAGGATGCTGGACTTCGCATCATGAATACGAAGCGCCAAGATAATAGCATTACTGTTACGTTAAGAGCGGATAAGTTTGCTCGTCACGTGAGGCTGAATATTTTGGACAAACGGGCGAAGTATAGTGATAATTATTTTGAAATGGATGCTGGTACAGAAAAAACAATCACCATTTCTCTCTACGATCCTTCCGATCTCGAAAGTACAGTGTTATACATTGAAGGAGAAAACGTACCTAGAATCGTACAACCTTTGGCTAGTATATAAACTAAATCAGATTGTAGCAATTAACTAAATAGCCGTGTTTAATGAGCAACCTCATCTATGTTACAAGTTAATGTAGATGAGGTTGTATTTTTTAGTACGTCATCCATGGCCATAGCTAGGCGGTAAAAGTCGGCTATAGGGGCTGGCAGTTGCCAACCGCCAAATACCGAGCGATATGCTTGGTAGTGTGGGAGGTCGCCTGAACAAATAATGTTCAGCCTCCTACCCGATTTAAAGTGGCGCAGTGGAATGACGAACGATAAGCTCGGTAGGTAGACGAACTTGTTGTGCTTTAGCTATATTTCCGTCCATTTGCGCTAGTAGTAATCGAACAGCTTCTCTGCCTATTTCTTGTGCGGGTTGTGCAATAACGGTAGGTGAAATAAGAGAAAGTTCGGGATATTCAATATCGTCAAAGTAAATAATCGAAAGCTCTCTAGGCAACTCTAATCCCATATCTATCGCTGTTTTGGTTGCATGTGGTCCAAAGCCAGAAACGATTATTGCAGTTAACTGGGGATGATCGGTTAAAAATTGTCGCAAGTGTACTACATTTTCCTCCATCGGCAATCTGTAATTGAGCGTCGTAAGTTGCAAACTGCGATCTATAAGAATATGATGCTGTTCTAGCCCCATTTCGAAGCCGGCAATTCGTTCCTCTATACTAGATGTTCCTTCAGGTTTACTCGAAACAAAGCCGATATTAGTATGACCAAGTTGATACAAATGTTGTACAGCTGCAATCGAAGCAGCGTAATGGTCGGAGCTAACGGAGTTGGTTTCAATTCCTTTTAATAAGCGATCAACAAGTACCAATGGAAATTTCGATAATGTTAAAGAAAGCAGCTCATTATTGTACGTTTCACCTTCAACAGGATAAATAATAAGTCCATCAATAGGATATTCCATCATCTCTTTTATTTTCAAAATCTCTAGCGGTTGTGAATCATTCGTTTTGGCGAATAGCAGTTTACAATTATTTTTCGCTAGTTCATCTTCTATGCCGCTAAGGATGCGAGCCGTAAAACGATTGTCTAATCGGGGTATTAGAAAAGCAACCGTGCGATCTTGTTTTTCGGATAATGAAACGGTTTTTGTTAAACGCTGTAATGCTTGGTGGTAATCCGATGCGACGAATGTACCTTTCCCTTGTTGTCGAAATACAATACGCTGTTCGACTAAAGCAGTGAGTGCGTTTTTGATAGTAATGCGACTAACTTGGAACTGTTCAGCTAATTCGTTTTCCGAAGGAATGCGGCTTAGTGGCGGCCATTTATTACTGCGGATTTGATCGATAATATATTTTTCGATTTCTTTGTACATCGGTATATGTTTCGTCATTATTAAACTGCTCCTACTCTTTCGTTCTAGTCATATAGAACAATATTACAACTTTAAAACAAGTGTGACAACTGTCTACTCTATATCGTATGACCAATACAACCTAATAAGTTACGAAAACCGTTATTTAACTGAGAAAATTAAACGATTTACTTATGAGTTGTATCTAAAAAAGACATTTACAAATGGTTGAACTATTGTATATATTAAATACAAGTTAATATACAACTTATAATACAAGTTAAAGATATGACTGAAACGTATAACGTACTATTTAGCTACCATTGTTATGTAACTTATCAGCTTAGATAAAGAATCAATATACTTGGAGGTATTGCTATGACAGTTCAAAAGACAGCTCACATCATCGCCCACTCCCATTGGGACAGAGAATGGTATATGCCATTTGAAACTCATCGATTGAAATTAGTAGAATTATTAGATCGTTTGTTAGAGCAAGTAGAGGAAGATATGGATTACGGTAGTTTTCATCTGGACGGACAGACGTTGCCCCTTGATGATTATTTGGAAATACGACCAGACAAAGCGCCAGCTATTAAACGATTGGTGGAGCAAGGGAAACTTATTATCGGCCCGTTTTATATTTTGCAAGATGAGTTTTTAATTAGCAGTGAAGCAAATGTACGTAACGTACTTATTGGTATTACCGATGCTGAAAAGTGGGGAAGTTATGCTAAAGTAGGTTATTTCCCAGACTCTTTTGGCAATATGGGGCAAGCGCCACAAATTATTTTGCAAGCGGGGATAGATACGGCTGTTTATGGGCGTGGGGTAAAAGCTGTCGGCTTTAATAATGAAGTTGGTGGAGAAAACCCGCACATATCCAAATATTCCGAGATGTACTGGCAATCTCCAGATGGTAGTAAGGTGCTCGCGATCTTGTTTGCTAATTGGTACCATAATGGTATGGAAATACCGGAGAATAAACAGGAAGCGCTTGCCTACTGGAACGAGAGATTACCGAAAGTAGAAGCGTTTGCCTCGACATCAGAATTACTATTTATGAACGGCTGCGATCACCAACCGCTACAAACAAACTTATCGCAAGCAATAAAAGTAGCTGGAGAAGTTCGTCCTGACATTCAGTTTAAACATTCTAGCTTTCCAGAATATATTGAAGCGGTCAAAGCGCGCATACCTGCTGATTTGGCGACGGTGCATGGAGAGCTACGCAGTCAATGGACGGATGGTTGGGGAACACTTGTAAATACAGCATCGGCTCGTGTTTATTTGAAACAAGCGAACGTCGAAGTACAAACGTTATTAGAAAATGTAGCAGAACCACTTGCTGTATTAGCCCATTTATCCGGTGCTTCCTATCCACGAGAAGAATTAGTATATGCTTGGAAGACGCTGTTGCAAAATCATCCTCACGATAGTATTTGTGGGTGTAGTGTGGATGAAGTGCATCAAGAAATGATGACCCGCTTTGCAAAATCAAAGCATATGGCTGAAGCGCTTATGACGCGCAGTTTGCAACAAATTAGCGATACGCGTGACACATCTATTTTTGCGAAATATAAGGGTGCTGTTGATTTTAGCGGTGAAAATGGGCAAGCTGCTCCATTCCTCGTTTTTAATACGAGTGGGTATATGAGAAGCGGTGCGGTGAAAGTGGTAGTTGATGTATGCCGTCGTTATTTTTCTGACCTTCATGTACCTGTACAGCAAGCTTATAAGGAACTGCAATCCTATCGCCCAGACCAGTTAGTTATTATTAATGAGCATGGTATGCGAATCGATGCAGAAATTACACACAAAGGATTAGCTTTTGGTTATGATTTGCCAGATGATCGTTTCCGTCAACCTTACTGGGCTTATCAAGTGGAAGTTACGTTGTTCGTAGAAGACTTACATGCTTTTGCTAGTCGCGGCTACGCTTTAGTAAGTAGTGAGCATATTGCGGTGAATACTGATCGTGCTTTGAAAAATGGTACCGGGCATGCAGCTTCAGTGACGACAGCTCATTCGATTGTTTCAATGGATGGTAAATTGCTAGAAAATGATAAATTAAAAATTGACATTGCCGATGACGGTTCCTTTAGCGTGGAAGATAAAACAACAGGTCGCACGTATACTAAATTAGGATTATATGAAGATACTGGTGATCTAGGTAATGAATATATGTATAAACAGCCAGATGGTGAGGCGGCACTTACGACAGAAGGATTGCTAGCTCAACTGGAAGTAGTGGAAAATAGTGAACTAAGAGGAGTTGTACGGTTAACTCATCGCTGGATGTTGCCATTACAAGCTGATGCTTTGCTAGAGGAAGAAATTGCTTCCATGACACCCTTCAAAGATAGAAAGGCACAGCGTGTAGCGGAGCAAAAAGAAGTGTTGGTACAAACGACGTTAACGTTGGAGCGAGGTTCTCGCGCACTTCAAATTGGGAGCACGATTGATAACACTGTGTTGGATCACCGTATTCGGATGCTATTTCCTACTACAATTTCTGCGGAAGCGGTAACGGTGGATTCGATTTATGAATTAGCAACTCGCTCTATTCAGCCGGAAAAACTGTGGACGAATCCAAGTAATGCACAACATCAGCAATCTTTTGTAAGTATTAGTGATGGAGAAGCGGGAGTGACTGTTGCTAATATTGGTTTGCATGAATATGAAGCTTTGGCAGATGGTACTTTGGCGATTACATTACTTCGCGGTGTGCGTGAACTAGGAGATTGGGGAGTATTCGCTACTCCAGAAGCGCAATGTCTTGGTACAAACGCTACAGAATTATCGATTATTTTTCACGACGGTGATGTAATAAGTTCAAAAGCATACGTCGAAGCATATCAGCTTAAAATACCTTGGGTAACGAACCAAACGACGATTCATCAAGGAGATGTGCCCGTATCTTTTGTCCCATTTCAGTGGCAAGGAGAGGCGTTAGCTGTAACAGCTTTAAAAGTAGCTGAAAAATCCAATGACGTTATGTTCCGTTTATTCAATACAAGTTTAGATAAAGCAGCGCTTGCTGTGCAAGGAGAATTATTCACGAATATGTACAAAAGTAATATTATAGAAGCAAATGGTGAATCTCTGGAACGTGTGGGCGATAGTTGGACGCTTGCTATTGGACCAGCTGAAATAGTTACTGTTGGGCTGCAACAACGTTGCTCAAAGTAGAGCGGGATGTTAATTTGGTGTGGAATAGAATACTAACTTAAAGTGGGTTAGAATAGAACTAGTATAGGGAATAGTGGAACGGAATGCTAGGTTGAAGTGGGGCAGAGTAGAGCTGGTAGTGGAACGAAGAAAGTTAGCAGTGGAACGGGATAGTGACTTGTATTGGGGTGGCATTGAGGTAGTATTAGAATGGAACAATAGTCTCGAGTAGAACAGAGTAGTGGAACGAAGAAGTTTGTATGAAAAGGTAATAAATGTAGCGGATGTAGTACAACCTTATCTATGAAAGTGGTATCTGTAGATGAGGTTGTATTTTTTTTGTGCTTAAATAAGGTACACATTGTGAAGTATTAATAACATTAACTATATTGTAACAAAAATAAAAGTTGCAAATGGAACGTATGATCGTATATAATAAGAACAAATGTTCTTGTTATGAGGTGATAGGATTGGATAACTATATTGGTCAAATCTACATTGATCGTAAACGACAAGTAACGATCCGTAAGGTGAAAGTACTATCAGTAAAAGATAAGCGAATGAAAGCATATTGTTACACTGCTAATTCCTTTCGAATATTTTCTATCCCCAATATTGTTGATGTGGAGTTGATCTCTCATGCTGGATGATACAGCGCGCAAGCTGTTGCGTATTTTGTTTAATTTGAATAGAATGCATGCAGCTCCACTAGAGGTGGAACGATTACAATTGTTAGCAGGTCGAGACATCTCTCTTATAGAAGCTACGCTACACCTATTGCGAGAAGAACGATATATTCGCTGGGATCAGCAGGCGGGAATCGTGCAGGTTATGCGGCTTGAGGAACAGCCAATGGCGAAATATCAGCATGTATTTACCGATTGATATGCTGAGATGGTATGTTAGGTTAAAAGATAAATGCTATAGCAGATATGGATATAGATAAAGACACAGCTGGTTGAATTTGTTGGAATAGCAGCTCTTCGTTGTTATAATATAAAGTAGATAACGTAGTCGAATTATAACAAATAGTCGATAGATGGACGGTTACGAAGCAGGTCATTACTTTATATTAGATAAAATGGGGGCTATTCTAGTGGATTTGGAGCTTACAGGGAAGTCAGTATTGGTGACGGCAGCAAGCAAAGGACTAGGGAAAGCAAGTGCGTTGCAATTCGTCAAGGAAGGTGCGAATGTAACGATCGCTAGCCGTAGTATAGAACAATTACAACAAGCACAAGCAGAGATATTAGCAGCTACTGGTAAACAAGTTCAAATCGTGGAAATGGATGTTCGCAACTTCCAACAAATTCAAGCAGCGGTACGTACTGCGGCAGTTGATAACAAGCTGGACGTGTTAGTTACTAATGCAGGAGGTCCGAAAGGGGGAACGTTCCAACAGATGGACGATGCCGATTGGCAAGCGGCGTTTGAACTTAATCTGCTTAGCGTCATTCGGATGATTCGCGAAGCTATCCCTTATATGCGCCAGGCTGGCGGTGGGCGGATCGTTAACCTTACTTCTACTTCAATTAAGCAGCCAATAGATGGATTAATATTGTCTAGCATATTTCGTGCAGGTGTTCAGTCACTTACGAAAAGCTTGGCTAGTGAACTTGCAAGCGATCATATTTTGATCAACACCGTTGCACCGGGTCGCATTGCTACAGATCGGATATTTGAACTAGATCAATTAAAAGCCGACAAACAACAGACGACACTCGATGCCATACAAGCGGCTGCACTACAGCATATTCCGCTAGGCAGAATGGGTGAACCAGAAGAATTTGCAAAAATAGTTGTCTTCTACGGCTCTTTCGCTAACAGCTATGTGACCGGACAATCGGTGCTGGTCGATGGTGGGATGGTAAAAGCGTTGTAAGTTGAGGTAGGGTAGCTTTTACCTCTAGTTGACTATAGCCATACTAGCATGAACAATGAAAGTAGATACCATGTTGACTAGTGCTAGTATGGCTATAGTGATTTGTTGCGTCCAAAACAAAGACTACAGATAGATAGTTAACAGAACGCTTCTCTATTTGTTATAATGTTAACTAGAAATGGTTAATAGTGAAGGGCGGATTATAGATGAAGAATATAGTAACAATGAAGTGGTTGTTAGCACGTATGTACGAAGCTAATATTGTAATTGTAGATTGTCGGTTTATTATGGGACAACCGGATGCAGGTCGTCAGCAATATGAAGCAGATCATATACCGGGGGCAGTTTACTTAGATATGGAACGAGATTTGTCTGGAGAAGTAGCCGAGCATGGCGGACGTCATCCGTTACCAGATATGGTTGATTTGACAGTTGCATTAAGTAAAGTAGGAATTAGTAACGAGTCGCAAGTTATTATTTACGACGATCAAGGAGGAGCAATGGCTTCTCGCTTATGGTGGTTATTAAAGTATGCTGGGCATGAGCAAGTTTCTGTGATGGATCAAGGCTACAGTGCGTGGAAGGCAGCTGGATTTCCGATTTCTGCGGAACAACAAGTGCTTATACCTGCGAAATATTTGGCTACAGTTGAGCACCCGATGTTGGTAGAGATGGACGAAGTAAAGGAATTGCTTGCAGAAGAGTCCGTAACTATTATTGATTCTCGTGAAGCTCCTCGCTACCGTGGGGAAGTAGAACCATTAGATAAAAAAGCAGGTCATATCCCTGGCGCTGTTAATTACTTCTGGAAAGATGGTTTTTCAGCAGATGGCAAATGGAACAACGGCGATGAGCAAGCAGAGCGATTTAGCAAAATAGATAAAAACCAAGAAGTTATCGTATATTGTGGTTCAGGAGTAACAGCAACGCCTAACATTATAGCTTTAACGGAAGCGGGCTACAACAAAGTAAGACTTTATGCAGGTAGCTGGAGCGATTGGATAAGCTATGAAGAGAATCCGGTGGCGGTGGGGGAAGAGTAAGAGATGAAAGTTAACTAACAGTACTTTACGTATGACTGCATCATCATGTGATTTTTATACACTGGTGGTGTATTTTTTATAGTTTGAGAGTCAATGTGGAATAAACTTTTTAAATAAGAAGAAATTTACAAAACTATCTTGCATCTATTTTATATTTATACAAACCCCAAATCTTCAAGATACTCGAACAAAGTAATATATTTAAACCATTAAATGATATTGTTAGGGGTTTTTCAACAACAAGTCACTATCTAAAATTGAAGGTTAGTCAGGGTGAACAATGCCACAAATAGGGAGAATTTTCTTGTTGCTGTGGCTTTGATCAAGCCCTTAATTCTAATTACTAATTAGAATAGAGTCTTCTAAAATAGAGATTTTCAGTTACATATAATGATTAAACTTGCACTTATGATGTAAGGATATTGAATAATTATATTAATTGCAGTTCATTTATCATACAAAAATTTGTATATATATATTGACGATCGACAAATAAGACCTTATGTGTTAAATTAAAGTTAAAATCGTTATTTGAAAGGATTTTGAAGTGAAGAGTGTAATTGACTTATTTTCAGGTGTAGGTGGATTGAGTCTAGGAGCTGTACATTCAGGACTCGATCTGGTCGGATCGGTAGAGCTAGATGAAATTGCATATAACACTCATCAAATAAATTTTCCAGACATGAATCATATGAGAGCGGATATAGCTAACTTAAATGGAAAAGATTTATTGAAAGCCTTTAAACAAAGTGAGCTATATGGCCTTATTGGAGGTCCACCCTGTCAAGGTTTCAGTTCAATTGGTAAAAGAAATGTTAAGGATCCAAGGAATCAACTTTTTATTCATTTTTTTAGGCTAGTAAACGAAATGAAGCCAGTTTTTTTTCTAGCGGAAAATGTAAAGGGAATCCTTGATCATAAGTTCAGTGATATTGTTGACAAAGCATTTAACTATGTAGTAGAAGATTATAATATGTTATCACCAGTTGAATTGAATGCAAAAGATTTTGGTGTTCCAACATCTCGCGCTCGTATTTTATTTGTAGGAGTTAGAAAGGACATAAATCAGTGTCTAGGTACTACTTCGTTTTTTAATATAAACAATAGTCTTGTTACTATTTTAGACGCTTTTGAAGGGCTTGAATACGATAATTTATTTATGGGCGATTCAAAAAATAATAATCACGTTTGGATTACATTAAAAGACATTAAAGAAAACTCTTATGCAAAAAGCATATCTCAACGTTCGTTTCATAAAGTAGGTAATGAACAAGGTAAAATTAGATATTTCGAAAAAAAGGAAGTTACTGGTATGATTGGTACAAATCATAGCATAGAAGTATTAAAAAGGTTTGGTCAGTTAAAACCTGGGCAAACTGATAAAATATCAAGGAGTACTAAGTTAGATCCCTATGGATTATGTCCTACTTTAAGAGCAGGAACATCAAGTTCAAATGGAAGTTTCCAGGCCGTTCGACCGATTCACCCTATTTTTAACAGAGTTGTTACGCCGCGGGAAGCAGCGCGAATTCAAGGGTTTCCGGATTGGTTTTTATTTCATCCAACTAAATGGCATAGTTTCAAACAAATAGGAAATAGTGTTAGCCCCTTAATGGGTGAAGGTATATTGAAAATTATTAATAGTTGTTTGGAGGAAAAATAATTATGGATAATGCAAAAGCATACCCTGCCAAAGCATTTTTTGTGAGCATGCTGACAAGGGATATTGATCTTTCTGATGCTATTTTAGATTTATTAGATAACTGTGTTGATGGAATTATTAGATCTACTAATAATTTAACTGGAAGTGACATGCCTTATGAGGGTTATTTTGCCAAAATAAATTTAAATGGAGAAGTGTTTAGTATTGAAGATAATTGTGGAGGAATTCCTTTAGAAATTGCAAAAGAGTATGCGTTTAGAATGGGGAGACCTGAAGGCCACATTCGTGATTTACCAACAGTTGGTTTGTATGGTATTGGAATGAAGAGAGCTATATTTAAGATGGGACAAGATTCAACAATAACTTCAATAACTGATAATGACAGCTTTAAGGTACATATTGATAAAGAGTGGTTAGAAAATGATAACCAATGGGAACTTCCAATAGAAACAAATCAAGATGTTACTCTAAATGCTCCGGGAACATTAATAAAGGTAACTAATTTATATGAAGGAATAACAGAAGAATTTAATGACAGTACATATGTGAATAATTTAAAAAAATTAATTTCAAATCATTATTCATTTATAATTAATAAAGGGTTTAAGGTTTACATTAATGAGTCTGAGATAAAACCACATAATATATTATTTATTTATTCACATGATCATGATGAAAAAAGTATTTCACCATATATTTATCAAGGTGAAATTGACGGAGTGAAAGTTGATTTAAAAGTTGGAATATATAGAGAAACGCCAACTGATGATGATTTAGATAATGAGCAAAAAATTAAACGGACATCAGAGGACTCTGGTTGGACAATTATTTGTAATGATAGAGTGGTATTATATAATGATAAAACTTTATTAACTGGTTGGGGAGAGGCAACAGTACCAAATTTTCATAATCAATTCATAGGAATTACTGGGGTTGTACATTTTAAGTCAGATGATGTAAGTAAACTACCATTAACCACTACTAAAAGAGGTGTTGACGGTTCATCCAAACTATACATTTATGTAAAAAAATATATGCGTGAAGGTACGAAAATATTTACCAGTTACACTAATCAAATTAAAAAAGAAATAAAAATCGAAAAAGAGTATTTGGATAATAGCAAAAAAATTTCATTTGAAGACTTTAACAAAGAAGAAAATTTTCCAAGAGAAAAAATGAAAGCTGTTAGAAATACCACTAAAAATGAGATAAACGCTGTGAGATTAAAACCCAATTTACCTGTTCCGAAAATTAGTTCGACGACTAAAACAATTCATTTCCTTAAGGAAGAAGAAGAAATTAATATTGTATCAAAATACTTATTTGAAGATATTGATCGTCCAGCAAGTGAAGTTGGAATCGAATGTTTTAATGTAATCTTGAAACAAGCAAAAAGGGAGATATAATAATGACTTCATCTATTCTACCTTATAATCTGAGAACCAATAAAGCAATTGATCGTTCAATTTTTATAGAATTTCTTATTAAAATGAATAAGTATCAACCAATTGATCAATACACTTACATAGGTTTTGGAGCAACACATTTGGAGGATTTCAAACAAATCCATACTATTCTTGGTTTAAATAAATTAATTTCAATAGAGCAAGATAAGAGCATACATATGCGGCAACTTTTTAATAAACCAATAAGCTGTATAGATTTGAGAAGATGTTCATCCGGTGAATTTATTCAAAGTTTTGATTTTGATGAAAATTGTATAATTTGGTTAGATTATGTTTCACCTAAACAAATTAATGAACAAATTAGAGAATTTCAATCTGTAATTGAAAAGTGTGGTATATATGACATAATAAAAGTATCAATAAATTCAAATCCAGACACTCTAGGAAATCAAAGCCAAAATGAAGATAGAGACATAACTCTGCAAAAAAGATTGGATAAGCTAAAATCAAGAATTTCAGTTTTTTTGGATGAAGATATAACCTCTGATGATATGACAATTCAAGGGTTACCAAATGTTTTATTAGGAGCCCTTATTAATGCTGCTAATCAAATAACCCGACGTGATGATAAAAAATTTTTTCCTGTATCTTCATTTGTTTACACAGATATAAATCATCAAATGCTAACACTTACGGGCGTTTTACTTGATAAGTCTTCTGATTTTATAAATGATATACAACTTGAAAATTGGAAATATTCATTTCAACCGGATCAAAAAATCTATAAAATTAACATTCCCGATCTAACTTTAAAAGAAAGATTAATAATTAATTCAAAGCTCCCAACCGATACTCATGAGGAAATAATATCTGAATTGGGGTATCAGGAGATTCCTTCTTTTGAAGCAGAAGTTGAAAATTATGTTCAATACTATCGACATTTTCCTAGTTTTTCTAAAGTAATTATATAATCATAATTCTATAGATATAATATAAATAAGTATAGAATCCCTTAAAATTAGTAGGGCTTTTATATTTATTTTTATATTCTGACCTGTCAACAAACTTAAACGTAAGAAACAAAATGTATATTTGTTGATAATTTTATCCTTTATTTTGCGTTGTTGATGGGGACTATCTTGTATATTTACAAATTTAAGAAAGGGAAAGTGATTATTTCGTCGAATACTATCAATAAATGTAACTTCAATAAAGAGGTGTATTGCTATTAATATAAATAATAAACCAATTGCCATAGATCTATTTTCAGGTGCAGGTGGATTATCTTTAGGTTTTGAAATGGCCGGTTTTTCTGTTAAAGCAGCGGTTGAGTTAGATCAGTATGCAAGTGAAGCGCACGAAAAAAATTTCCCGAACTGTGAAGTTATAAAGGAAGATATTAATAAAGTTAGTGGCGATAATTTATTAAAGAGGTTAAAGGTGAGTAGAGGTGGGGTCGATGCAGTAATAGGAGGCCCACCATGTCAGGGATTTTCATTAGCTGGTAAGCGAGCTTCAGATGATGAGCGAAATGAATTATTGTATCAATATTCTAGAGTAGTTATGGAAATTATGCCTAAATTTTTTGTTATGGAGAATGTAAAAGGATTGCTTTCTTTTAATTCAGGTGAAGTGCTGCGGACATTTATTAGTAAAATGTCAGAAAAGTACTCAATTGTTTCGCCAGTTAAAGTTCTGAATTCGGCTGATTATGGAGTTCCGCAAAATAGGGAAAGAATTTTCGTTATAGGTGTTCGTTTAGATTTGGATTTAGCCTTAAGTTACCCAACTCCAACCCATATTAGGCCTTCTGATGCAAGGTATGAATATCACCCAGACTATAGAGATCATGCAAGTTCTGATAAATCGGGTGATATGCTGTATTGTCCTACTGTAGCAGATGCGATAAGTGATTTACCTAATCCTAATTTATATCCTTCTTTAATAAAAGGAGATACTGTTAAAAATAAAACAGGTGGTCAATATCTTTCTAACTTTGCTAAGATGATGAGGAGATTGATATTAACAAGTGATGGCTATTCTACTCCTAGACCCGATTGGGATAAAGGAATTATAACAAATACAAAGAGGACAAATCATGATGAAAGGATAGTTAGAGAGTTTATTAAGTTAAAGCAAGGAGAATCGCACCAGAGTCGTAGAAAAAAACTAAACGCAAACGGGCTATCTCCTACAATTCGAGCGGGAACAAAGAGTGACAAGGGTTCCTACACTGCTTTAAGACCGATTCACTACAAACAACCTCGAGTAATAACGGTAAGAGAAGCTGCGAGATTAATGAGTTTCCCGGATTGGATGATATTTCATGAAACTAAGTGGCACGGTTTTAGGTTAGTAGGTAATGCTGTTCCTCCGTTACTAGCTAAAGCTGTTGCTAAAGAAATTTATGATATTTTGGCAGTAGTAACAAATACTAAGGAAGGAAGTCTTGTATGAGTTCACATAAAATAACACTACCCATCTCATCCAAGCTTTTTTGGGCGATGGGTAATCAAAATTTAACTATTAGTAGAGCAATCGCAGAATTTATTGATAATTCAATCGATGCACGGCTAGACAGTACCTCAGTCACTGTACAATTATTTGAAGATCATATAATTGTAACTGATAATTCAAGTGGAATGGATATACCAGCGTTGACTAAAGCACTGACCCCTGCTGAAAGTAGCAAAACTTCAGGTTCAACAGTAGGGGGGTATGGATTTGGGTTAAAAACTGCTTCAGCTTTTCTTGGAAACTGTTTAGAAATAATCACTACTACAAAAGACATGGGATCAGCTCTATATGTAAAACTGGAAAACGAGAAAGAAGATGTGAAAAGTATACAATTGGAGTACTCTAGTATATGGGAAGTTCAAGCGTTGGAAGTTTCAAAGACCTTCCCCCAGGGAACTACAATTAAGGTATCTAAGTTGAATCGTCCAAGATATAAAAATGACATTGAGAATGCGACTGCTCATTTTTCAAAAACATTTTCAATATTTTTACAGACAATGGAGCTAGAGTTAGTAGTTGATGATAAAATAGTAACGCCATATATATTTGATCCCTACTGGAAAAAAGAATTTAGTTTTTCAGTACAAAATATGAATGGGAAAGAATGTGGTGTTTCTGGTTGGGTAGGTGTATCGAAATCCCCAGAACATTCTACTACATCAAAAACAGATAATGGTTTTCATTTATATTTAAATGGACGACTTTTAAATTATGGGATTTGGATAGGTTTAGATAGGCATCCCGAAATGCGATTATTAGTTGGTGTAATTAATTTACAAAATTTCAGGTCAAACGTAACCAAAACTGAAGTTTTAAGTGACTCCCAAGAGTATATAATGTTTGAAGAGTCTTTTCTAGAGTGGTTAAAACAGAATAGTATCAGGAAACTGATAGATAAAAATACCAAAGAACTTATAAAAAGCAGAAAAAGTAATGCAGGAGGAACAACCGGAGGAACGACTAGAGGAACATCTGGTGGAATGATCGGAGAAACAATTGGAGGAACGACCGGAGGAACAACTGGTGGAATGATCGGAAAAACAATTGAAGGAACGACCGGAGGAACAACCGGGGTAACGACCGGAGGAACAACTGGGGTAACGACCAGAGGAACAACCAGGGTAACGACCGGAGGAACAACTGGGGGAACGACCAGAGGAACAATCAGAGGAACGACCGGATCAGCAAAAAAGCCTAAAATTATAAAAAAGAATGGGGCAGAAAAAGGCCCGATAATACTTAATGTAAATACGTATTTCAATGCTCTTGATTTTGCTGATGGTTTTGATTATTTAGGTAACAAAATTCCGTTATTAGTTACTCACAAGAATTCTCCATTAGATGCAGGAACCCCAGGCGAGTATATCTTGAGTTATACAGCAAAAGATCAGCTTCAACAGAGTTGTATGGCCGAAATCAAATTTACGGTGGTAGATCCAAATAGTAGTACTTCCACAAGGGAAGGGAATAATAAATACACTGTTCAAATCAAATCAAATCAATTTAGTTTTTCTAAATCCGAATATAAGAAATTCAATTTCCCAACAGGTGACTTATCGAAAAAAATTCAAGATACCATCGTTGAGCTTGGTAATCTAGATTTTAATATGAACAAGATCGCAGTAGTAGCTCTTTTTAGGATATTGATTGAGCTATGTTGCAGAAAGGCCTGTAATTTTTATACTGATATTTCGTATAAAGAAAATGCTTTATCAACAAATATAAATAATGTTTTCAATAAATTAAGAAACAAATTACCGGCTGATAAAGCAACCAACGTTTTATTACTGAATGATACTCCTTTATCAGATAAATTGGCAAAAGAATTTAGTAATTTTATGACGTTTACTGATCTTGACTCTGCTCATTCCAGTATGAAAAAAAGTGGAGTAATTGATTTATTAAATCTTTATATTCACCATGAAAGACGGGTACCAGACAATGTTATTAATTACTGGGATGCTACTAAACCATTTCTAGTGGCTTGTTTAATGCTTCCTTCTGAGTAATGAATTACAATAGTTATCTAAGAAACCCAGCAACTTAGGCGCTGGGTTTCTTCACGCAAGCTCACTCAGTTATAAAATCGATCAGTAACTTATGTAACTCCTCCTTATTTTTAGTCTGGTAGCCCCAAAATCACTGCAACTTTCCATCCCATTTTTGCGTTATTTAGATCATATTGGATATAAATGCTAGTCTAAATATGTACAGAAACGCTTGAATAATATTGTACAGTTTTGACGACATGCGACATACTTATCTCAAGGGAGAGATGAGCACATGTACATGACGTTGGATGTTCAAACGGAATTTGAGATTCGTAGTTTACTAGACTTACCTAAATTCAAATCGTTAATGGAGAATCTCAACATGAAAATTAATAAAAGTCAATTGGCTAGGGAGCTTAACGTAGATTCCCGTACCATCCAAAAGTATCTCGATGGATTTACAAAGAAAACAACGAAAGACAAAGGTTCCAAGATCGAGGAGTATTACGAGATCATTGCCGCTTTGCTTTCGGAAGATAGCAAGCAAACCTTCTATTACAAGCGTGTGTTATGGCAATATTTGAAGGATAATCATGGGTTGGAATGCCCTGCTTCTGCTTTTAGAGCGTACATTGCTCGTAAGCCAGCGTTTGCAGCCTACTTCAAACAAGGACATCGTCTTCCATCACCACAAGGAACGATTCGTTTCGAGACGGCACCAGGCGTGCAAGCCCAACTAGATTGGAAGGAAATTATTCGCTTTGAAACCGATGAAGGGGAGCACGTAGAGATCCATGTTGCCGTGTTACTGCTATCCTATTCACGTTTTCGCTTTTACCATATGAGTATAACAAAGTCACAAGCCGTGTTACTGTCGTTCTTAACGGAAGCTTTTGAAAGCCTAGGTGGTGTGCCTCATGAGCTCTTAACCGACAACATGAAAACGGTGATGGATGAAGCGAGAACGGAACATGCTGCTGGGAAAATCAACGCTAAGTTCCAGCAATTCGCTACCGATTTCGGATGTAAAGTGAAGCCCTGTGTGGCTGGTCGTCCGCGGACAAAAGGAAAGGTAGAAGCACAGATGAAATTACTCGATGAGATCCATACGTACCAAGGGAAATTAAGCTTACCTCAGCTTCATGACTTTATTCAAAAGCTGTGTAACCGAGTCAACCAATCGTTCCATCAAGGCACGGGGAATGTGCCCGTTCTTTCCTTGAAAAAGGAAAAGAACTCCCTACATCCCCTGCCAACAGAGCGTGTAAGAAGTTCCTATCGCCTACATCATAAGCTTGTGAAGATCAATACATCAAACATGATCTCCTACCAATCCAGACAATACTCAGTCCCCACTGGGTATCAAGGAAAAACAGTAGGCTTACAAGTTTATGACAACCATTTGTATGCTTATTATAACACGAAACTTGTGGTACGCCACCCTTTAGGTGAGACACGATTAAACTACAAAGAAGAACACTACAAAGAGAATCTTAAGCTGTCTATGCCAAGCTATCCAGATATTGATGACCTAGCGAAGAAGAATCTTCGCACGATAGGAGGGGTCTTTGAATGAAGGGAACTTCCTATCACCAAGCGATACAGCAATTAGAATATTTGAAGTTAAAACAAATGGTTGCTCATCTGAATGAGGTCGTCGATTTTAGCGTCCATAACCAATTGTCCTTTATCGACACACTCGTGAAGTTACTAAGCTAGGAGATTGATGTGCGTGAACAGAACATGATCGAAGCGATGGTCAAGGTTGGGGCCTTCCCTCACAAGAAGGAACTCAAAGACTTTGACTTTACCTTCCAACCTTCTGTGAATCGACAGCAAATCTTAGATTTTAGTACCCTGCGCTTTCTCGTAGCCAATGAAAACATTGTATTTTTAGGCCCCAGTGGGGTCGGGAAAACGCATCTAGCTACTTCGATTGGCATTGCTGCAGCTAAGAAAAGAACAAGCACGTATTTTATTAAATGCCACGATCTCATTCAGAACCTAAAGCGCGCAAAATTAGAGAATAGGCTGGAAACAAGACTCAAACACTACACGAAATACAAGCTACTTCTCATAGATGAGATTGGATATCTTCCGATTGAACCTGAGGATGCAAAACTCTTCTTTCAGCTCATTAATATGCGTTATGAGAAGCGAAGTACGATCTTTACAACGAATGTAAATTTCAAAGCATGGGATGAAGTATTTCGCGAACCTTAGCTCGCTCATGCGATCTTAGATCGTATTTTACATCATGCAACAGTTGTCACGATTGTAGGCGAATCTTACCGTTTGAAAGATCACTTTGCGAAAGAAGACAAGTGATTTTGCACATTATTAAACAAGCGAAAGTATACATGTTTAGATTGACATTTACAATCAGGATATTGAAACGTTTCGAATGACATTGAAATGCCTTAAAGGGATCAATGAAGGGAAATACGAGATGGGGTTTGTTAATGCTATATGTCAATACGGGAATTATAACAACTCGTTTGATATATACGATGCTTATCATCTAATGGTAATTGAAAACTACATTAATAAGGGGAAGCTATACTACAAAAAGGTTCATGTAGGTTGTTCACCTTCACCCGATTCGCAGATTGATCAAAATAATCAAAAGTTATCAATGCTATCCTATCCTTACAAGGCGATATTTATCCCTTCTACTGGGCGAGGTGCAGAAGACGATGGATATTTTGAATCTAAATCAAAAAGTACTTTTCTGTTAAGAAAAAGCGGAAAGTCAGAGGTTGAAGAAGAAGTATTCATTGGGAAACTTAGGCTAGAAGTAGGAACTACCGAATCACATACTACATATAAGCATATTTTTGTAGATGGTGGAGTTGCAAGATGGCCATATAACTCAAATGACATATACCTTTTTTATAATCCGCTTCCGGCCTCCTTATTACTATCTCGTGAAAAGGATAGTATAATTAAAAATCATAATACTAATAATGAGCTCAGAGAGGTATTGAAGTTAGAACTGGAATATACGGGACAATCAGATAATGTCAGCCTTATTCATACTTTGAACAGAGTAAACGATTGTGTTGAGGATAATAATATACCAACCAATCTCTATACCTATACATATTCCCAGCTGGATGTTTCAATTATAGATTTTTATAAGTTTGATCTTAAAGAATTTAGCTCAAGGGATGAATTGTGTATTATAGGTGTTCAGGATAAATACGATAGAAAAACAAATCATATAATTCTTCGACCTAATTCATTCCTTGTTATTACAGTTGCAAAAGATAGGACAAGCGAATATGAAAATGGCCATACATACTTGAAAGTTAGCTTTCAAGTATGGTCTATATAAGCTCTGCTAGGAGATAATAATCGAGCGCTGTAGGTATCTAAAAGACCCTTCTCTTGTTATGGTGAAAGAAGAAAGAGCCATAAAGCTGGCACCAGCCAAGCGGTGACAACTGCTATAATTGACTCGAATTGTTAGAATTAATGTATGTTTGAGTATAGGAGTTAAAGAAAAAAACTTCTGCTTTTTTTCAGTAGAAGAGGCTAAGCTTAAAGAATACTTCTTGGTCCCCCTGTGTCAGAATAGTTGTCGTACCCTTCGATTTCGCCCTACTTATTATACGGGGAACCGTATCATAAGTAGAGCGAAATTTATGGTGTGGTATCTTTACAAATTGTGTCTTATTATTTTATAGAAGGGCATATCGGAAAGTTCGATTATGTAATGTTTTGAGAGCACAAAAACATTTGATGTTAATGCTGCGACTCACTATCTAATGGAAACTCAGGTTAAAAATCATTGGAGGAACATAACAAAGCGATTAAATGATCCATCAAAATAAAAATCTGGACGGAACGATTTGATTATTATTTGAAAACCCACGTTTCGAAAAAAACGTGGGTTTCTCTACAATCTGAGAAGAAGGATAACATCCATCTTCCATTTATATCGCGCTCGCTTACAATATACAAACCATCTGCGTAGACGTTGACCATTAAATTTTAGTTAAGAAGTATTCATCTTCTACCATCTGGAGTACAGAGGATCTGGTCCGGCATGCGTAGGAAAGAGTGGTAGCACTTCCTCAGCCAATTCTTGAATTACTTCGACAGGAGGCCGATTCCCAAATTGAATGCCAAGTGCAGCATGATTGACGCCAGCCGCTTGCCACTCCTCCAAAAGCTGGATCAGACCTGCTCGTCCAGTACGCAAAATATAACCGCCGCGGAGCGGAGTTCTAGGGTAATTGACATCTTCCACAAGGTCAATCCACTCATTGGTCATATGCGGCTTGAACACCCCGCCGGGTATTTTTTCACGCCAAGCACTTATCTTTTGCGCAAGCCTTTGAGGTCCGGAGCCGTCTGCTGTCGAACCTGGATAAGTGAGCCAGCCGTCACTGTGCTCTGCAGTCCAGTCGAGGGATTGCTGGCTTGATCCTGTTACAATGAGTGGAATATCCCCGGTTGCAGGCTTGGGAAGCAATTCTACTCCTTCAAGCTGTCCAAGGAGCGATTGAATGGATGGTCGCCGATGTTGAATGAGGTTGCGAAAGAACGCAATCGATTCTCGAAATCGTACATCACGATGCTCAGCATTGATCCCATAAGCCGGAAATTCTATGGGCCGATCACCTGAGGCAATCCCCATGACAAGTCGCCCGCCAGAAAGTACATCAATCGATGACGCCGATTTCGCCAAATCAACGGGATGGCGAAGTGTGAAAATTGCACTGCCCGTTGCTAAAGATACATTTTTAGTTCTTGCAGCAAGGTAGGCCAAATAGGTGAACGGATCGAAAAGTTGTCCAGCATCCCCGAAGCCAGGATCAAGCAGCGGCACATCTCGCACCCAAACAGCAGAGAAGTTCCGTTGGTCAATCATTTCCACGATATCGGCCTGTCCCTTCAGGATATCCATATGACCATCATAAAATCTTAACGGTAAGAATATACCGATCGTCAATTTATCGGGAGCAAACATACGGCGAAAACCGGGATGTTCCATAAACTTTTCCTTTGTTGCAGTTGGTATTTCTCGTTTCTCAGGTTGTTCCATGTGTCTTAGATTCATGTCCAATTGATTCAGCTCCTAAACAATATGTGATCCAGTCTTCTTGCGTTGCACCCATTTTCATATAAAACGTTTGCGCTCGCTCATTACTGCTTGCCGTCTCCCAAACCATAGATGCATAATCATTTGTGTTTCGGTATAAATTGCAAGCTTCAAACAAACCGGTTCCGATTCCTTCACTACGCATATCTTCTACAACATACAAGTCGTTCATAATCACGATTTTATGAGCTTTGTTTGTGGAGTAGGTGAAATAAAGTGTTGCAAATCCTACGAGCCTGCCATTCTGTTTGGCAACGAATTGAATGCCTTCCTCTCCTCGAAGCAGCATCTGAATAAGGTCAAGTATGCTCTCATCCGTCGGTTGGGGACTTTTGTAGAAATCGACGATATACTCCTGCATAAGCAAGCTGAGCGAATGGATATCCTGTCGCTCTGCAGTTCTTATCACATAATCAGCCATATGGTTCCTCCTTATTCGAATGTAATCATCCAGACGCAATGATGTTCATATTCGCGCATTCCTCTGGAAGTGATATAATTGTAATCGCTAATTGACCCCAATGGTAGAGACAACTCTTAATAATATTATGGGGTCAGATTTGATAATGAGGAGGGCTATCATGATTGATATGACGCTGCTACTGGAGAAAGAGTCCGGAGAACCGTTATATTTACAGCTGTATCAACATATCAAAAAAGATATTATAAGAGGCAAGTTAGCTGCAAAGACACGATTGCCTTCCATCCGTGCGCTTTCATCCCATCTCCATATTAGCCGCAATACGGTAGAATTGGCTTATCACCAGTTGATAGCGGAAGGCTATGTTCAAAGCAGACCAAGGAGCGGAATATTTGTCATTGAATTGGAACTGGAAAAATTGCCTGCGCCGTTTTCAGAAAGTAGAAAGCCCTTAGAAATAAGCAAGCAGGACAGTACTAAGGTTCCATATGATTTTCGATATGGTGACGTGGATGTCGAACACTTTCCGCTTACTACTTGGCGTAAGTTATCTAATCAATGCTTACAACGGAAACAAGCTGAGTTGTTCTCTTATGGCGATCCTCAGGGAGAATATGAACTGCGTATTGAAATTGCTAGGTATTTGTACGACTCGAGAGGAGTAAACTGCTCGCCTAATCAAATTATGATTGGAGCAGGCATTCAATATCTGCTTGGTGTGCTATCCGGATTAGTGGGTGCAAGAGGCAATAGCATTGGAATGGAGGAACCAGGCTATGATGGGGCTAGAACCATTTTCCAACATTATGGATTCAACGTAATCCCTATTCAGCTGGATAAGGATGGGCTTAATATTCACCAGTTATATGAGAGTAGGTCCAGAATTGTCTATATTACCCCCTCTCATCAGTTTCCATACGGGATGGTCATGCCGTTCGCCAAAAGAATGCAATTATTGAAGTGGGCAGAAGAACAAGACGGCATTATTATTGAAGATGATTATGACAGCGAGTTCCGGTATGTCGGCAAACCAATCCCTTCTTTGCAGAGTTTGGATAGCCATCATCGTACCGTCTATCTAGGAACTTTCTCCAAATGTCTTCTTCCATCTCTACGTATTGCCTATATGGTGTTGCCTCCAGCTTTACTGGAGATTTATAATAAACAAAACTATCGACTTTACGATCAAACGGTGTCCCAGCTTCATCAAAATACACTGGAGTTATTTATGAAAAATGGGCATTGGGAAGCCCACATTCGTAAGATGCGCAATGTATATCATAAAAAGCAATCCGTGCTGATTGGAACAATTCGGGAGTTGATGGGTGAACAGACTATCGTGATCGGCCAGGATGCTGGACTTCATGTTTTATTGTGTGTACTTAACGGGATGGATGAGGCTGAACTAATTCAGGCTGCAGAGCAAGCAGGAGTGAGGGTTTACGCCGTGTCCCCCTTTTGGGCGCAGTCATCCCAAGTCGAAACATCGATGGTTCTAATCGGCTTTGGCGGGTTGCGTATTGAGGATATTGTAAAAGGGGTTCATGCTCTGCACCGCGCTTGGTTTTAATTAGTATTACGTTAAGATTAGATTTTTAGTGAAGCGTATAAATATCACTAAAGGAATTTATTTTAAAAAATATGATGATAAGGAGAACCATATCATAAGTGACGGCGAAAAATTTTGGTGTGAAAAGTTGGAAAGTGTTGTAGGGGATGTGGAATAGTTCGACAAAGGGCGCTCCAAAAGTCATAAAATGACGGAGGGACACTCTCTTTTATTTTAATGAGGAAGCGAAGTGCGTAGGTAAGGAGCTGGAGATTGTGCTGAACGTACAAGGCTATATCTCTTCCTGCAAAGGTCATTTCCAAAATTCAGGTGAAAATAGGTAGACTCAAGATAAACGATCACTATAATGAAAATAAGAGACATACATAAAATCGACTTATAGAATATAAACAAACATCATTATGAGTAAGAAAACGACTAGAGGAGGCTATCTTGTGGGAAGATCATTCGCAAATTTGCATATCAAGTCCAAAAATCTTGAGAAGACTGTCGAAGCATTAAGAGCGCTAAGCGAAGCGCATGGCAAACTATTAGGCCATCCAAATAATGAGGCTCAAGAGATCAAAGTTATCATGTACGTAAGCAAAAGTAACGAGAACTGGATCAGTGTACTCCACGATTATTTTGTATGGGGTACAGTGAAGAAGATCGGCAAAACGTTGTCCCGACTGATCGAGGAGCCAGTGATGACCGTCGGATATATGAATGAGGAAATATTGGAGTTGTCGTTTTTCGAGAATGGAGACATTTGGGCTGAAAGAATCTTTTGTGAACAGTGGACGAGGGATGAATATGAACAACTCAAAGAAGAGCGTCTTAATGATGACTACCTGCGAAAAGCGTTGGATATCCATAATGAGGATTTTGACGACTTCATTAGCGTTACGAGTCCGGAACAAGCCGTAGATAAGCTGTCGGAACTCGTAAGAATGTCTTTATGGAGTGATTCGGAGTGGATACCGCACGAAGAATCTCTCAGAAAACGATTTAGTAAATACGTATTTTGAAAATACATGAGCTATATAATACCGAAGCATTGGGGATGAAAAGACTCAACCTGCAATATTTTAAAGGTATTTACTCCAATTGGCTAATGCATATAAAAGAAAATCATTTTGGTAATAGGAGGAGTATTTATGTACATCGTATCTAGGCCAAAACTGTTGTCTGATAGCCAAAACCAAGCACTTACGAAGGAAGACGCCACTGTTTATCCACCGGGCTACCTCCGGTTTTTGCGGCGATTCGGCGAAGGTACTTATAGAGGGTGGTTGAATGTCCAGTTTCCGGATACGGAGGTGCTTAAACCTTTTGCTGAGTACGGGTTATGGGAGCATGACGAAGGCAGCCCCATTACTGAGCAACAGATCGGCGAGTGTATCGTTATAGGTACAACGGTGGACGGTGATTTTCTAGCCGTACATCCCCAGACGGCTGGGCTGCTCTGGCTACCTCGGCATGCGGAGCACGTAAAGGCGATTTCCCTGCAGGCACGGGAGCAGGAAGACGAAGGGATGTACGCCTTGGTGCTGGATGAAATATATCGTCAGGTGTATGGAATTAGTCAAGAGGAAGCCGTCTATTATGAACCGTGGACGGGCACTCGGAGCCATCTTTTTTTTCGATTGCCACAAGGGCAGGACCAGCTTTCACTGCCTGATCTTGCCGGAATGTGCGGAGCGGATTTTCCACCAGATTTGTTCATTGAGACCCGATATGCTTGTTTCCTGTTCTACAGGCAACTAGGTGGCTAAGTACGATTGAATTATGCCTACCAGCAAGAGGTCGTCGTCTTCTATGAACAGGATGCACAACAGGCGTTTGTCGTTATAGAGAAGTGGCTCTTGTCGAAAGGGTGCCAAGCAATTTTAGAGAATAACAGATGATCTGGGTGCTCCTAAGTATGGGAGAGGGAGGTATGCATGAAACTAGTTTTTACTCTGGATACACATGGAACGTGTGTGGGTCAATTGAGAGATGAACTGTTGCCATTAGAGGAGTTAGCAAATACATGGAAGTTTCCCTATGATATCTTTTTTGTATTGCGTGTTTTACCAGAAAGTTATGGTCGGAAAACATTCAGACGTTTTGATAGCAGGGATCATACACTCGAATTAGATATTAGTATAAGTTATGAGCAGTACCAACGGATATCCAAGCATGAGCAACGCGAGGTATTAGGTATTCACCTTTGTAAGTACCTGTCAGAGTCAGTTGCTAAATATAGTAAGCATGCGGATAAGGAAACGCAAAATCAACTAATGGACCTGGTGAGAAAATGGATGCTTGAAAACAATTGGCTAAATGGAAAGATAAATCAAGCACGAAAACTTCTTTCGCAAGACATGGAACTTTATGAAGTCAGCCGAAAATTGCAAATGCCATTAGAAGAAATTGAGTATATCCTTCTCCGCATGAATGACTATGGGCCAACTGACGTTCATCCTGACAACATTATAGTAGGAAAAGCGCCGCCATATCTTTTGTAGAAGGCAGGAGATACATTCAAAACTTACAATAAACCCATGTATAGGGAGAGAGGATCGAACTTATGTATGAACGTTTGGCAGAAAAACTGAAAACGACTTCCGCTTTAAAATGGTTTCCTGGTCATGGTGCGGAAGAGAGCTGGATAGCGGAAGTCGAAGAGGAATTAGGATTCCGCCTGCCGCCATCCTATCGCTGGTGGCTGGTGCATTACGGTAATGCCCAGTTGAGTGGCGGGTATATTCTAACGATTGATGCTCCGGAACACAGAGAGTATTACGACGGCGACCTTCTTTACATACACAGACTGAATAAAGCCGAGGAATGGTGGGTATGCCGCTTTCCCCACAGATTGGACTTGTTCGTGCCGGATAGCGACGAGCTTTATTTTTTCGATACGTCTACTAGAGATAAACAGGGAGAATTTCTGATCATGTGTTATGATCTCATGAATGATTTGATCGACAAGTATGCTTCAACGTTTGCAGAGTTTCTAGAACGGCTGATTGACGAGCGCTCTTAAATAAGAATAAATGATGAGTAGGTTGGAAGCTATGCCCTGCGGCAAATTTTTCGGCGATAGACCCGTTAGTTAAGCTGATCCGTAGGTTCAACAGATTATAGGAGGATTTACAAACGTGCAAAAAGTAGAAAAGTGGGCTTTGATCGATAATCGCGTTGTGCAAATCGACTAACGGAAAGGAGGGCTATTGTTATGAAGCCGATGCAAGAAATAGAGACGATGGCGATAGAGATCGCCGATGCTGCCAGAACGTCATTTCGCACTCTTTTTGAAAATGGTGAACGTTACTATTACTGTACGCTATATACTACTGGAGAGGGACATGCGCCAAGCATCTCCGAACCTGGTCGTGGGAAGCTTTGGAGATGGAATCGACTAGGCAAGGAGAAGTGAGTGACACATCGGAATCGACGATTGCGCAACTCATCAAATGGTTCTACGCCGATTCGCCCTATTGTTGTTTCGGGGATGAGAACTTTGATCACGTTAAACAACGATTTATGGAGCGTCCTTTCATAGCGGATCTTGAGAATGACGAAGGAAATCGCGAGTTTGATTTGAGGCTAAAGGCCATGGAGCTGGAGACGAAAATACTCGATCATGAAGGCGTGTTTTCTTCGAATCAGCCGCGAGAGTCGATATGCGTCCTTGTCGAAGTCATGCCGCCGGATGAGATCAATACCGAAATCGCCCTTCGTTTGAATCGGGCGGAATCACCGGCTATGCAAATGTGCTTGGCAGAAGCAGCGGAGTAGAAGCATTCGCTATCGGGAACTCTGACCGTCTACTATTAGCACGAGAAAAGACGATCCATAGTGAAGTGACAGAGTTGAGGTATGGAGACTTTTTATCCATTTAGTCACGTGCGACGTTATCTTAAAATTTCATTTATAAAACAATATATAGTAGAATTGGGTGTTATTTAATAATAGGGGGGAAGACAAATGAACAAGAAATATTGGATAGGATTAATTGTGGCAGTGTTCTTGCTTGGCAACGCAACTGGAGCATGGGCAGGATCTGCTTGGAAGGAAGTAAAGGCACTTTTTAATTCTTCACTCAAAGTGGAATTGAACGGGCAGGAGATGGATGGTGTCAAAGCGTTACAGTATAATGGAAGTTTATATTTGCCAGCTAAAAGTGTTTCTGATTATTTTGGTCTAACTTCGAAGCTTGTTTTTGACAAAAAAACAAATAAACTAATCATCGGCGGTCCTATGTACTTAAATGTGTCTGATCGGGTCACCAAAAACTTCTTCCATATTGTTGTTAACGGCAATTGGAAACCCTCGATAATGACTGAAAGTCAAAAGATGTACAGTAACTATTATATGGGAGTGGACTTCTATTTAGAGTCAGAGAAAGGCTTAAGTTTGGATAAGTATGTCAAGCAGGAATTGAAAAGTACATTTAAGTATCTCAAAGTGACCCAGCAGATGAACACAAAGGTCGCTGGAGCAGAAGCCAAGGAGATTACATACGAGACAAGTGATGCGGTAGGCAAGTTGCTCTTTATCCAAAAGGATTCCAATTTTGCAACTATAATGTTCTTTGTTGATAAGACTCGGTACCAGGATGATGATTTGAAGGAATACGACAGAATTATTTCTAGTCTCGGCATTCAGTAGATTTTGGCATATGGAATTTTGAGTCGAATACCAATATAAAAAAACGGACGCGCCGGATTAGGTGCCCCGTTTTTTTAATAAAACTTACCGTTACAGACAGAGAGGAGAACCGTGTCATAAGTAACGAAATAGATGTGGGCAATATGCATTACAGTGTCCCTATGAATATATCAAACACAAGGTAGGCATCCCAATTACGCACGCCGTCATCGTTGTACCGGATCTACTTCCATCCCCGGCTTTATGATGAAGGATCATATAAGAAGGTCATAATCCAGTACAGGAAGATCAGGCTTCTCATTATTGACGAGTGGTTCCTAGTTGCCCTTAAAGAAAAGCTCCACAATCTTAAGGTATATTGTTCCTGAGGGATATCTCAAATTGGGATGGCTCTCTTATTGACGTACTAGCTATGCTCCATCTGCAACTATTTCTCCATCCTTTAATTCAATAATACGATTACATTGATTTGCTACATCTGTATTATGTGTCACAATAATAATTGTGTTTCCATGTTGATTTAATCTTTTTAATACCTGCATAATTTCTTCAGTTGTATTTGAGTCGAGTGCTCCTGTTGGTTCATCTGCCAAAATAAATGATGGATTATTCACTATCGCACGAGCAATTGCTACTCTTTGTTGCTGTCCCCCAGAAAGCTGTAACGGTCGTTTATACATGTGGTCTTCTAAGCCTACAGATATTAATGCATCTTTGCTTCTTTGTAATGCCTCTTTATGAGTTACTTTTTTCTTGCTATACAAGTTATAAAATTGTAGATTTATCTTAACATTCTCCAACGCAGATAACTCATTGATTAAGTTGAAGTTTTGAAATACAAACCCAATGTTCTTGTTTCTGGTGAAAGCTCTCTCTTTCTCTTTTAATAAGCTCATATCTTTATCATCCAAGAAATATGTACCAAGTGACGGTCGGTCTAGTAGTCCCAGAATATTAAGTAATGTAGATTTCCCCGATCCAGATGGACCCATAATGGCAATCATTTCACCATGATGTATGCGTAGGGATATGTCTTTTAAGACATTTATTCTTTCTGCTACTTCAAAATATTTATTAATTCCATTTAGCTCAATATAGCTCATCTACTTATTCACTCCTTTAATCAAATCAATTGGTTCTATCTTCTTTAGTTTTATAAAAGGCATGATTGTAGATAGCATAATGCAAATAATCATAATGACGAATGCAATAGCAATAACAGATGAATTCATTATGAGTGCTTCATTAACTAAAAGGGTTGCAAACAGAATTTTACAAATAACTATAGCTAAAATGAAGGAAACCCCAAAAACAATGATTATTTCCCCGAATACTAAACGAATCATATTGTTTTTTGTAAATCCTAATGAATAGTAAATGCCAAAATCTTTGTACCTTGTAGATATACTAGTTAAAATAGCACCGATACTTCCTAACAACGATAGTAATAAAAGAATGGCAGCGAAAGTTGTTGTACTTATAATAACTACTTTTCTACCTTCATTATAGGAGTCTATTTCATCCTGCAATGTAGTATATTGTAAATCCAACCCGTTATGATCAAACACCGATTTAATTTGCTTCAAGTTCTCTTCTCTTGTTTCGTGCTCTGGCAATTGAATTAACGAGTTGTATGCAAATGACATAGCTAATTCAAACTCCTTAAATTGGGGAGCTAAGATAAACTCTTTATTGTTTATAATATTTTCACTAATATAAGTTGAATTCCCAGGCCAAAAAAGTACAGAAGATGCCAGTATTCCAACAACCTTAATTTCTATCTTTTCATACTTTTGTGTCTGTCCATTTATATAATATAGTTGATAAGTTTTTCCTACTTTATATTGATCTTTCAGTGCAGAACTAACAACAACAGGTATATTTTTAGAAGAATGCAAATTAGTTTCTAATGGTTTTATTGTTCCTTCCTGCAAAGTAAGTTTCGACATTTCAATACTGTCGTTGTTTAGAATATATAAACGTGATTCTTTCTTTATTTCTTGTTGATTGGGACTGTCATAAACATACATAGTCTCAAACAAACCTAGTTTTTCAACTAGATTCTTTTCCTTTAGTTGTTTGAAAACATTGCTATATTCATTAAGCATATCTAAATTTTTTTCTGCTAAACCAATATCTATATTAATATAAGCATGAACTGTATCTAAGGGTACCAACGCTTCAACACTTTTTTTATATTGTAGCAGATTAAAAATAGAGGTTAATCCAAATATTAACGCAGCAAAACCAATTGTAAACTGTACCATCAGCAATAAAAATTTACTTTTCTTATTGATCATTGATTGGTAGATAAGTCTTATCAAATATAACACCTCACGTACGATTAATTGCACTGATTGGCTCAAAACGCATAGCTTTCAACGCAGGAACTATTGCCGAAATCATTCCGAAAAATAAAGACACACCAAGTGCAGAGAATAAATTTAACCATGTTACTTGAAAGGTAATCTCTTTTCCAATTGAAGAATTAGATAAAAATAGCATTGCAAGATATTGTACTAAGATCGCTAGTAAGCCACCAATGATAGACATGATTAAGACTTCAAGCAGAACTGTTTTGGCAATATAGCCGTTGTTCGCTCCTAAAGCTTTCATAATACCAATTTCTCTTTTTCGCTCTAATAACCAATACAGCATTAAATGAATAATGTTGATAATTGCTATCGTATAGATAAGTATTGTGGCTACTATAGTGATAATAAGTGTATTTCGCAAGGAACTATTATCTACATCATTCACATTCTCGTAAACTAATTTGATCCCATTCTGGTTCGCTGTCTCTATAAGCCCCTTGCTGTTTTGCATAAATAGGTCTTTTCCACTTTTTAAACGAATGCTAACAGTATGAAGCTTGTTTTCTTCAAGAAAAAAATCATCATATATATCCAGATAATCTTTCCAAGGCATATATATAGCATGCTCCCATGAAGTTTCTCTCGACGAACGCCCGCCAATACCAATTACGTGAAATTTTTCACCCTCAATGACTACTCTATCGCCTAAATTAATCTTATGCTTATCCGCAATACTTTTCCCGATGATAATTGATTTATTTCCCCCCATGTCTTCTGTTGAAAAGTACTTCCCCTCTACTAAAGGTATATGCCAGCTTGGATCCTGATGAAATAACACTGGAACGATTGGAAAGCTGTCATTATATTGATCGAGCTTTCGACTTCCCATACTAAGAAGTTGTATTTCTCCAAATTCACTTAATCTTTCTACTGTATCTTCAACATCTCTTTGATTCCATTCATCATCTTGTGATAAAAATATATCTAATTGCTGTTCAGGATTTCCAGCTCTTTGATCATTGATATATACTATTGATTCCACTGATGCGCTTGTCCCAAGTGACATTACTAAACTACCAATAAAAAAGCCAATAACAATTAATAGAATTGTTGCCTTTCTATTTTTCCATTGCCGAAAAATAAACTGATACATGATTATTCCACCTTTACACTGTATCTCTTTGCTAATATAACCTCTTTTAGACCTTTACTTGTTTCTTGATGGTACACAAAATAATTTCATTTGTAGATTATAGTTCCCTATGAATTAGTAATTGTCACTTGAATATGAGGTTTGATAAACTACTTTATGTTAAAATATGCTAATTTAAGAAACAGTCCTTATTATTACTAAATTCGGTAATGGTAGTATAATAACTCACTAAATTGTAAAATTCAACCTTTTTTAAAGTAGTATTACAATCACCTGTGGAATATTTGGTAGAACAATAAAAAGAACATTTCTCCGACAATAAAAGAATAAAAATAAAAACTCGGAAAAGGGGGCCTTGGGGTGGGTCACTAATATGATATATGTCTTGGGTCAATTCAACTTGCTTATGAGGATTGTTCAAAAAGTATTTGGTCGCCCCCTTGCTGCGATTATTGAAGAAAAGGTTCTAGCGCCGTATGGCTTCTCAGAAACAGGTTGGAGAAAAGAAAATAATGAAAACTTAGTTTGGGTTAACGAAACCTTGCCCGCAATGGTTTCTTTTGGTGGGTACAGGATAGACATCGCAATATGTCAGAACTAGGGGAGCTTCCCAAGGGGGCTTTCCAATCACTTGGCATTTTTGGAAATGCTGTATTAGTTATACTTGAATTTAATGTAGTGGCAGTACGAATGTGAATCAAACCGAGCGAAATCCAGCAGGTTATGATTATGTAAGAGACATCCAAACTTTTGGAAACATGGTTCTGATAAACATATTAAAAAGGTAATTGTAAAGTAAATTAATAGAATGATAACACAAAGCGAAAACTCCTAACGTGATTTGTCTCGGCAACAATTACGATACGTGAGTTTTCGCTTTTATACTATAGTGAATTGTAAAATTCTTAAATTGCTATAAGTTCTATCCTAAGTTATGGTAATAAGCCATATTTAATAATCATCATTATTATTCCTCATTTGCTTGTCTAGGAATAGCATAGGCTCTTTTCCTTTTTTGCTTAGCGTTATAGTTTGATCCTAAAACACCTAGGAGAATAATGATGGTACCGAAAATATGATAGGATTGTATCGTTTCGTTTAAGAAAAGGACACCGGCAATAATCGTAATTAATGTAGCTAAATTATTAAAGACACTCATTTTTGACGCTTCAATTTGCGAAAGTGCATAATTTGAGAAAAAGGAAGTTCCTAAAGATGATAGTGCTCCAAGATAAACAATAGCGATGATAAACGTTCCGCTTGAAAATGGTTCGATGAATTGATGCATCGTATTCGTTATCATATGATTACCAATAGCTATCATGTTAAAAAAGATAAAGCCGAAGAACGTCATAACGTAAGTTATCGTGAAAAATGAGTAATGTTGCACAAGTTTACGTGCTAAAACGGTATTGTAAGCACCAGTAAGGGCTGACAGTAACATAAGGACAATTCCTTTTACATTTTGTGAACCTGCATCTGCTCCATTCATAACAAAAATGAAAATAACACCTGAGACCGATAATAAAATCGATGCCTTTTGTAATGGAACTGTATGTTCTTTCAAATATATTGCTGCTAGAATCAGTGTGAAAATTGGTACAGTAGCTAGAATAATACCAGCTTCTGAAGAAGAAGTGTAGACTAGGCCAAACGTTTGGAATGTGAAAAACAAAGTAGGATAAACCAAAGCTAACGGAACAATCCGCCATACGTCCTTCTTTGTCACATTTAAGCGAATCTTTTTCAAGACAATAATAGCAGTAGCGATGATAAAAGCTATAGAAAAGCGGTGTGCCAGTGTATCAAGCGGTGAAGCGGCAACAAGGCTCAGTTTTACGAACATAAATGAAAAGCCGATGATGAGTGCATACATGGTTGCAGCGAAATAAGCTTTTGTTTTTTTAGACATTTTTACGACTCCAATTCTTTATTAGCGAAACACTTTAAAGCGCTCTTCATTTGCCATAAATTCTTTTTCACTTGGCACTGCTTCAATACTTCCAAATGGCATTTGTGCAGTTAATTTCCAATAATCCGGAATTCCCCATACCTCTTTCACATTTTGATCGATAAGTGGATTGTAGTGTTGAAGGGAGGCACCTATTTTTTCTTGTGCTAATGCCATCCATACAGAATGCTGCGCAATTCCGGTTGCTTGTTCAGACCAGATAGGGAACTGTTCTGCGTATTGAAAGAATTGATCTTGATACTGTTGGATGACGTCTTGGTCTTCAAAAAATAAAATGGAAGCGAAACCTGCACGGAAAGATTCTATTTTTTCTTCTGTTCGGGCAAAATTTTCTGCTGGAACAATGGAGCGTAGCTTTTCTTCGACTAGGTTCCATAATTTATTATGATGTTCGTTAAATAAAATCACTGCTCGTGAAGTTTGTGAGTTAAAAGCAGTTGGACTATGCTTTATTGCCTCCATAATAGTGTATTGAAGTATTTCTTCCGTCTGTTCCAAATTTTTTCCTAGGGCGTAAGTGGAACGCCTCTTTTCCATCCATTCAATATATCTGTTCTTCATATTTAAAATCTCCTTTTCAGATAATTTCTCATCACAATATCCTACCTAAGTTCCTTTCTTTCTTTATACGTTCATTGTAAAATTTGATGTATAATAGTTCAATACTATTTTTTCTATACAAACAATAGTTATTGGCTATTAAAAAGGAGAAGTTGATATGGAGATTAGACAATTAAAATATTTCCTCATGCTATGTAAAGAGTTACATTTTTCGGAAGCTGCTTTTAAATTGGGGATTTCTCAACCGACGTTAAGTCAGCAGATACGTGTTCTAGAGGGGGAAATTGGGGTACCATTGTTCGATCGAATCGGCAAAAAAACAGTGAAAACGGAAGCTGGTGAGTTACTTGAGCACTATGCTCTACAAGTTATTCAGGACCTAGAAAATGCCAAAAAAGCTATCTCTGATTTGATAGATTTAAACAAGGGACATTTGCGCATCGCAATATTGCCTTCGGATCTTGATTATCGCTTAACCGAGATTTTAATTGATTTTCGAAAGGAATTCCCGAATACGAAAGTGCAAGTGTTTCCGACAATAGAATGTTTAAAAAAAGTATTAGGTAATGAAGTTGATATTGGCATTGGCTTAAAGGTAGAAGCAGAGCCTCATTTAGAGCGTATTCCATTCTATACGGAGAGGTACAGTCTATTTGTGAATGAAAATCATGACTTATCTCAGAGGAAGAACATCAAACCAGAAGAGTTGGTAGATGTACCACTTGTCATGTATCCTCAAGGGAAATGTGGTCGTGACTTAGTCGATAAATGGTGTGCTAGACAAGGAATAACGATTAATAGTGTGATGGAAACCGGCTCGGCTACATCATTATTTCAACTCGTTCAAAAAGACATTGGTGCTACTATTCAACCTAGCCAACTTATCGAAAACTTCCAATCGCTAGGTATTCGATCAATACCAATTGAAAACGCACCAACAAGAGAACTTGATATCTTCTATCGTAATGACAAATATTTGAGTAAAGCAGCTGAAGGTTTCATGAAAAGAGTTATAGAACGATTTTAGAAGTAGAGCACTGATTTACTTCTATAAAACTGGAGGGGAAGATGGATGATTATTCTGAAAGATATCGGGAAGTTCGAGGAGTTGCCAGCAATTGCGATGCACATTTACAAAGGAAACATTACTTCAAGCAAGAGCGCTAAACTAACGGGAGTTCTGTGCAGTTCTCCGTTATGATTTATTATGTGATTATTATAAGCGTTTTTCTTTATGTTAAAATTGAAAAAGAAACAATATCCTTAGTAAAATAAGATTGAACTGGAGTGTTAAGAAATGAATTTTCATAACTCCTACTTAAGGCAAATTCAGCTTAAGAGAACGTTAATCCCCTCTTATAATTCCTATCCATTTAACTTAGGTGTAATTAAAAGCCTCAATCAGCTTGATTTACACCCTAAAGTAACGTATATCGTTGGCGAAAATGGGATGGGAAAATCGACTTTAATGGAGTCAATTGCTGTAGCATGGGGATTTAATCCTGAGGGTGGTACGATAAACTTTTCCTTTTCGACTCGATCTACACATTCTAACTTATATGAATACATTCAATTGATAAAAGGTCCGCATCGTCCCAAAGATGGTTTCTTTTTTAGAGCCGAAAGTTATTACAATCTTGCTACAAATATGGACGATCTCGATAGCCAATTTTCATTTGGTCCTCCACTTAAAGAATCTTATGGTGGGAAGTCATTACATGAGCAGTCACACGGTGAGTCGTTTTTCTCTGCATTCGTGCATCGTTTTGGGGGCAAAGGATTATATATTTTGGATGAACCCGAAGCCGCATTGTCTCCTCTGCGCCAAATGGCGATGCTTACTCGAATACATGAATTGGTTCAACAAAACTCCCAGTTTATTATTTCAACTCATTCCCCAATTCTTATGGCATATCCGGATTCGATTATATACAATCTGAAGCCAGATGGTATAGAAATCAGTTCTTTGGAGGAAACAGATCATTACGTGATTATGAGAGAATTTATAAATAATAAGGAAAAGATGCTTAACCAGTTATTTGAAGCCTAACGGAAAAAAATGGATGAAATTAATTAATGAAGCTTCTCGATCAAATCGACAAATTAAAGGATCGTATTAATACTCCCGCCGTTGAACAGTTGGAAGAGAAACAAACGGAACTAATAGATATTGAAGTGGAAAACGAATGACTATTACCGAGAAGAAATAATAAAGTTGATTATGCGGTTCGTTGTTTCCGAGAAAGAAGGACGCCCAGTGCTTACGTTTGAACTTGGTGTATTTGATGAATTGGCGGTAATGTAATGTTATAAGGTAGCACCTTCATTTAAATATGGGTTATAGGTATTGCTATTATGGTTATTTGGTACGTGGTTGGTGTCCGGCTGATCCTTCAAAAAAGTGTAGAAGATATCAACTCGCCGTATCCATTCCATGAAGTAGAAATGAAACGATTTAAAAAAACAAATCATGTTCAATAAAAGGCAATACAGTCCATTAAAACACTCTAAGGGCATCAGGAAAATTAAACTTGATGTGACTTTCGAAAAAGGGTCTTTGCTCTAGAACACGAATATGATAGATATGTATACCAAAAATTTCTTAAAATGGTTTTGAGCTCACGGTTAGGATAAAGCGATATAAGTATAAAATTCATTTGCAAAGCAATTGCTAGTTTAGATAAAGGAGAGGTTAAATGAAACTTCGCGATAAAGTTGTTCTTGTAACAGGTGTTTCGGGAACCGTAGGGGACAAAATTGCCACTAAATGTCTTAGAGAGGGTGCAAAGGTCAAAGGGCTTATACGTAACAATGAGGATATTTCCCTTTGTAACAAACTCGGCATTACACCAATAATCGGAGATTTAACGAATAGAGGTGCGATTGAGGAATCGCTCAAAAATGTAAACATTGTCATTCACGCTGCTGCGTATCTCGGTGGTGATAGAACCATTGCTGAGGAATCAAATATTCAAGGGGTTCAAAGCTTAGTAGACGGGGCTATATCAGCAGGAGTTGAACGCTTCGTACATATTTCTACTGTATCTGTCTATGGTCATCTTGAAGGAGATGTGGAGTTGAATGAAGCAAGTGATTTAGCATACGGTCACTCTGAGGTATACATTTCAACGAAATGTGAATCGGAACGAATTTTACAAGATGCAATAGCTAATGGGCTAGAATGTGTAATTTTACGTCCTGGCGTTGTTTGCGCCGAACATAACTCTCACTGGGGCGATAAACTGATTACAAAACTTGCTGAAGTAGAAAATGTAACATGGATTCATCCTGATGATTTGACCCCATGGGTGCATGCAGATAACTTGGCTGAGATGTGTGTATTAGCAGCGAAACATCCTGCGGCAGTAAATCAAATTTACAACGCTGTGGACGGAAACTATACAGAAAAGGAGTTTACTGTACGTATTGCGCTTGCTATGCAAAAACAGCTCATCATACCCGATGGTAGCCCAATAAGAATGACGTATAGTTACAACAAAATAAAAAACGACTTAGGCTACCATCCAATTAAAAAATTCGAACAGACAGTTGTTCAATTGGAGGAACAGGCCTGTCGTTGGATTCTAACTCACCGGAAGCAATGAAGTTACTCATTAGTAAAGCTAGTGTGGAGAGCGGTTTATTCGTTTGGATTACCAGTGTCTGTTATTGATTTAAACAGTAGTGCTGATGCTGTATGGAAGTTTGGATGCGGTGCCAACTCGATTGATGAAGTGCTGTAATTGGAAAATAGTGTTTTCAAATGGAGCGATATTCATGTTCCTGGTGAAGTAGCCATGTAGGGATACGATATTGAAAATGATACGCCATATTACTACAAGACAGTTGTCGCTGTTCCACAACTTCCGTATGGGTGAATGGATCGTGTATTCGCAGTCATAAAGGCGGATTCACTACGTGGGATTGCGATATTACTGCTCATGTGATGGCAGGAAAACAAACAGAAATTATTGTAGAATTCATGGATAATATTCTGGACCCATCTGTCGGAAGTTATTATGCACATCATAATATCGGCGGAATAATTAATAGTGTTGAGCTTATTGCAGTTCCACACACACATATAACTAAATTACATTATGATGTACAATTTGATGCGGATTACACAGATGCAGAATTAACGGTAATGCTTGGAGTTGAATTAGGTAGTGCAGAGCAAGCAGTAATCCAATTGAAGTTATTAGACCCAGAGCAGCACACCATTCCTTTGGACGAAGCGGTAATTTTGTTTGATTCACAGATGTCTTTACAAAAAAAGGTGTTCTCGATAGCTAATCCAATCAAGTGGGATGCAGAGCATCCACACCTCTATACGTTACGTGCGAAGTTATACCGAGATGTAGCGTAGACGGAACTCATTCAGATATGTCCTATTCGAGTCGGATTTCGGCAAATTACTTACGCTGGAAGAAGGTATTTTACGAAAGGTGGTAATAGTAGAACGCATCATGTCCATATTTACGCTACGGAGCATATAAACATTCAAAAAAGTAAGCAGTCGTTTGCCAATGAGATAATGAAAAAAGTGTCGGAATGGGCTAATCATTGACTGACTAATCGTTTGTCATAGGAGGAAAATAGAGAACCAACGATGCCTTCACTAGCCCAACGAATAGCTGTTCACCATCGAATTGATGCATATACCAATGGTATGGCAGTTAATAATTTGCACAGTAATCCGGAACGATGGAGCGATAGGGGAAGTTACGAGAAAGTGCTGCAAGAGTTAAAGTTAATATGGCATGTGTTGGTGCGGTTTGGCGAAACGATGTCAACTGTAACTACGAAGGAATTTCAATAATCGATATGGAAAATTAATTAATATTTAGAATGAAAATACTTACTATCTATACTGATGTTTAAATAATAGGAATCTCCTTCACTATACTTATCTAATATTGACAACTCAGTCAAAGCAAAATGAGTTACTATTTGTTTAGAAAAAAAGGACTCATCACTCCAGTAGTTGTAGAAACGAGGCGAAATTATGGCACTACATATAGCCAGAGGAATGAACCAAGAGGATAAAATTATTGTTAGAGACAAATTAATTGCTTTCAATTATTTCCATTTTCCAGAACAATTGCGAGATAAATATCAGGAAGTTAATTTATTTATTAAAAATGACGATGGTCATATTTATGGTGGATTGATAGGAGAAATATGTTGGAATTGGATGGAAGTCCATATACTTATAGTTGATGAACAATTACGTCATCAAGGTTATGGTACGAAATTGTTAATGGAAGCAGAGAAACTTGCCAGAGAACAGCAATGTGATTTTATAAAATTAGACACACTAAGTTTTCAAGCGTTAGATTTTTATAAAAATCAAGGTTATCAAATATACGGCACTATTGCTAATGCTGGTGGACATACACACTATTATTTGAAAAAAGATTTGTGAGTGATTAAAGAGTAAGAGTAGTAATTGCTTTAGTATAATAGAAAAGAAGCGGCTCTATCCGACGAAGAAGTTACCGCTTCCGAACCAGCAATCGTTTGCAAAAGTAGACTGCATAAATATCCTACTATGTGTATGAAGTTCAAGAAAGAAGTTCAACCAGATGAAGTGATTGTCATGTTACTTTTATCTACTTGTATTAAATGAAATCTGTCATTCAGGTAGCCGAGTATTTCGATGGTCTTCAGTGGTGAGCAAAGAGGGCTGCCTTACTTTACTAGACTAGATCATTGTTTTAATATGCGATAATTTTATATGGGTAACCTTTCAAAGTAAATTCACCTTTATTTATATTGCTTTCAATTATAACTTCTGTCATAAATACATCCGCTTGTTTATTTGATCCAAGCCAGACTCTTTTATTTGCAGATAAAATAAATAAGCCATTCTCATCACCAACTGCGGCAAATGAAAGCGAAACGTGATTCCAGTAATTTCTTTGTTGAAGATACATCATTAACAACCAGACCAATTTCACTAATATTCAGTAAGCACTCGCTAGAAAATTTGGCAGTTGATGAATGAGTAAGGTTATGTCTTGCTATAAACTCAACAATGTTTCCAATGTGGTCATAAAATAGATGGAAGTAGCGTTCCATGTTTTTAAGTAAATCTGATGCTTATCCTGCGGCAATAAGTTTAGTGATATGCCTTTTGAATCTAACCATGTTATTGCTTCATCTACTTTATTCCCAGGAATGTCAAAAGCAAAATGGTAAAAGGGGTTCTCATTCACATTGGATGACCTTTCAAAAGTTAAATGAGAAGTTCCTACAATGATGGTGAATGTGTCAGAATGATCATTCAATAAAGGGAGTTCCATTAGTTGGGTATAAAATATTTTCTGCTTTTCCAGATTACTAGTTAAAAGCTTCACACTTTGTATTTTCAATTATCTCACACCTCATTAGTACTTATGATTTTATTTTAGGTAAATATAGTAAACTACAAAACTCAATGTCTGTTTGAATATCCAATGGTATGTATATACTCATCTCTCCCTTGAGAAAAATATATAGCAGATGCGGTTAAGCATTTTTACTTCACTCAATATGAAACAGTGTTCTAATAAAGGAGTTGTGTCAAATGAATGAAAATAAAGGTACAGAAATAAAACGTTCTTCAAAAGCAGAAAACATTCTACCTCAGATCAATAGTAAAACTAAGCTAGGTGACTTACGAAAAATTGCAAAGGACATTAAAAAAGATCACGAACTAGCTATGGAACTTTGGTCAACCGAAGAGTTTTTGCCCAGACTATTAGCAATCTTAATTATGGATAAAAAACTTCTTTCACAAGAAGTGCTAAATAAGCTTGATAAGGATATGCAGACTCACACTTTTGATGAGCGAAATAATTTAATGGATTGGTTAATGGCTAATCAGCTCACCAAAGACAAGAAGACAATTGCATGGATGGAATTATGGGAAAATAGCCCTTCTGCTCTTCAAAGGCGAGCTTTCTGGTATTATCAAGCGCGATTGAGATGGACTGGACAAACACCGCCTGATAACACCGAAGACTTACTATCTGCAATTGAAGCTAATATTACGCAAGAAGAACCGGAAGTTCAATGGGCAATGAATTTCATCGCAGGCTGGATAGGCGTTTATGATGAACATAATCGTGCACGTTGTATTAAACTTGGTGAGAAAACGGGTCTTTATAAAGATGAAATGGTATCAAAGGGATGTACTCCCAAATATTTGCCGGAGTTCATTGCGATTGAAGTTAACAAAAGAAATAATAATTAGTTACCCCTGAAAAATTCGTTAGTGTTTGATGTAAAAATAAAGGAATTCAAAGCCTTAATATGGACAAAGGATCTGAAAGTAAGCTTCCAGATCCTTTTTGCTCAAAGAATTTAGCCGTTAGAGTGATATGGAAAGCTGTACCATTAGTGAATGGGAATCCACTATTTGGTGTCTCTAGGAGGTTGTTTTATGAAGATCAGACTAAGCGACTATAATAAAGACTGGATAAGACTTTACGAAGATGAAGCTAAGTTTCTAACAACTATATTTACGGATGAAATCGTTCGTTTTGATCATTTTGGAAGCACATCAGTACCAGGCTTAAAAGCTAAACCCGTTATAGACATGATGTGTATAGTACAAGATATTAGCAAGATCGATTCATATAACGATAAAATGAAATTGCTTGGATATGATGTAGCTGGAGAGTGGGGTATTTCTGGTAGAAGGTTATTCCGAAAAGGTGGTGAAGAAAGGACTCATCACATTCATTTTTACGAAACAGATAACCCTCAAATCAAACGACATCTCATATTTAGAGATTATTTGAGATGTCATCCTGAAGAAGTTGCAAAATATAGCCGGTTTAAGGAAGAATTAGCTGAACGTTTCGAAAACACAAGTGAATATAGCCCAGCAAAAAAAACATTTGTGAGGGAAATGGAACAACTTGCACTATCCTGGTTTACTAAAAACCAAGAAAATTACTAGTATGTATTTGATTAAAGTAACGAGATAGTAAGAATGACAGAGAATAAATTTGATAATCTCCAATGAAAAAGCATTAATGCGATATTAAGTGGTGAAAATTAACAGAGGTGATGAGCTTTTTGCAGTTTCGTGTTGACATAGATGGAACTTCCGATGGTCGATGGATGGGGCATATCCTTACTGAGATCGGATGCATTTGGAAAAGTACGAGTCCTGAAAAGGTTTTCGAGCTGGCACAGGAGGGGATAGTTAGGTTTTATTCCTGGTTAAAGCGAAATGGGGAAACTGTACCGGATCTCAGAGGAAAAGAGATTTCTATTGTTCTTGGAGAACGACAGGAGAATTACAACTCTTGCTGAGGGGGTGGAAGCAGGTGCGACGAATATTGATCTAACGTTATCATCATAAACGAAAACCGCTCACTTACATAAGCTACAGTGCAATCTATAAAGGATTTGCGACAAACTACTTTTAAGTCTCATTTAATTGTAAAATTGAAATAAATATAAAAAATTCCTATAATAGTATACTACTTAAGCCCTATTGAGTAAAGAGATACAAAAATGTTAAGTTATGGTTGTTAAGTGGTGTAATAATGAATTCCCCTTAACAACTCAGTTGAATAAAGTTTTAAGGAGCAAGGAGGGGTGGTTTTAAGTTTATAAATACTAACAATTACAAGGAGATGAATTAAATGAAAAGGTATACAAGTTTATTTATATCACTTTTTGTGTTATTTTCTTTCTGTATTCCGTTGCAGGCGCAAGCTCAACAAAACGAAGATATCAATGTGAAAAACGTATCAGGTGTTTCTATTAGTATTGATAATTTTAATAAACTTTATGGTTCACAAACCAGTTCAGATGATGCTTTATTAAAGCTGGAGAAAAATGCAGAAGTTACTTTAGGAGATTTTTTGGTACAGGGAAATGAAATTAGTTTTAATGCTACTGTTGCTTATAATGGTCAAAACAAGAATTTGGTTGCTACAGGAACTTTATTTGACAGTTATAAGAAACAAGAATCTATAAATAGCATTGTTGGAGACATAACTGATAAGGATGGGAATTTTACTATACTGAAATTTGAAATTTATAATGATAAATCTTATGACAAGACTATCATTGATAGTGAGCTTAGAAATGCTCCACATTTAAAATTATATCTTACTGATAATTCAGGAAATATATTACTTTTTGAGGTTGCACTTCCAGTGGAACTTAATAATATTCAAATATTAAATGATGATAAAATCGACACGTTAAAAGACTTTTTTTGGTTCGCAAATGTTATTAAACCAAGTGAGCAAAAGCAAATTCCAACAACAGAGGCACTGAAAGAAAAACTTGGTGTTGTGAACCCTGGAATTTCCCCAAAGGCAGTTGGTAGTTTTTCAGATTGGGCAGGAGATACTACTTATTATACTACTTTGTATGTTGGTATGGATTATGTTCAAGTGTGGTCATTGCCCTATGGTACATGGAAATCTACTAACGTTAATGGTAGTGATATCTGGACAAATAGCTTTAAAATAGCGGAGCATCTTGCTATTAATGGAACTACAAGTACTATCATAGACAACCCATTTAAATATCGCAATGTAAAACTTGTAACTGCAGTGGGAGGCAAATCAATAATTATTAATGCAATGGTTGATGGAAAACTTCAAGGTAAAAGTAATGGCAGTACATTGGCATCAAAGATAATTGAGAAAACGTGGTCCAATCTCTTACCCACATTACCTACTCCTGGTAAAATTAAGGAATGGGTTGATGCAATTATAGATGCTGGAACGAGTAAAACAATTACTTTAGGCTCGACTAATATTAAGCTAAATAATGATAAAACTATTGTTGAAGGATTAAATCAACAATCAAGCGCAGATATGTTCAAATCTACAGATTCACCAACTAAACAAAACGTTGGACATTACCTTACATTACAGACTACTGTACAATATGAGGGTACACCAACTACTGTAGCCACAAAAACCAATGGATTGATGAAGATTAAATGGGAAGTTTATTATCCAGCTTCAACGAAATTTGGCGCTGGTTATAAAGAATTACCGTTTACTTATACAATTAAAGGCTAGTAAACAGGCGGCGAATGCAACATTTGCCGCTTTTCTAATAAAGCTTAAAATAGGAACAATGTTTAATCAAATGTTATTTTAATTGGAGTGATATAATAAAAGGAAATGGAGATGATCTAGTGAAGGAGAAGAAGTATGTTATTATTTTCGTTGTAATTATTTTGATTCTTATGATCTTTATGTTTAATCAACAAAGAGAAAAGCAAATGTATAAGAAGTACATTTCTAATCAATTAGCAAGTAATATACAAACTCTAATTTTGACAATTGACGAGAATCAACGAACGTATACTGAGGTGATCTCTAATAATCTAATTACACCACAACAATCTAAGACCTTAATGCATAATAATGAAATAATTAGAGATATAATTAATAAAACCAGAGAACTTGCAATTGCTACAAAAAAGAGAAAAGATGGATATCAGTACAATGAGAGCTCTGCTAATGCTGGTATGCTTACACGTCTTTATTATATTTGGCATGAAGAGGTTTTCAAAACTGATACCAAATTAGATGAAGAAATGAAAAATCAAATTGAAAAATCAAGCGAGTTGAATGAAGTTTGGATAAAAGTCACGCATAAAGATACTTCAAAAAATTATAAGTTAAACCAAAGCGCTTGGCTAATATTGTTAGATGAATTAGAGACAAAAACAGTAGAATTTTTGCATAATAATGATATGAATGGCATTGAAGAAATCTGGAAAACAAGACCTGAGAAGAAGGATCAATAACATAATTAGGGCTACATTGAGAAAGCATACTTATGTTAACCTCCATATATCCATGCTGCGAAGCAACTATTTTGCAAGCGAGATACAATCCAATGCCAACTCCTTGTAGCTCCCTAAATTTTCTCCTAGGTAAAATCGTGTGAAAATCCGTCCCAGTTCAACTTCTGAAATGCCAACGCCATCGTCCTTTACATCATTTCTAGTAAAAAGCACATATGATGTGATCAAGAAATAAATTTGATTTTGAAAGAGTTAATACTATAAAAAAGATGGATAAGCAAGATATTGTTCCTTTGTTACCCGGGCTGCTGGAGTGGATGCAAGATATGAATTGGCCAATAGCACCGGAAGTCGCTAACATTCTGATATCTTTTCCAAAAGAAATTATGCCTCATATCAAAAATGTTCTTTTAACTAGCGATGATATATGGAAATTTTGGTGTTTAGAATACATAGTTAAAGAGTTACCTTGTCAGTATATAGAATTATTAAGGAATGACTTAATAAAACTGATCACAACACCTACTATGGGTGAAGAATTAGAAGAAGTTCATATGGATTTGGGGACTATGACAGACGATTTCCTTATTTTATAAAACTGGAGGGAAAGTTTTTCAGATAGAGAAGAACGTTCCTGCTAAGTTTTTCTGGAATAATGTGCTTAAAGAATACAATTTGGATAATTTTACGGAGTGAGTAGAACAAGGAAGCTAGAATCAAACGGAGGTCGGTCTTACTGCGCTAACGTGCAAAGAAAGTTCACTAATTAGCAAATAAGTTTAAGTGATATGCCTCTTGAATCTAACCATGTTACTGATTCATAACCTCATTAGGTGGTGAAGAAAGGACTCACCAAATTCATTTTTACGAAACAGATAACCCTCAAATCGAACGAAGTAAGAGGTGCTGAAAACGATGAACATAGACTTTATCATTTTACACGGTTCACCGGGAAATGGAAAAACAACATTAGCAAGAAAACTTCATGAGCATTTTGAATCGCCATATTTTGAGTTCGGTTGGATTCCGGAATATCGTACTCTAGCACCGTTAATCAAAATATCTCAACGACAAGAAGAACAACTTTCGTTTGAAAATCTTATTACGGTAGCTAAAAACTACAATAAGCACGGATTTAAAAACATAATAATTACGGATTTAGATGACATAAGAATGATAGATATTCCTAATGTTTTTTCTGGTTATAACTATGTTATCATAACTCTTTATGGTGATAGTGATGAAATAATTAAGCATAGAATTCTTACTAGAGATAACGGGAATGATTTTAGAGACTGGGAACAATCAGTAAAAACAAATGGCTTAATAAAACGAAGAAAGAAGTTGCCAAATGAGTACCGTATTTTAAATTCAAGAGATGATATAGATAGTACATTCAAGGAAATTGTTGCTATATTAGAAAATCACATTCCTTCTGTTTCGAATGATATTTCTTTATTCAGACGAGAAGTCTTTTTTAGTTACATTTGCGAATAGAGTAAACAACTAATCTATCGTAATCATATTATCTTTTCTATTATAAAATCTAAAACTTATACATACTAGGGGGCACTAAATGGTGGATTATCGGTTAAGACATGATGGCGCTTTAGACGAGCTATATGAGCCTTTATGGCGGCTTTCGATTCGGTTGTTTGATGAGGAAAAAGCACTCTTGAGAAGCAAAAAAGTACGACGACTTCATTTGATTCGGCATGGCGGTGCGTCGTTTATCAATTCCCACCATACGTTTAGTCGATTACAGCATACGTTAGGTGTATTTGCACTGACGGCATATTTTGAGCCGGATAACCGCTCGTTAAGGGCAGCGGCGTTGCTACACGATATTGGACATGCGCCGTTTAGCCATACGTTAGAATCACTAGAAGGTGTGGATCATCATCCATGGACGCGGGAGGCCGTATTTTCGGAGGAGATTGTGAATATACTTTCCGAAGCGAATATCGATTCTGCCCAAGTTATGGACTATATTGATGGCTTACAACGCAGCTTGTTGAGGAACAAGGATGGTATACTCCATGCTGATCATCTGGATTCGTGGGTTCGGAGTGCGTATGTCGGCGGTTATATGTCTATTTCTCCGGGTGAACTTTTGAAGCAGATAAATTACAGAGATGGTCATCTCCGATTTACTCTGGAAGCGGGCAAGCGCATTACTGAACTTATTTGGGAAGAGGCTCGAATGCATGCGTCTCCTGCTAATATTGGAGTAAACGTGATGATGCGTAAGTTGGTTCGCCGCTTAATTATTAATGATCAACTTGAAGTTACTAGATTGCCTACCATGACGGATGCAGAAATAGAGCAGTTACTATACAGCAGTGGCGAAACAAAAGAAGAGTATGATAAGCTGCTTATGGAATCATGGCGTATTCGCGTGACGCAGGAAAAACCTGCCGTTGCGGCGGAAACTACAATTTTGAATAAACTCTACCTCTCTTTGCCTCTTATAGGAGACGTTTCGATTGTCGAAACATCGCTAGATATCCCAGCAACGATGGAGGAACTCAAACAGATGATCGGTACTTATTATGTTTGGTGGGAGTAGTTGGAGAAAGTAGCTGTAATATAGGGGATGGAAATGATGACATTTGAAAATAAACTTCCAAGAAATAAATTTGATTTTGAAAGAGTTAATACTATAAAAAAGATGAATAAAAAAGATATTGTTCCTTTGTTACCCGGGCTGTTGGAGTGGATGCAAGATATGAATTGGCCAATAGCACCCGAAGTCGCTAACATTCTGATATCTTTTCCAAAAGAAATTATTCCTCATATAAAAGATGTGTTTTCAACTAGCGATGATATATGGAAATTTTGGTGTTTAGAATACTTAGTCAAAGAGTTACCTTCGCAATATATGGAATTGTTAAGAAGTGATTTAATAAAGCTTGCCACAACATCTACTATGGGTGAAGAATTAGAAGAAGTGGATAAGAAAGCAAGTCAAATTCTGTTATTAATTTAATAAGGTAATTAATGTTGCAATAAGTTTTCGGACTATGCTACTCCACAAATTGCGTAACCTCCTTCATTGTCCAACCTTATAACTAATCTTTGTTGTTTTTATAAAAACGTTTTAATGAAATAAAACTAGTATGTCACTATCTGATTTTTATTCTTCTATTCTTCTGTTCTTGTGTTATGGAAGAAAAGTCAACTTTTATTTACAAAATACCACAATTATATCCGTGTAATAATATTTTTTTATTGTTTTGCGATAAATTTTGTGGTAAAGTCGTAGTAATTAAAATTATAAGTGAGGGGCTTGTAATGAAACGAGGAACGACACTTTTTTTGAAAGTAGCTGTTATTCTGATCGGTATACCGGTACTTGCTCTATGTATTTTTGCAGTGCCTGAGATAGTTAAGTTTTCAGATGAACTGTATCCGGATATGCCATATTTGAAATATCTTATCGCTACTGTATTGTACGCATCGGTGGTACCTTTTTATGTTGCTTTGTATCAAGCGTTTCAACTGTTAACTTACATTGATAGAAACGAAGCTTTCTCTAGTTTGTCGGTACGTGCGTTGAAGTATATTAAATATTGTGCGATTATCATCAGTGGTTTGTATTTGATCGGTATGCCACTATTTTATTTGTTGGCGGAGAAGGATGACGCCCCGGGTATTATAGTTATCGGCTTAGTTATTATGTTTGCCTCCGTAGTGATTGCTGTGTTCGCTGCAGTTCTCCAGAAGCTTTTGCAAGAGGCGATTGCTATTAAATCTGAAAATGATTTGACGGTTTGAGGTGAATAAATATGGCGATTATTATTAATGTTGATGTGATGCTGGCCAAAAGGAAAATGAGTGTAACAGAACTTTCGGAGAGAGTTGGTATAACGATGGCTAACCTTTCTATATTAAAAAACGGCAAAGCAAAAGCGATTCGGTTAACGACGCTAGAAGCAATTTGCAAAGCACTAGATTGTCAGCCTGGCGATATTTTGGAATATAGAAATGATGAGGAAAGTATGGCTAGACATGAATAGAAGTAGGAACATATTTCTTCCTCTCCTTTATAAGCGTATCCCATTTGCTCAGCATTCCTGTAGAGCGTTAAATTTGGACTTTGTAAATAAGGAAGCATCCCTGTAGGATAGAGATAGGCCGGACGAAGGCACTATTCTATCTTAGGAGATGCTCTACTATGAAGTTTAAACAA